>NZ_BAAGPL010000019.1:20998-220752 GCF_054784195.1 Kocuria himachalensis
CGGATCAGCGGCGGCCGATCCCCGCCATGCCCTCGAGCCGGGCCACACGGTCCGCGGTCGGTGGGTGGGTACGGAACAGGCTTGCCGCACCGCCGCCCCGGAACGGGTTGGCGATCATGAGGTGCGAGGTGTTGACGAGCTTCTGGTCGGCGGGGTTCAGCGGCCGGGCGGTCGCGCCCATCTCGATCTTGCGCAGGGCCGAAGCCAGCGCGAGCGGATCCCCTGTGAGCTGCGCGCCGTCCTCGTCGGCGTCGTACTCGCGTGTGCGGGAGACCGCGAGCTGGATGACGGTCGCGGCGAGCGGCGCCAGGAAGGCCAGGAGCAGCCCCACCAGGGGGTTGCCGCGGTCCTCGCCCCGCCCGCCGCCGAAGATGGCCGTGAACTGGAGGAACTGCGCGGCCGACGTGATGATGCCGGCCACGGCCGCGGCGATCGAGGACGTGAGGATGTCCCGGTTGTAGACGTGCATCAGCTCGTGGCCGAGCACGCCCCGCAGCTCGCGCTCGTCGAGCATCTGGAGGATGCCCTCGGTCACGCACACCGCCGAGTTCTCCGGGTTGCGCCCGGTGGCGAACGCGTTGGGGCTCATCGTCGGGGCGATGAACAGGCGGGGCATCGGCTGGTCCGCCCGCTGCGACAGCTCCCGCACGATCCGGTAGTACCCGGGTGCCTGCTGCTCGGTGACCGGGATGGCGCGCATGGAGCGCAGCGCGAGCTTGTCGCTGTTCCAGTAGCTGTACGCCGTGGACGCCAGACCGATCAGAGCGAAGACCCAGATGAAGACGCTGCTTCCCGTCCCGCTCGCCACGACCCATCCGATGGCCAGCAGCACCGCCCACAAGCCGCCGAGGAGCAGGACGGTCTTGAGCCCGTTGTTGTGGTTGTGCATCGCGGGTGTGGCTCCTTCATCGGGGACGCGAGTCTTCCGTTGGGCACAACTCCGCCGGCGGCGCCCGTCTTCCCGGGCCGGGCGAGGTCCAGAGATCTCCCAGCCGGCTCCGAGCCTCCTGTCGTTCCGCGGGTGTGCGCGATCCGCGGTCACCCGCCGGGCGTGGGAGCGGTGACACCGCCGGCACCGGTGCCGGCGGCGTCACCGGCACGGGTGCTCAGATCGCCGGACCCTCGTCAGCGGGGGGCACGGTCGCCGGAGGCACGGTCGCGGGGGCATCCGTCGCCGGGGCCTCGGCCCCGGGAGACCCGGTCACCGGCGCCTCGATCACCGGAGTCTCCGTCGCCGGGAGCTCTACGGGCGTCTCAACGACCGGATCCTCGGGCGCCGGCGTCTCAGCCGCCGGGGGCTGCTCGACCGGGGTGTCCCCGAGCGCCGGCGTCTCAGCCGCCGGGGGCTGCTCGAGCGGCGTGTCCCCGGGCGGGATGCCGCCGTTGCCCGCGGGCGGCGACGCGGGAGCGCTGCCCCCGCCACCGGCTGCCGGCGAGCCGCCGGTGGCGCCGCCGCCCGAGGACTGCGCGCCCGACGGCTCTGCGCCCGGCGCCGCGGGCCGCGGCGCACGGGCGTCGACCTGGATGCTCCCCGGTGTGCGGGGGGCCGCCTCGGTGCGACGGCCGGTCGACGCACCGGGCTCGGCGCCGGCCTGCCCCGAGCCGGCGGCCGTCCCGTCCGCCGTGGCGGCGGCGGTGATCGTCCCGACCGCGCGGGCGGTCCGGGCCTCGGCCGCGGCTTCGGTCAGGGGACCGGGGGACGGTTCGGAGGTCGGCAGGGAGAGCACCCCGCGGGCGCCGCGGGACACCGCGGCACCGGAACCGCGGGCCGTCGTCACCGCGTCGTCGTCGGCCCCGGAGGGGATGGGAGGCGCGGAGGCGGAGGGTGTCGTCGCGCCGGAGCCGCCGACGCGTCCTGCGGCCTGTGTCGTCCCGTCACCGAGACCGCCGAAGCCCGTCACGGCGACTCCGGCGAGCGCCGCGGCGGCCGCCAGGGCGCCGGCGCCGACCAGCACCTTCCGGCCCCGCCGGGTGACGTGGACGGCGGCGAGGGCGCCTCCGGCCACGTCGGTGCCCGGAGCCGCCCCCAGGCGTCCGGCGCTCATCCGCCCTGCGGTCCGGACCAGCTCCACGAGCTCGTCGGTCCGGTGGCCCCACAGCGGCACCCCGGCGAGCACGGGCAGCAGCCAGCCGCGCAGGCCTGCTTCGGTGTCCTGGAGGTACAGGTGGTCGGCGGTGCAGCGGGGGCACTCGACGAGGTGGAGCTGCACGGCCTGCGTCCGCTCCGCGGACAGGCCGCCGTCGGCGAAGGCCCCGAGGTCGGCCGCGCAGTCCGCGCACCCGGGGAGGGTCGCGAGGTCCTGCCGGGTCCGGCGGTAGGCGGCCCGCAGCCCGGCGCGGGCCTCGAGGTGCAGCGCGGTGGTGGCGGCCGGGCTCCGCCCGAGCACCGCGGCCGTCCGCTCGAGTCCGAGGGCCTCGATCTCGAGGTGCCACAGCACGGCCTGCCAGGACGCCGGGAGGCCGAGGTAGATGCCGGCGACCGTCCCGGCCGCGCCGTCCCGCTCCACGCCGGCCCGGCCGACGACGGCGACCAGCCGTGCCCGCAGGAACACCCCCGGACCGTCCTCGTCGCCGCCCGCGTCACCGATCTCCGCGAGGACCTGGTCGAAGGCCGTGCCCGCCAGCTGCTCCGCGTCCTGGCGGCTCGGCGTGTGGAGCCGGGCCACGACCACTGCGGTGTGCCAGTGCCGGTCCCGCAGGTCCGGGAAGGCGTCGGGGTGCTGCGCCCGCACCGCGGCGAGCAGCTCCTCGTCGGTGCGCGGGGTGCGCCCTTGGGCGAGCGCCTCGGTCGTGCGCGTCATGGGATCTCCGTCGGTCTCGGGAACGCTCGGACACCTTGCGGTGCGGGCGACCCGGGAGCGGTGCCGCGAGGTCGCGGCCCCCGGCATGACGATGACGACGCGCACGCCGACGGCGCGCGGCTTCTCGGACTGTGGACCCCCCGGTCCCCCGAACCCATGGTAGAGCGCCTCGACGGGGCCCGGCACGCTCGCCTGTCACGAGGGGTTCCCGTTCGTAACACAGGGCTGCCGGACGGCGCCGGGGTGCCTGGAGGCGCCGGCGAGGACCTGCGCTCAGCGGTGGGTGTGGTCCCCCCGATGATCGCCGCCCCGGTGGGGGCGACCGGGCTTGCCGTCCTGACCCCGGTGGTGGTCGCGGTCATGACGACCGGCGTGCCCCCGCTCGGAGGACCGGGCGTCGCTCCAGCCGGACTCCCGCTGTCGCCGCGAGTGCTCGCGGCGGGTGTCGGCCCCCTGGTCCGCGCGCTGGCGTCCGTGTCCGGGAGCGGCACCGGGACGCGCGGGATCGTTGGGAGGACCGATGGTCAGGGCCGGGGGCACCGGCGCCTGGAACGGGGCGGGACTGGGGGTCACAGTCGGCAGGGAGCCCTCCAGCGCCGGCGTGGGTGAAGGGTTGCGCGGGCCCCGCGCCGGTGAGGGAGCGTCCGCCTTCTCTGCCGGCGGAGCGCTCACCGGAGCGCCCCCGGTGGACGTGTCCCGCGCCGCGCCACCGGTCGACGCCGCGCCGGGCGTGCCGGCCTCGGTGGTCCGGGACCCGCCCGGCACGGAAGCCGGCCGTCCCTCGCCCGTCCCCGGCCGGGCGGCCCCGCCGCCCCCGGAGGGATCCGACGCGTCCACAGGGACACCGTCGGCGTCGACCGCCGCCCCGCCCGCGGCGTCGCCGCTGCGGTCGGCGTCGGCCACGAGCGCCGCGGCCTCCGGCCCGGCACCGCCCTGGAGCGCTCCGGCCGCGGCGTCGACCGGGGCTCCGACCGGAGCGCCGGGCGGGTCCTGCTCGACCGCGGCGCCGTCCGACCCGGACGAGCTCCCGTCGCGCCCCGACGCGGAGACTCCGGCCGCGGCGTCGTCGTCCGCGTCCTCGGTTCCGGCCGCCGGGTCGTCCGCGCGTGGCCTCTCCAGGTCCTCGGCGGTGCGCGGCGCCTGCTCGGCGGCGAGACTGCCGGCGCCCGGGACGGGGTCCTCCCCGCCGGACACGGCCACCGCGGCGACCGCCACGGCGGTCGCCAGGGCCCCGGCGCCCAGGAGGACCTTCGCCCTGCGGCCCGACCACGGGGAGGTCCCCGCGGCACCGTCCGTGCGGGAAACGGAGGCTCCCGCCCCGGCGGCGGTGACCCCCGCGGCAACGCCCGCACCGGCCGCGGCGGCGCCCTTCCCGGCACCGGCTCCGGCGGCCGCGCCGGGCTCGGCACCAGCAATGCTGTTGGTGAGCTCGAGGGCCTCGGTTCCCCACAGCGGCAGGCCGGCCAGGACGGGGAGCGTCCAGGTGCGCAGGCCCGTCCCGACGTCCTGACGGCTCAGGTACTCGGCGGTGCAGCGCGCGCACCCGTCCAGGTGCGCCTTGACGTCCCGCCGGCTCCGCTGCCCGCGGGTGCCGCGGACGAAGTGGGGCAGCTCGCCGGAGAACTCCGCGCAGTCCGCTCCCGCCACCCGGTCCGCCGCCGCCCGGCCGTAGAGCCCCCGCAGCCCCCGGACCATGTCGCGATGCAGACCGGCGGCAGCGACCGCGCCGAGCCCCAGCGCCGCCGCGGCCCGGCGGGCGCTGTGGCCCAGCACCTCGGTGCGCCAGAGGAAGTTCTGCCACTCGGCGGGCAGGCCGCTGAAGACCCGGACCAGGGACGCGGGGTCCGCGGGATCGTCCGGCAGCGCGACCGGCCGCGTGCCGCCGTCGGCCTCCCGCCCGACCATCCACACGACGAAGGCGCCGAGGAAGGCACGGGGCCCCCCGCCCTCGCCGACGATCTGCTCGATCCGCCCGAGAGCCGCCGCGGCGACGCCCTCCGCCTCCTCCGCGCTGCCGGTCCGCGACCGCGCCACCGCGAGGGCAGTGCCGTGGTACCTCTCCCGCAGCACCCCGAAGGCGTCGGCGTCCCCGGAGTGGACGGCGTCGAGGAGGACGTCGTCGCGGGACGCCTCCGACTCGCCGGTGGGGCCGTTCGAGCGGGCGTGGGCAGGACGCGTCATGTGTGTCTCCGTGGTGGTCGCGGTCGTTCGGCGAGAAAGAGCTTCGGGAACGTCCCGTCCGGCCCGCGGGCGAGCACGCCACGACGGCGGTGCCGGATCCCCATCCCCCGCGCACATCGTATGCGCAGGTCAGAGACCGGTGAAAGCCGATGACCGCCGATGCGACCAGAACGGTCACGAGGGGTTGACCATGACGTACGCACTGGGCACGGACGAGCACCGCTATTGTGAGTCCATCGTGATAACGCTACGGTGGAAGGATGCAGACAACGGAACGCCCCGCACCGGACACCGCCTGGGCCACCGCGTGGTCGGACCTGCTGCGCTCCCACGGCCGCCGGGTCACCAAGCAGCGGCTGGCCGTCCTCGATGCGGTGGACCGCCGCCCGCACTCCACCGCAGACGACGTCCTCGCGGACGTCCGCACGGTGCTGCCGGCGATCACGCTCCAGTCCGTCTACGTGGTCCTCTCCGACCTCACGACCGTCGGCATGCTCCGCAAGTTCGAGCCGCCCGCGTCGCCGGCCCGGTACGAGACCCGCACGGGGGACAACCACCACCACGCGTACTGCGTGCGCTGCGGAACGGTCGCCGACGTCGACTGCGCTGTCGGCCACGCCCCGTGCCTCACGCCCTCCGAGCACCACGGCATGCAGCTGCTCACCGCCGACGTCGTCTACCAGGGCATCTGCGCCGACTGCCTCGCGGCCGGGCCGGTCCCCGCGCAGGCCTCCCCCACCACGGGCTGACCGGCCCGCCCGGTCTCAGCTCCCGGCCGGACCCTGTTCGGTCCCGCCGCCGGCGGCCCCCGCCCGCCCCGGCTCGGTCTCCACGAGGGCCAGGAGGTCGCGGAGCTGGTCGGCGGTCAGCGTGGCCACCGGAGGGCGGGCGTTGATGCTGATCCTCCGTGCCCCGGCGTCGAGGGCGAAGCGCAGCGCCTGGCGGGCCGGTGCGGAACGGACCTCCAGGGTGGTGTCCAGCGCGGCGATCTCGGGCGCGGACGTGAACAGCATGAGGGTGTCCGGCGCGGCGCCCTCTTCCTGCGGCTTCGCGTAGACGGGCACGGCCCGCCCGTCCTGCACGCGCGCCCCGAGCAGCAGCACCGCGTCCGCGGCCAGGAGCCCGGCGAGCAGCTGCGACATGTTGTTCTCGAGCATCGCGGTCTTCACGGCGTCGTTGCGCGGGGCCCGCATCGCCCACTCGACCTGGGGCCGGCTGATCCGGCAGCCCTGGCGGGCCGGGTCGATGACCAGGTGGTCGTGCTGCGGGTCGTCAGCGAGCATCTTGAGGACCTTCACGGCGGACTCGCGCAGCAGCACGGGCTTCCCCCCGTCCGGGTGGTGGCGGTCGAACATGGCCTGGGCCTCCGCCGCCGAGGTGTACGCGGCGAGCGACCGTGTCCCGTCCGGCTCCCGCAGGGTCTGGACGCGCAGGGTGGACTCCGGCCCCACGGTCTCCCCGCCCGGGCCCTCCACGAGGTCACTGGCCGTGACGTCCAGCAGCAGGAAGCCCGCCATGCACTGGCGGATGACCTCGATCATGGCCTTGTTGTCCGGTGCGCTCGCGAACCGGTCGACGGCCGTCCGCACCAGGGGGTGGACGACCCCTTTGGGGTCGGCCGGCTGCTCGGCGCCCGGGGCGAGGGCCGGCAGCTCGACGCCGTCCCGCTGGGCGAGCTCGGCGGCCCACGCCGGGATCCGGGCTCGGGTGCGGGGAAAGCGCTCGAGGTGCGCCAGGACGTCCTGGGCCGTGAACGGCCCCTCGGTCCCCCACTGGCGGGGCTCGCCGTCGAGGTCGTAGGTCCCTCCGATCCGGTGGGTCGGCTTGGGCCAGCCCTCGGCGAGGATCACGACCGTGGCGGTGAACCACGTCCCGCGCCCCGGGACGTGGACGTTCTCCCGCAGCTGCTCGACGGCGGGGATGACGGCGCTGTCCTCCTTGATGGGCCCGGCCGTGCCGGGCACCACCTCCTGGCCGCGCTGCTCGCGCACGCGCAGGTGCACGCGCCCGTCCTGGAACTTGAGGTCCACGACCATCCGGTCCCATCCCGGCTCCGTGCGCAGCACGGAGAGCACCCACGAGCCGATCGTGTTCAGCAGCTCCTGCCGCTCCGGTCCGGGGGGCGGGGTGGCGGGGGTCTCGCTCATGCGGTGGCTCGTTCCCGGCCCGCGGGGGGCCTGCTCGGATCGTGGTGGTCACGGGGCGGGCGCGGGGCCGGACGCGGCGCCGCCCGGCCCCGGAGGTCTCGACCCCACCCTACCCAAGCGGTCCCCGGCCGCCGCGGGCGCACCCGCCGTCCGGCACCCCGCCGACGCACCGGGCGACGCCCGCGGTGACGCTTCCGCACCCGCGAGGGTTGCTAGCCTGGACGCATGACGAAAACGCTGCAGGACCTGATCGACGAGTCGATCTTCATCTCCACCGAGTACCAGGCCAGGCTGGCCGAGCTGACCCAGGGCGCCGGGTGGGACGTCGACTTCTCCGCGCCGGCGTTCACCCTGCAGACCGAGCCCCCCGTGACGCTGACCCCCTACCTGCTGGGCACCGAGTCCGCCTCCCGCGGGTCCTGGATCTGGTCCTGGCAGGAGCTGGGCCACTTCCCGGCCGAGGTGGTCTCCGCCGCGGTCCAGGCCCGCGAGGCCGGGGAGCGGCTGGGCGTGGACGAGCTGTCCACCGACGAGCTGCCCGTGGCGGAGGGCCTGGCCCGCCGGCTGACCCTGGCGGCCAAGGCGGTGACGGGCGTGTACGCGCACTACCCCGCGGGAGCGGGCGGCGGCGTCACCGCGTGGCTGCTGCTGGACGGGCCCGAGTTCGAGCTGCCCGAGCTCACCGTGGAGCGGATGATGCGGGTCATCGCCGAGGCCCTGACCACGGACACCGCGGTGGACCACAACCTCGCCGTCGACTCCTACGCCAAGCTGCGCGGCGCCCACATCGAGTGGGACACCGCGGCCACCTGCGTGGTGACCGTCCGGGACGGCGCGCAGCGGTTCTGGTTCGACGACCACCAGATCTCCGGCGTCGAGCCGGCCGAGCCGGCCGTGGGTCCCGAGATCCTGGTGGACCTGGCCGCCGACGCGCGGGACCGCGCCGCCACCCTGCGCCAGGAGCGCGCCGCCGCCGAGGCCACGGCCGCCCGGCAGGAGGCCGAGCCGCGGCGCGCCCCGGTGCCCGCGGAGGCCCCGCAGGAGCAGCCCGAGCCGATCGAGGTGCCCGACTTCGTCGAGACGGAGCACGCACGGGAGCAGCCCGAGCCGGTCGAGCAGCCCCGGGAGGCCGAGGAGCCCGCGGCCGCGCACGCCGGTGCCGCCGAAGCCGATCTCCCGTTCGACCAGGAGCCCTCGGACCGGGACGTGCGGCCGGGCCGCGTGAGCACCACGGTGGTGCCCGGCCCCGAGCCAGTGCGGCCGGCCCCCGAGGAGGTGCCCGAGCCCGCCACCGCGCAGCACCGGGAGCCCGTCGAGGAGCCGACGGTCGAGCGCGAGGTGGAGCGCGAGGTCGTGGCCGGTCCCGGCGTCCCGGGCAGCGCCGGGACGGAGCCGGTGGTGGAGGGCGAGGAGACCGCCGAGGAGGAGCAGGGCGATCGGAAGAAGGGCTTCTTCAGCCGATTCTTCGGCCTCTGATCCCCGGCGGTACCCTCGAGCGTGACCGCCGCATACAACACCGCGCCCGGCCCGGATCCCGACGAGCAGTCGAGGACCCGGGCCGGTCTGCTGGCCGGCTTCGGGGCCTACGGCATCTGGGGCCTGCTGCCCCTCTACTTCGTCGTCCTGGAGCCGGCCACCCCCCTGGAGATCGTGGCGCTGCGCGTGCTCTTCTCCCTGGTGTTCTGCCTGGCGTTGCTGGCCCTCACACGGCAGCTGGGTGCGCTGGGTCGGGCGCTCCACTCCCCCCGCACCCTGGCTGCGCTCGCTCTCGCGGGCCTGCTCATCGGGATCAACTGGTTCCTCTACGTGGTCGCGACGACCACAGGCCACACCATCGAGGCCTCCCTGGGCTACTTCATCAATCCGCTCGTGGCCATCCTGCTCGGCGTGGTGGTGCTGCGGGAGCGGATGCGGGCCCTGCAGTGGACGGCCGTGGGGATCGGCTTCGTCGCGGTCGTGGTCATGGCCGCCTTCTACGGCAGCGTGCCCTGGTTGTCCCTCGGCCTCGCCTTCTCCTTCGGCCTCTACGGGCTGGTCAAGAACCGGGTGGGCGGGTCCTTTCCCGCCGTCGTGACCCTGACCGTGGAGACGATGGCACTGACTCCCGTGGCGGCCGTGGTCGTGGCGGTGCTCGCGGCGGACGGCTCGCTGACCTTCGGCACGGAGGGAACGGGCCACGCGCTGCTGCTGCTGGCCGCCGGGGTGATCACGGCCGTGCCGCTGATCTTCTTCGGCGCCGCGGCGAGCCGGCTGCCGCTGAGCACCGTGGGCATGATCCAGTACCTGACGCCCATCATGCAGTTCCTGCTGGCCGTGCTCGTGCTCGGCGAGCAGATGCCGGTGGTGCGCTGGGTGAGCTTCTGCTTCGTGTGGCTCGCGGTGCTGCTGCTCGTGCTGGACGCGGTGCGCGCCCCGCGGGTCCGCCGCGCCTGAGCCGCCCGGTCAGGACCCATCGCCCCCCTCCCGAGGCCGGGGCGAGGGCCTGCAACGCGCAGGAGGGCTCCCGGCACCGTGCGGCGCCGGGAGCCCTCCTGCTCCTGCCGGGGGGGGGCAGGGACGGGGTCAGGTGGTGCGGGGGTAGTCCTCCGCGCCGAAGCCCTGGTCGTCGTCCGGGACCTCGGGGGTGCGCCGCAGGTGGACCACGGCGGCGATGAAGCCGCCCCAGACCGTGACGATGGCGACGATCAGCATGATGACGGCGGACGTGGTCATCGGTGGTCCTCCTCGGGACGGGACGGGGTGTCGGTAGCGGTCGGGCGGCTCGTCCAGGGCGCCGGAGCGCTGCCCGTGGTGGGCGCGTCCGTGCCGTTCCCCTCGGCGGCGTGCCGGCCGGAGGTCCCCTCGGCACCCCCCTCCACGGTGCGGTAGGAGAAGTCCTGGTCCAGGGCCGGGGTGCGCAGGGCGGTGTCCGACCAGCGGGAGAGCGGCTGGTCCCCGCGCAACCGGTGGCGGTCGACGTGGGCGTCGAGGATCGCCGGGGACGGGCTGAGCTCGTTCGCCCGGGAGGCGGCCGGCCACGGCACCTTCGAGAGCAGGAGCGCGAGCACGACCAGGCCCGCGGCCATGCCCCAGCCGAACGTGTTGACGAACCACGTGGGCATTCCGCCGTAGCCCTCCGCGATGGTGGTGGTCAGCGTGTCGATGAGGATGTAGCCCAGCACGATCGGGGTGATCCCTCCCGCCACGACCATCCACGTGCGGCCCAGCTTGAAGGAGGACACCGAGTTGAGGTGGTCCCGCAGCGTGGGCAGCGCGGAGAAGCCGGCCGTCAGCAGCATCACGGACACCAGCGCCGCGGCGACGATGCCGAACTGGTTGACGAAGTTGTCCGTGACGTCCAGCAGGTTCAGGCCGGTGGTGGTGGTGAACAGCGCCAGGGAGATGATCGCCATGGGCACCACGACGGCCACGACCGCGGTGCGGCGGCGCAGGCCGAGCTTGTCCTGCACGGCCGCCACGACCACCTCGGCGATCGACACGAGGGAGGTGAAGCCGGCGAACGTCAGCGAGGCGAAGAACAGCACTCCGATGAGGGTGCCGAACGGTGCCTGGGAGATGATCGTGGGGAACGCGATGAAGGCGAGGCCGATGCCGGAGGTCGCCACCTCGTCCACCGCCACGCCCGCCGTCGAGGCCATGAAGCCCAGCGCCGCGAAGACTCCGATGCCGGCCAGGATCTCGAAGCTGGAGTTGCCGAAGCCCACCACGAGTCCGGAGCTGGTGAGGTCCGTCTTCGGCTTGAGGTAGGACGAGTAGGTGATCATGATGCCGAAGCCGACCGACAGCGAGAAGAAGATCTGGCCGTACGCGGCGACCCACACGGCGCTGTTGCCCAGCGCGGCCCAGTTCGGGGTGAACAGGGCGTTGAGCCCGTCCGTGGCTCCCGGCAGGGTGAGGGCGATGACGACGATCACGAGGAACATGAGCACCAGCAGCGGGATGAGGATCAGGTTGACCTTCCCGATCCCGTTCTGCACGCCCAGCAGCAGCACGACGAGCAGGGCCAGCCACGCGACGCCGGTGGCGATGAGCACGCTCGGCACGAAGTCGAAGCCGACGGTGACCTCCTCGGAGACCTGCAGGAAGTCCGCGAGGAAGAACGTGCCGGGGTCCGCTCCCCACGCCTTGCTGAACGAGAAGAACGTGTAGAGCATCGCCCAGCCCAGGATGACGGCGTAGTAGACGGCGATGACGAAGCTGATGCCCATCTGCCACCAGCCGATCCACTCGGTCTTCGGGTGGAGGCGGCGGAAGGCGAGCGGGGCCGACGCGCGGAAGCGGTGGCCGACGCCGTACTCCAGCATCAGCAGCGGGATGCCCGCCGTCAGCAGTGCCACGAGATACGGGATGATGAACGCTCCACCGCCGTTCTCGTAGGCGATGTACGGGAAGCGCCAGATGTTGCCGAGGCCGACGGCGGAGCCGATCGCGGCGAAGATGAAGACCGTGCGGCTGGAGAACGCCTCGCGGGGCGCGGCGGCACGGCCGGGTGGGGACTGTGTGGTCATGGTCGTCCTCGGGTGCGGGAAGTGGTCTGCGAACGGCTTCAGGCTAGTCCGTCCGAGCGCTGCGACACACCGCTGACCCGCGGAGCGGTGCGAGCTCAGGCCTCGCGGTGGACGACGGCGTGGGCGAACGCCACGAGCGCGCGCTTGGCCACCGAGTCCGGCAGGGGCTCGAGCGACGCGATGGCCGCATCGGCCCACTGCCGGGCGATCCGCCACGCCTCCTGCGTGGCCCGGTGCGCCGAGACCGCCGCCACGGCCCGGGCCAGGGCCTCGTCCGAGGTGAGGTCGGCGTCGAGGAGCTCGAGGGCGCGCACCGCCTCGGCGTCCCCGTCCCCCGCCATCCGGCGCAGGATGAGCACCGGCAGGGTGGGCACCCCCTCGCGGAGGTCGGTGCCCGGCGACTTCCCGGAGACCTCGTCCTCCCCGGTCACGTCGATCACGTCGTCGGCGAGCTGGAAGGCGATGCCGACCTTCTCCCCGTACTCGACCATGACGTCCACGACGTCCTGCTCGGCCCCGGCCAGGACGGCGCCGAAGTGACCGCACGCCGCGATGAGGGAGCCGGTCTTGCCCGAGAGGACGTCGAGGTAGTGCTCCAGCGGGTCCTGCCCGTCGCGCGGGCCGACCGTCTCGTGCAGCTGGCCGAGCACGAGCCGCTCGAACGTGTCCGCCTGGATCTTGAGGGCGCGCTGGCCCAGCTCGGAGACCATCGACGAGGCACGGGCGAAGATGAGGTCGCCGGTGAGGATGGCCACCGAGTTGCCCCACACGGTCTGCGCGGTGGCGACGCCGCGGCGCAGCGGCGCGGAGTCCATGACGTCGTCGTGGTAGAGGGTCGCCAGGTGCGTGAGCTCGACGACGGCCGCGGACTCGAGGACGGCGTCGTTGATGCCGCCGCCGATCTCCCCGGCCAGCACGGTCAGCAGGGGACGCACGCGCTTGCCGCCGGCCTGGAGCAGGTGGCGGGAGGTGACGTCGGCCAGGTGGTCGGCGCTGCGCACCGCCTCGTCCAGCCGTTCCTCGATCCGGGCGAGCGACCCCAGCACGACCGGGCCCAGCCGGTCGTCGGACGCGATGAGGTCGAAGCCGGCGGGCAGCTTCACCTGATCGGTGCCCGGACCCGCGGCGGGGCCGTCGGCGCTCGAGGAGGAGGATTCAGTCACGGTCCACCACTCTAGCGAGTTTTCGGGGGGCGGGTGTTGCCGGTCGCGGGCGTCAGGGCGTCCAGGAGGGAGACCACGCGGTCCTCCCACGTGGCGGCGGGACGGTCGGAGAGCTCCGTCATGACCCGGACCACGAAGCGCATCAGCGCGGGCATGGCCATTCCGGTGCGCACGGCGGCCTTCATCACGGCGGGGCTGCCGATCAGCTGGGCCAGGACCCGGCCCTGCGTGAAGTGGGCGCCCCACTCCTGCCGCACCCGGTCGGGGTAGCCGGCGAGCACGAGCTCCCGCTGGGCAGGGCCGTTGGCGGCCGCGGCCGCCACGACGTGCTCGGCGGCGTAGCGGGCGGACTCCATGGCGTTGGAGATGCCCTCCCCGTTGAACGGGGAGACGAGGCCCGCGGCGTCGCCCAGCAGGAGCATCCCCGGGACATGGTGCGGGGTGCGGTTGAAGGCCATCGGCAGGGCCGCGCCCAGCACGCGGCCGCGGCGGTGCTCCTCGTCGAACGTCCACTCGGCGGGCATGGACGCGGTCCAGTCGGCGAGCACCTTCCGGTAGTCCAGGGCCCCGAACGCCGGGGAGGTGTCCAGGATCCCGAGCCCCACGTTGGCGGTGCCGTCCCCGACGCCGAAGACCCAGCCGTAGCCCGGCAGCAGCGCCCGGTGCGGGTCGGTGCCGTCGGTGAGCTCGAGCCAGCCCTCCATCCAGTCCAGGTCCGAGCGCGGGGACTCGAAGTAGGCGCGCACCGCCACCCCCATCGGCCGGTCGTCCCGCCTGTGCAGCCCGGCGGACACCGCGGTGCGGGAGGAGGTGCCGTCGGCCGCGAGCACGACGTCGGCGCGGTGCTCCTCGGTCTCGCCGGTGCGCCGCCCGTCGGCGTCGAGGACGTTGGCGCGGGCGCCGACGACCCGGCCGGAGCCGTCGCGCAGCACCTCGGTCACGGCCCGGCGCTCGAGCACCCGGGCCCCGGCGGCGCGGGCGTGCCCGGCCAGCTGCTCGTCGAAGCCCAGCCGGGTGCGCACGAGCCCGTAGGGCGGGAAGTCGCTCAGCTCGGGCCACGGCACCTCGACGCTGCGCTCGCGGGCCACGAGCCGCAGCCCCCGGTTGCGGGCGTAGCCGAGCTCGGGCCCGTGCGGGAGGCCCATGAGCCGCATCTCGCGCACGGCGCGCGGGGTCAGCCCGTCGCCGCAGACCTTCTCCCGCGGGAACGCGGTCTTCTCCAGGACGGTGACCTCGATCCCGTGCGCCGCGAGCCAGTACCCGGCGGTGGCGCCGGCCGGCCCGCCGCCGAGGACGAGGGCCCTCATCGGGCGGGGGCGTCCGCGGCGGGCTTCACGGCCCGGTGCACGGCCACGATGCCGCCGGTGAGGTTGCGGTACTGCACGCCGGTCCAGCCGGCCGCGAGGATCTCGGCGGCGAGGTCCTCCTGGTCCGGCCACGCCGCGATGGACTCGGCGAGGTACCGGTAGGCCTCCGGGTTGGACGCCGCGCGCGCGGCGATCCCGGGCAGCGCCTTCATGAGGTACTCCGTGTAGACGGTGCGCAGCGGGGCCGCCGTGGGGGTCGAGAACTCGCAGATCACGAGCCGGCCGCCCGGGCGGGCGACCCGCAGCATCTCGGCGAGCGCGCGGCGGTAGTCCTGGATGTTGCGCAGCCCGAAGGAGATCGTCACGGCGTCGAAGGACGCGTCCGCGAAAGGCAGCCGCGTGGCGTCGGCCTGGACGAACTCGATGTCGGGGCGGCGGGCGCGGCCCACCTCGAGCATCCCGAGCGAGAGGTCCGCCGCCACGACGTCGACCCCGGCGTCCGCGTACGGCTCGGACGAGGTCCCGGTCCCGGCGGCGAGGTCCAGGACCTTCTCCCCCGGAACGGCGCCGACCGCCTCCGCGACGACCCTGCGCCAGCCGCGGGTCCGCCCCAGCGAGAGGATGTCGTTGACGAGGTCGTAGCGCGGCGCCACGTCGTCGAACATGGCGGAGACTTCGTGCGGCTGCTTGGTCAGGTCTGCTCGGTTCACCCGGTCATTGTCGCACCTCGCTCCGACGCCCCCGCCGGGGTCGCTCCCCCTGCGCCGTCCCCGCGCCTCCTCCACGCCCCCTGCCCGGCGGCTGCGTCCGCGACGGCCCGGCCCGGGGCTGTCGGGCGGGCGGCTTAGACTGGTGGGCGATGTCCTCCACCGACCCCGCAGCCGATCCCGCAGCCGTCCCGCCTGTTCCTGTGCTGCACGCCCTCACGGTGCCGCTGTCCGCACTGGGCGCGGACCCCGCGGACCTCCCGGACCTGCGGGAGCTGCTGGTCGGGCCGGACCTGCTCACCTGGACCGTGGACGGGGGCGGCCTCGTGGCCTGGGGCCGTGCCGCCGAGCACACGGTGCGCGGCGCGGACCGGTTCACGGCCGCGCGCGTGTGGTGGGACGACCTGGCGGCTGCCGCCGTCGTCGAGGATCGCGTGGGGGTGCCGGGGACCGGGCTCGCGGCCTTCGGCGCCTTCACGTTCGCGACCGGCTCCGCCGTGGACTCCGGGCTCGTCGTCCCGGAGCTGCTCGTGGGCCGCCGGGACGACGTCGCGTGGGCGAGCCTAATAGTGGCCGCGGCCCCCGGGGTCCCCTTCGCGCTGAGCGCCGACGACGTCGCGGCCGCCTGGCTGCGACGGGTCGGCTCCGCCCCCGGCCGCGCGCCCGCCCCGAGCGAGCCGCCCGCGGCGCCGGCCGTGGTCCGGCTGTCCTCCGGCACGCTGGGCGAGCACGAGTGGACGGAGGTCGTGCGCGACGGCGTGGAGCGCATCCGCGCCGGCCGGCTGGAGAAGCTGGTGCTGGCCCGGGACGTCGTGGCGCGCACGGACGCCCCGCTGGACGCCGTGGCCGTGGTCCGGGAGCTCGCCCGGCGCTACGAGCAGTGCTGGACGTACTGCGTGGGCTTCGGCGGGGATCCCGCGGGCAGGGGCCGGCTGATGGGCGCCACCCCCGAGATGCTCGTGCGGGTCCTCGACGGCGTCGCCCACGCCCGCGTGCTCGCGGGCACCCTGGACCGGGACGCCGCGCCCCCGGACGAGGACCCGCACGAGTACGCCGCGCGGGTGCTCGGCGAGTCCGAGAAGCAGCAGCACGAGCACGGGTTCGCGATCGACTCCCTCGAGGCGTCGCTGGCCCCCTACACGGACGCCGTCACGACCTCCCCGGAGCCCTTCATCCTCGAGCTGCCCAACGTGTGGCACCTCGCCTCGGACGTCACCGCGGCGCTGCGGCCGGGCCCGGCCGGGGACCCGCCGTCCTCCCTCGAGCTCGCCGAGGCACTGCACCCCACCGCCGCGGTGTGCGGGACGCCCACGGCCGCGGCCGCCGCCACGATCCCGGAGCTGGAGCAGATGGACCGGGGACTGTACGCGGGCCCCGTCGGCTGGCTCGACGCCGCCGGCAACGGGGACTGGGGCATCGCCCTGCGCGGGGCGGTGCAGGAGGACGAGCGCACGGTCCGGCTCTACGCCGGGTGCGGCATCGTGGCCGCCTCCGACCCCGAGTCCGAGCTGGCCGAGACCTGGGCGAAGCTGCGGCCCATGCTCCAGGCCCTGGGGCAGCGGGCCGCCGGGGCGCCGGAGCGCCTCGTGCCCGCCCCGGGGCTGTCGGCGGGCTGAGCCGGGCGCGGGGATCGCACCGTATCCTGGTCCCCGAACACGGTCGGGGTCACCGCCCCGCAGGGCCGGCCCCGTGGCCGGCCCGACCGCGCCGACGACCACTGCTCCCACCGGAGGAACCCCGCATGCCCCGTCCGACGACCCGCCCGTCCCGCGCGCCCGCCCTGGCAGCGCTGTCCGCGATCGCCGCCCTCGCCCTGACCGCCTGCACGTCCGAGGGCCCCTCCGGGGACGCCGGGGACGGCGGCGGGGAGACCGCGGGGGCCACCGCGTCCCCCGCCGTGGCCCTGGTGGAGCCCGGGTTCCTGACCGTGTGCTCGGAGTCCAACTACCCGCCGTTCGAGATGGAGGAGGGCGGCGAGATGGTCGGCCTCGACATGGACCTCGGCCGGGAGATCGCGAAGGACCTCGGCGTGGAGATGAAGAACGTCACCCTCGCCTTCGAGTCGATCCAGTCCGGCACGGCCCTCGAGACCGACCAGTGCGACGTCGCGATCTCCGCCCTCTCCATCACCGAGGAGCGGCAGACGGTGATGGACTTCTCCGACCCCTACTACGACAACGAGGTCGGCCTCGTGACCGACGGCGAGGACGGGGTCGACTCCATCGACGCCGCCCGCGAGGAGCAGGTGCGGGTCGGGGTCATGCAGGGCACGGTCGGCGAGACCCAGGCCCGGGAGCTCGGCCTGAACGCCGTCCAGTTCGAGGACGCCACCACGCTGTTCACCGGGCTCAGCACCGGCGCCGTGGACGCGGTGCTCGACGACGTCACCGCGATCGCCCAGCACGCCCAGGACGACCCGGACTTCGTGGTCCAGGAGACCGCGGCCCTCGACGACCAGCTCGGCGTGGCCGTGGCGAAGGGCGACGAGGCGATGCTCGGCGCGGTCGACGCCACCCTGGACCGCATCGAGGAGGACGGCACGCTCGAGCAGATCGTCGAGACGTGGATCCCCGTCCAGGAGAACTGACCACCGGGCCGGCGCCCCGCACCGGGGGCGCCGGCCACGTCACCGCCCGCCCGTACCACCCAGAACGGACCACCCCATGGCCATGACCATGCACCAGAGAGCACGCCTCTCCCGCGGCGTCCAGTACGCCGTCCTGATCCTCGTCCTCATCACGCTGATCGCGATCGCCGACTGGCCGCTGCTCGTCGAGAAGGTGTTCAACCCGCAGATCGCGGCCCAGCAGTTCCCCGGCATCATCGCCGTGGCACTGAAGAACACCCTCATCTACACGCTGCTGGGCTTCGTGGTCGGCCTCACCGGCGGTGTGGTCCTCGCGCTCATGAAGCTCTCGTCCGTGGCGCCCTACCGCTGGCTGGCCACGCTCTACATCGAGTTCTTCCGCGGCGTGCCCGCCCTGCTGGTCTTCCTCGCCTTCGGCTACGGCATCCCGCTGGCCTTCGGCTTCCGCTTCAACCACTACGTCACGGTCATGATCGCCCTGGGCCTCGTGGCCGCCGCCTACATCGCGGAGTCGCTGCGGGCGGGCCTGCAGGCCGTGCCGAAGGGCCAGTACGAGGCCGCCCGCTCCCTGGGCATGTCCCACGCCCGGGCCATGGTCACGATCGTCATCCCGCAGGCCCTGCGCATCGTGCTGCCGCCGCTGACCAACGAGGTGATCCTGCTGACCAAGGACTCCTCCCTGGTCTAC
The DNA here is from genome assembly GCF_054784195.1 of Kocuria himachalensis. Taxonomy (NCBI): domain Bacteria; kingdom Bacillati; phylum Actinomycetota; class Actinomycetes; order Micrococcales; family Micrococcaceae; genus Kocuria; species Kocuria himachalensis. The sequence goes on from NZ_BAAGPL010000019.1 coordinate 39,088, forward strand.
CTGCTGGGCATGGGCGTGGGCCAGTACGAACTCACCAAGTACGGCCGCGAGGCGATCTCCGGGGCCGGCGCCGGCCTCACCCCGCTGGTGGTGGCGGGTGTCTGCTACCTGATCATCACGGTGCCGCTGGGCATCCTGACCCGCCGCTTCGAGTCCAAGACCGACCGCATGAAGAAGTCCTAGGAGCCTGACTGTGAGCACTGCATCCTCCCCCACTCCCCGGTCCGGGCCCGGCGGCGCCGACGGCCTCGCGGACGCGGCCTCCGTCGTCATCGAGGGCCTGCACAAGTCCTACGGCTCCCTCGAGGTCCTCAAGGGCATCTCCCTCAGCGTGGGCGCCGGCCAGGTGGTCTGCCTCATCGGCCCCTCCGGCTCCGGCAAGTCCACGCTGCTGCGCTGCGTCAACCTGCTCGAGACCCCTCAGCAGGGCCGGATCACGATCGGTGACTTCGAGGTCACCGACCCCGAGGCCGACGTCGACCGGATGCGCCGGCACGTGGGCATGGTCTTCCAGCAGTTCAACCTGTTCCCCCACCTGAACGTCCTCGAGAACTGCACCGTGGCCCAGCTCAAGGTGCTCAAGCGGGACAAGGCCGAGGCCGAGCGGGTCGCCCGCGGCAACCTGGAGCGCGTGGGCCTGGCCGAGAAGGCGGACAGCTACCCCGACCAGCTCTCCGGCGGGCAGCAGCAGCGCGTGGCGATCGCCCGGGCCCTGTCGATGGACCCTGCCCTCATGCTCTTCGACGAGCCGACCTCCGCCCTGGACCCCGAGACCGTGGGCGACGTGCTCGCCATCATGCGCAACCTCGCAGCCGAGGGCATGACGATGCTCGTGGTCACCCACGAGATGGAGTTCGCCCGCGACGTCGCCGACAAGGTCGTGTTCATGGACGGCGGGGTGGTCGTCGAGGAGGGTCCCGCCGCGGAGCTGATCCGCAACCCGCGCGAGTCCCGCACCCAGGCGTTCCTCTCCCGCGTGCTCAACCCCACCCAGGTGCAGGCACCGGAGCAGTGACCCGGCGCGGTCCGGGTCCGTCGTCCCCGGACGACGGACCCGGACTCATATCCAGGGCAGTCCGTCCTGAGGGCATCGATATTCCAGGCGGATGAGTTCCCCCCTGGTGGATCCCTAGGTCTTTGCCTCATATGACCCGGATCACAGCTCTGTCACGCTGGACGCAGCCAGGGGACGCACCGCCGGTCTCCCCCGCTTCCTGCCTTGTCCACGCGCCGCCCAGAGAGGTCCCGGGGAACATGACCCAACCACACACCATCATCGCGGAGAATCCGCAGCTCGAGCAGAAGACCGCCCGCTTCGTGGCGTTCATCATCTGCCTCGCCCTGCTCTTCGACGGCTACGACCTCGTCGTCTACGGCGTGGTCCTGCCGGGCCTGCTCGCCGATCCCACGCAGATCGGGAACCTGGAGCCGGCCGTCGCCGGCCTGGTGGGCTCCTACGCCCTGATCGGCGTGCTCATCGGCTCGCTCGTCTGCGGGGCCATCGGCGACTTCTTCGGCCGCCGCCGGCTGCTGATCACCGGTGTGGCCTGGTTCTCGGTCGGCATGTTCGTCACCGCGCTCACCACCAGCGTGCTCGCCTTCGGCGCGATGCGCTTCCTCACCGGAATCGGCCTCGGCCTCGTGATCGCCACCGCCGGCGCCACCATGGCCGAGTTCGCCCCCGCCGGCCGCCGCCAGTTCTACAACGGCATCGTCTACTCCGGCATCCCCGCCGGCGGCGTGTTCGCCGCCGTCATGGGGATCGCCTTCCTCACCGACCTGAGCTGGCGCGGCCTCTTCATGATCGGGGCGCTCCCCCTCGTCCTGCTGGTCCCGCTCATGCTGTGGAAGCTCCCCGAGTCCCCGCGCTGGCTGCTCACCCGCGGCCAGTCCGAGCGGGCCGAGGCCGTCGCCCTCCGGACCGGCGTCCCGCTGCTCGAGGAGCAGGTCATTCAGCAGGTCGGCGCCGCTCCGCGCAGGACCGGCTACGCGGCCGTGTTCTCCAAGCAGTTCGCGCTCGCCTCGATCCTGCTGGGCTTCATGTCCTTCTGCGGGCTGTTGCTCACCTACGGGCTCAACACCTGGCTGGCCGTCATCATGAAGGGCTACGGCCACAGCCTCAGCCCGCTGTACTTCGTCCTCGTGCTCAACGGGTCCGCCCTGGTCGGCGGTCTGCTGGCCTCCCGTCTCGCGGACCGCACCGGCCCGCAGCGGATGATCGCCACCACTTTCGCGCTGGCCGCGATCGCCCTGATCCTCATGACGTTCAGCTTCCCGCTGCCGCTGCTGTTCCTCTTCATCGCCGTGGCCGGCGTGGGCACCATCGGCACCCAGGTCCTGGTCTACGGGTTCCAGTCGAACTACTACACCACCAACGCCCGGGCCGCCGGCGTGGCCTTCTGCGCCAGCATGGGCCGGTTCGGCGGCATCTTCGGCCCGATCATCGGCGGCTGGCTCGCCGCGGCCGGCTTCGGCGGCCCCCAGGCGTTCTACGTCTTCGCCGGCGTGGCCCTGCTCGGCGCGCTGGTCACCCTCGTCGTGCCCCACCAGCGCAAGCTGGAAGAGGCCGAGCACCAGGTGGAGGAGCTCGCCGCGCGGCACCCGGAAGTCTCCGCCGAGCGCGGGACGACTCGCGTCCGAGGCTGAGCCCCCCGGCACCGCTCACGGGCCCCGTCCCCCCTTCGCGAGGGGGGCGGGGCCCGTCAGCGTCCTTCGGCCCGGCGGCGCCGGGAGGCTCGGGCCCCTCAGCGCTCGTCCGCGGCCCGAGGAGTGTCCTGCACGGCGCCCTGCGCGGTGGCGTGAGCCGCGCCCTGAGCCGTGTCCTGCGCCGTGCCCTGTCCCGTGACCAGCGCCGTGTCCTGCACTGCGGCTTCAGCGGTGGCCTGCGCGACGGCGGCCCGGACCCGGGCGTGGAGGTCCCGCAGCCCGCGCCGGTCCACCACGACCTCCACGACCGAGCGCCCCCGCACGGGCGCGGCGAGCGCCTGCTCGAGCTCGGCGACGCCGGCCGCACGCCGGTGGGCCACGCCGTAGCCGGCGCACAGCGCGTCGAGCCGGGCCTCGTGCGGAGTGCCGAAGAACCGCTCCACGACCGCCCGGTACTCCTCCTGCTCCCCCAGCGCCCCGTGCTCGAGGGTCGTGAAGATCCCCCCGCCGCCGTCGTTGAGGACCACCAGCTGCAGGTCGGGCTCGCGTTCTCCCGGGCCCAGCAGCAGGGACGAGACGTCGTGCAGGAACGTCAGGTCGCCCAGAAGGGCGCGGACCGGGCGACCGCCGCCGAGCGCCGCGCCGGTGGCCGTGGCCACCGTCCCGTCGATCCCGGCGAGCCCCCGGTTGGCGAGCACGAGCGGGGAGCCGGGGCCGGGCCGGGCGGCCAGGTCCAGGTCCCGCACCGGGTTCGAGGAGCCGGCCACCAGCACGGTCCCGTCCCGCCGGCAGGCCTCCCACACCGCGGCGGCCACGGCCGGCCCGGTGGCCCGCCCCGGTGGCTCGGCGGCGAGCAGCCGGGCGACGGCGCCGTCCGCGGCGGCACCCGCCTCCCGCCAGGCGTCCGCCCAGCCGGGTGCGCCCCGACCGGTGAAGGCGGCCGCCTCGGCCCAGTTCGAGAGCACGCGCTCGCGGCGCCGGCCGGGCTCGTACCACGCCACGGGGACGGGCCGCACGGCCGCGGTGGCGACGTCCTCCCGGGCGAGCAGGGCACCGACCGGGCGGGAGAGCGTGGGCCGGCCCACGAGCAGGACGCGCTCGATCCGCCGGCCCAGCGGGGAGTCCAGCAGCAGCCGGTAGGCCCCCACGGCGTGCGGGCCGCTCCGCGCGTTCGACGAGGGCTCCGCGAGCAGCGGCAGCCCGCACGCCTCGGCGAAGCGGGCGGCGTCCGGCCCGGCGCCGTCACCGGCGACGACGACGGAGCGCGCCGTCCCGGCGTCCGGCAGCGGGGCCCGGACGGGTCCGGCCGCCACCGCGCTCGGGCCCGGGTCCGTCGACGCCCCCGCCCGGGCCGCCAGCAGCCGCGCCCGGGCCGCGAGCACCGGGCCGTCCTCCGGCGCGGGGTGCAGCGGCTCGCGCAGGGCCACGTTGAGCTGGATCGGTCCCGGCGGCCGGGATCCTCGCGGTCCCCGGCCGGTCAGGGCGGCGAGGACCCCCGAGAGGCGGGCGGGCACGTCGTCACCGGGGAGGAGGTCCACGGCGGTGCGCACGTGGTCGCCGAAGATCCCCGGCTGACGGGTGGTCTGGTTGGCACCGGTGCCCCGCAGCTCCGGCGGGCGGTCGGCGGAGAGCACCACGAGGGGCACCTCGGCGTGGTCGGCCTCCAGCACGGCGGGCAGCAGGTTGCCCACGGCCGTGCCCGACGTGGTGAGCACCCCGGCCGGCCGGCCGGTGGACCGCGCGATGCCGAGGGCGGTGAACGCCGCGCCCCGCTCGTCCACCCGCACGTGGACCTCGAGCGCCCCGGCGGCCTGGGCGGCCGCCGCGGCGTAGGCCAGCGGCGCGGACCGGGAGCCGGGGGCCACGACGAGGTGCCGCATCCCGGCGGCGACGAGCTCCTCCAGGACGGTGCGGGCGGTGTCGAGGGACGGTGTGGTCACAGGAGACCAGGGTAGTCCGGGAACGCACCGGTCCCCGGCACGCCGTGGGACGGGCCGGGGACCGGTGTGCTCCGGAGGCGGGGCTCAGTAGGCGCGGGAGGCGATCCTCGCGGCCGTCTTCGTCTCCGCGGAGGCCTTGCCCCTGTAGCCGCGGTAGCGGGGCCCGCGCTCGCCGTTCTTGCGCCGCTTGTGCTGGTTGCGGCCCTGGCCCGGCCGGTCGTGGATCGCGCCGGGGAACTCGGGCTCGCCGTCGCGATCCACGGCGAAGACCTGTGCCACGGACGGGCGCGGCAGGGACCACTCGCCCTCGCCCTGGCGGGTCTCCACGACGTAGTCCGGGAAGTAGGAGCGGGGTTCCTCGAAGGAGCCGTCCTCGCCCGGGTGCTGCACGGCCACGTAGACCATGCGCTCGCGGTCGTGGATCACGGGCCCGCAGGTCTCGGCGTCCTGCGGCACGGCGAGGAACTGCTGGACCCTGCCGCGCTCGCGCCCGGACAGCCCCACCTTGAACAGTCCGTCGTCGTAGCCGATGGTCCCCGGGGCGCCGTCGGTGGAGACCCACAGGTTGCCCTCCGAGTCGAAGGCCAGGTTGTCCGGGCAGGAGATCGGCGAGACCTTCTCCACTGGGAAGCCGGAGAAGTAGGCCGAGGCGTTCTTCGAGGGGTCCCCGGCCACGATCAGCAGGTTCCAGTCGAACTCCAGGGCGGCGGCGCGGTTGTTCCGCTCGGTGAGCTCGAGCACGTGCCCGTCGCGGTTCTGGGTGCGCGGGTTGGCCTCGTCCGGGCCGGCCTTGCCCGGAGTGCCGCGGTCGGTGTTGTTGGTCAGCGCCACGTAGACCTTGCCGGTGTGCGGGGAGGGCTCGACGTCCTCGGGGCGGTCCATCTTGGTGGCCCCCGCCCGGTCCGCGGCCAGACGGGTGAACACCAGGACCTCCTGGGCGGACATGCCGTCCACGGCCGACTCCCCGTCCACGACCAGCGGCAGCCACTCGCCGGAGCCGTCGAACGCGCCGTCGGAGGGCAGCCGGCCGGAGCCGTCGATCTCGGCCTCGGTGTCCCCGGTGAACTTCGCGACGTACAGGTTGCCCTCGGCGAGCAGCGTCATGTTGTGCGCGCGGTCGCCCTCGACGTACCTCTGGGCGGAGACGAACTTGTAGAGGTAGTCGAAGCGCTCGTCGTCGCCGGAGTAGGCCACCACGGTGCCGTCCTCGGCCACGCGCACGTTGGCGCCCTCGTGCTTGAAGCGGCCCAGGGCGGTGTGCTTGACGGGGGTGGACCCGGGATCCTGGGGGTCGATCTCCACGATCCAGCCGAAGCGGTGCGGCTCGTTCTCGTAGCCCGGCAGGGTCGAGTCGAAGCGCGGGTCCACCTCGTGCCAGCGCCTGCTCGGCGCCTCGGCGGCGATCCCGTAGCGCTTCTGCTCGGCGGAGCCGTTGCCCCTGAAGTACTGGTTGAAGTTCTCCTCGCCGGAGAGGACCGTGCCCCACGGGGTGGTGCCGCCGGCGCAGTTGTTGAGGGTGCCGAGCACCAGGGCTCCGGTGGGGTCGGCCTCCGTGGTCATCAGGTCGGAGCCCGCCGCGGGCCCGTCCACCCGGAAGTGGGTGCTCATCGTGATGCGCCGGTTCCGGGCGCCGCCGCGCACGTAGGACCAGGGCCGGCCGGGACCGGTGCGGGCGATCTCCACGACGGACATGCCGTGGGCGGCCATGGCCACCCGGGCCACCCGCTGGACGTCGTCCTGCTGCTCGGCGGGGAACATGAGGTTCTCGTTCGTGTACTCGTGGTTGTTCACGAGCACCCCGCTGCGCCCGCCGCGGTCCCGGAGGACGTCCAGGTAGTCGCAGTTGTAGCCGAACTGGCGTGCCTGGGCCTCGGGGGTCTGCGCGTAGGGGTCGAACTCCGGGGAGTCGGCGAACAGGGGGTCGCCCCAGCGGATGATCGGGGACCAGTCGTAGCCCTCGGGGACCGTGAGGTCGTCCACGGTGTTCGGCACGGGGGCGATGGGCGCGAAGGACAGCCCGGAGCGTCCGCGACCGTGGGCCTGGGCGGCCTCCGGGGTGGCGCCGACGACGCCGACCGTGACGGCCGCCGCGGCGCCCAGGCCCAGGGCGGAGCGCCGGGACAGGGCGGCGCTCGCGATGTCGCGGAAGTAGACGTTGCCGGAGGTGTTGCACTCCGGACCGGCGCAGGCGCTGCCGCACTTGAGCCGGCACGTGACGGGGCTGCGCTTGCCACGGGTGTGGCCCAGCAGCGGGAGGAAGGGGCGCTTGGCGGTGTCGGTCATGGCTCTCCCGGACGGTCGGGGCCACGGACGTCCGCGGCCGCAGGTATCGGATGCGAGTCCACTGCACCACCGCCGCATGGGGCCCGGGGGGCGCCGAGGTGAAGCACACGTTAACGGACGGTGACCGGCCGGGGAGGGCGCCGCGCCGACCGGGTCAGGGGCTGCCTCTGTGTGACGGCCGGCGGCGACTGGCCCGCGGCCGGCGTGCCCGGGAGCCGGGCGTGTTCACTCGAAGAAACAATGTGCCGGCGGATTCCGCGGCGGCCCCGGTTCTGGGATGCTCGTGCCGTCAGGCCGTCCCATCCGTCCAGCGCCCGGACCGTGACCGGGAACTTTCGGAAGACCCCCCTCCTTCTGCACCGTCCGCCCACGGGCCGTGCCGCCGCGGCGGCAGTGCCGGTCCGGTCACGGGCGAAGGAGGCGCGCGATGCACACGGAACCAGAGGTGGGACTGCTGTCCCCGCGGGACCACGGGGAACCCGCTCCGCACGAGCCCGGCGCGCGCCGGTACCGGCGCGCGGGCGTGGACTGCCTGAGCGTCCGCCGCGCGTGGGACCTCCACCCGGGGGACTGCCTGCACGGACGGATCATCGCCTCCGTCCGCGGGGTCGTGGGGCTCGCCTGCAGCCCCGTGGCGGTCTTCTCCTTCACGGGTGACGACCCCGAGCACACGGCCCAGACGCGGATCGGCGCCGCCCACCCCGACATGGAGCTCGGCTGCGACGACGTGTGGCGCGCCGCCCGGGCGTGGGTCCGGCGCCACGACCTGCACGAGGGGGAGCCCGTGGACCTGGACCGGCTCCGGGCCGAGGTGCTGGGGGACGTGGCTCAGGGCTGAGGGGCGGCCCCCGCCAGGGCGTGCACGCGGCGCAGCCGCGCCAGCCACCACCGGCGCCGGTCCGCGGGCACGGCGTGGCGCTGCAGCAGCGCCGGATCCGGGACCGCGTCCCGCAGCTCGAGCATCCCGCCGACCGGCCGCAGCGGGTCCCGCAGGACGTCCGCCCGCATGAGGGACACGGTCCCGAGCCCGCAGGCGTACGGGAGCTCGGGCAGGGCGGCGGCGAGCGCGAGCCCCGCCCGGATGCCCACCGAGGTGTCCAGGGCGGAGCTGACCACCGCCGGCAGGCCGGCCCGGGCGACCACGTCCAGGGCGCGGCGCACGCCGCCCAGCGGGGCGGCCTTGACCACGAGCAGGTCGGCGGCGCCCGCCCGGGCCACCGCGAGCGGGTCGTCCTCCTTGCGCACGGACTCGTCCGCGGCCACGAGCACCGGCACGCCACGGTCGGCGAGGCCCTCCCGGACGGCGGCGAGGCCCTCGATCGTGGGCACGGGCTGCTCCGCGTACGCGAGTCCGTGCCGCCCGAGCCGCTCCAGGGCCGCGAGGGCCGTGGGCACGTCCCACCCGCCGTTGGCGTCCACCCGCAGCTCGGCCTCCGGCAGCAGGGCCCGCACGGCCGCGACCCGCGCGTCGTCGTCCCCCGGGTCCTGGCCGCGCTCGGCGACCTTGACCTTCACGGCGCGGACCCCGCCCCCGAACCCGGCGAGCACCTCCCGGACACGGGCCGCCGGCACGGCGGGCACGGTCGCGTTGACGGGGATGCTCGTGCGCCGGGGCGCCGGGAAGCCGTGCCACGCGGCGTCGACCGCGGCGCGGAGCCAGGCGCCGGCCTCGGCGTCCCCGTACTCGGGGAACGGGCCGAACTCCCCCCACCCCGCGGGGCCGCGCAGGAGCACCGACTCGCGCACGTCGACGCCGCGGAAGCGCACCCGCATCGGCAGGGCGACGACGTGCGCGTGCGCGAGCAGGTCGTCGAGCGGGGGCAGGGCCACGGCGGGGAGCATGCTCCCAGCCTAGAGGGCGCCTCTCAGCGCGCTCCGATCCGTGCGTGGAATGATGAGGGCTCCGCGGGTGCCGGCACGGCCGCGGCCTTGCCGGCACCCCGACGATCCGCACCACCGCCCAGGAGCTCGATGACCACGACCGCCCGCCGTCCCGTCCCCACCGTCCTGCAGGTCCTGGGCCACCTGTTCGGCGCCGCCGCCCTGTGGGCGTCGGCCGCGCTGGTCGGGGTCGTGGCGCTGACCACCGCTACCGGGCAGTGGCTCGACGAGCTGGCCCTGCGCCAGGCGAGCCGCGCCTTCCCCGACCTCTCCGACCGCGCCGCCCAGCTGCTCGACTCGGTCCCGTGGGTGGTGGGCGCGGTCTCGGCCGTGTGCCTCGCGGTCCTGGCCGCGCGCTCCCGGCGCCTCGCCCCGGCGGTGGTCGGGGCGGCGGTGGTCGTGCTGTCCAACCTCACGGTCCAGCTGCTCAAGCGCGTGCTGCTGGAGAAGCCGGACCTCGGGATCCAGGAGGCCGCCGTGAACTCCTTCCCGTCCGGGCACACGGCCGCCGCCGCCGCCGCCGTCGCGGTGGTGCTGCTCGCGGCGCCCGCCCCGTCCCGGCCGCTCGTCGCACTGCTCGGGGCGGGGGCCACGACCGCGACCGGGGTGGCCACGCTGCTGAACGGCTGGCACCGGCCCTCGGACGTCGTGGCGGCCCTGCTGGTCGTGGCGGGCTGGGCGGCCCTGGGCGGCCTCGTGCTGCGCCTGACCGGGCCGGTGGAGCGCCCCGTGCCCGGCGGGGGCCTGACCGCCCTCCTGGCCGTCTCCGGCGCGGGGGCCCTGCTGGTCGGTCTGCTGCCGCTGTGGGCGGCCCTGCGCGTCCCGGGCGGGGGCTGGGCGGCGGTCGCGGCGTGCGCGGCGATCCTCGGCGTCAGTCTGCTGGCGGCAGCGGCACTGACAGCGCTGCAAGCTCCTCGGTCGCGGCGTCCTCGGCCCTGATCCGCTCGAGTCGGTCCAGGAGGATCCGCGCCGCCCCCGCGTTGTAGGGCAGGCGGAACATCGAGGCCGTCACGGGGCGCATGCCGTCCGGCTGCGCCGCGGCGGCCTCGCTCGCGTCCACGCGCTCGATCGCCGTGCGCATGAGCCGGGCCTGCTGGAGCACGAAGCCGCGCTCCACGGGGTTGCCGTGGCCGGGGACGAAGACCTGGTACCGGTCGAGGGCGGCCAGGCTCTCGAGGGCCGTGGCCCAGCCCCGCGGGTACGAGTCGTCGAAGTCCGGGTCGGAGCCCTGCTCCACGAGGTCCCCGGTGAAGACGACGTCGTCGACGCCCACGCAGAGGTCGTTGTCGGTGTGTCCCGGGCCGAAGGAGAAGAGCACCGCCGCCCGCTCCCCCAGGTCCACCCGGGTCAGGGCGGGACGCCTGCCCGTGCCCGGCAGGTGCCGGTTGGGCACGACGAGACGGGTGTCCGGTCCCTCGGCCGCGGCCATCTCGGGCTCGTGGGTGCCCACGAAGGAGCGCTGGAAGTCGCCGTGCGCCCGGATCGCCGCCGCGCAGCCGCGGTGGGCCCAGAAGTCCTCGGCTCCGGCGCGCTGGAACACGGCGTTGCCCAGGAAGTGGTCGTAGTGGGCGTGGGTGTTCACCACCGTCAGCGGCAGGCCGGTGAGCGAGCGGACCGCCTCCAGGATCTCCCGGGCCTGGCGCGGGCCCGCGCCCGTGTCGATCACCAGGGCGCGGCGGGTCCCGAGCACGACACCGGAGTTCAGCCTCCAGTTGTCCGTGCTCACGGCGAAGACGCCGTCGCGGAGTTCGTTGATGCGCGCCACCCGACCAGGGTACCGACCGCCGCTGGCTATCCTGACCACCATGACCACTCCGTCCTCGGACCGTGCGGTCGGAGGCGCCGGCCGCTATGCTCCGTCCCCCTCGGGGGACCTCCACCTCGGCAATCTCCGCACGGCGCTGCTCGCGTGGGCCCTCGCGCGCTCGACGGGCCGGCGCTTCGTCCTGCGCGTCGAGGACATCGACCGGGTGCGGCCGGGGGCGGCCGAGCGGCAGCTCGCGGACCTCGCCCGGCTGGGCCTCGACTGGGACGGCCCGCCGCTGCTGCAGTCCTCGCGGGAGGCCGAGCACCGGGCCGTGGTGGCGCGTCTCACCGCGGCGGGGCGCACCTACGAGTGCTACTGCACGCGCCGGGAGATCCGGACGGCCGCGAGCGCGCCGCACGGGGCCCCGGGCGCCTACCCGGGCACGTGCCGGGACCTCGACGACGCCGAGCGGGCGCGGCGCCGGCGCGAGCGGCCCCCCGCGGTGCGGCTGCGCGCGGACGTGCGCTCCCGCACGGTCGTGGACCGCTGGGCCGGGGAGTACACGGGCCTCGTCGACGACTTCGTGCTGCTGCGCAACGACGGCCGCCCCGCCTACAACCTCGCGGTGGTCCTGGACGACGCCCACCAGGGCGTGGACCAGGTGGTCCGGGGGGACGACCTGCTGGCCTCCACCCCCCGGCAGGCGTACCTGGTCTCGGTGCTCGGTCTGGGCGAGCCGGAGTGGGTGCACGTCCCGCTCGTGCTCAACGCGCACGGGCAGCGCCTCGCCAAGCGCGACGGCGCCGTGACCCTCGCCGAGCTCGCGGCGGCGGGACACGGCGTCGAGGAGGTGCTGGGCTGGATGGCCGCGTCGCTGCGCCTCCCGGGCCCGGTCCGGACGGCGCAGGACGTCCTCGCCGTCTTCGACGAGGACGTCCTGCCCCGGGAGCCCTGGGTCGTGGACCCGGCCCGGTGGGCCGCTCAGGCGCGCGAGGGCGCGGAGGTCCCGGCCTCCTCGGGGGTGTGCGGGTCCTCGGGCTCGGCCAGGAACCGCTCGTAGGCGGGGGTGGTCAGGAACGCGGGGTAGTCGTCGCCCAGGGCCACCTCCTCGAAGATGGAGCGGGCGTCGTCGAAGCGGTCGCCCTCGGTGCGCTCGATCTTCGCGAACTCCTCCTCCAGCAGCTCCTGCGCCCAGTCCCGGGTGATCTCCTCGCCCTCGTCCGTGATGGCGCGGCTGTTCACCCACTGCCAGATCTGGGACCGGGAGATCTCCGCGGTCGCGGCGTCCTCCATCAGGTTGTGGATGCCCACCGCGCCGTTGCCGCGCAGCCACGCCTCGATGTAGCGGATCCCCACCTCGATGTTGCCGCGGATCCCCGCCTCGGTGATCTTGCCCGTCGCGGAGGCGATGTCGATGAGCGCCTTGTCGTCGGGCACCACGTCCTCGCGGAGCCGGTCCAGCTGGTTCGGCCGGTCGCCGAGCACCGCGTCGAAGATCTCGCGGCACACGGGGACCAGGTCGGGGTGGGCCACCCAGGACCCGTCGAAGCCGTCGTCGGCCTCGCGGGTCTTGTCCGCGCGGACCTTCTCGAAGGCGGTGCGGTTGACCTCCTCGTCCCGGCGGGAGGGGATGAACGCGGCCATCCCGCCGATGGCCATCGCCCCGCGGCGGTGGCAGGCCCGCACGAGCTGTTCGGTGTAGGCCCGCATGAACGGCTGCGTCATGGTCACGGCGTTGCGGTCCGGGAGGATGAAGCGGGGCCCGCGGGTCCGGAAGTTCTTGATGATCGAGAAGATGTAGTCCCAGCGCCCCGCGTTGAGTCCCGCGGCGTGCTCCCCGAGCTCGTACAGGATCTCCTCCATCTCGAAGGCCGCGGTGATCGTCTCGATCAGCACCGTGGCGCGGATGGTGCCGCGGTCCGCCCCGAGCAGGGACTCCGCGCGGCTGAAGATGTCGTGCCACAGCCGCGCCTCCTGGTGGGACTCGGTCTTGGGCAGGTAGAAGTAGGGGCCCAGGCCGAGCTTCTTGAGCCGGCGCGCGTTGTGGAAGAAGTAGAGGCCGAAGTCCACGATGGCGCCCGCGATGGGCTCGTCCCGCACGGACAGGTGCTTCTCCTCGAAGTGCCACCCCCGGGGGCGCACCACGATGGTCGGGTTGGCCCGGGCGTCCTTGTTCTTCAGTGCGTACTTCTTGCCGTCCGGGTTGGTGAACTCGATGGTCCCCTCGAGCGCGTCGATCAGGTTGAGCTGGTTGGTGACCACGTTCGTCCAGTGCGGGGTGTTCGCGTCCTCCATGTCCGCGAGCCACACCTTCGCCCCGGAGTTGAGCGCGTTGATGGTCATCTTCCGCTCGGTGGGGCCGGTGATCTCCACGCGGCGGTCCTCGAGCCCGGGCGGGGGCGGCGGCACGCGCCAGGAGTCGTCCTCGCGGATCTTCCGCGTCTCCGGCAGGAAGGTGGGGTCGGTGCCGCGGGCGATCGCCTTGCGCCGTTCCTCGCGGGCGGCCAGCAGCTCCCGCCGGCGGGGCTCGAACTCGCGGTGCAGGGCTGCCAGGAAGCCGAGCGCGTCCGGGGTGAGCACACTGTTCTGCCGGGGCACGTGGTGACCGGTGAGGGTCACGCCGTTGATCGTCACGGGGTTGCTGGTCATGGTCATCATGGCTGGTTCCTCGCCTGAAGAGTGTCCTGGGAGATCGGGTGGAGCGGCTCCGGAGCGGGCCGGAGCGGGTCGTCGTCGGATGCGGCGCGGCCGGGGACCCTCTCGGGCCCCCGGCCGGTCGCGGCCGTCCGGCTCAGAACTGGGCGGTCTCCGTGGACCCGGCCAGCGCCGTGGTGGAGGACTCCGGGTTGAGGACGGTGGAGACCAGGTCGAAGTAGCCCGTGCCGACCTCGCGCTGGTGCCGGGTGGCGGTGTAGCCGCGCTCCTCGGCCGCGAACTCCCGCTCCTGCAGCTCCACGTAGGCCGTCATCTGGTTGCGGGCGTAGCCGTGGGCCAGGTCGAACATCGAGTAGTTCAGGGCGTGGAAGCCGGCCAGGGTGATGAACTGGAACTTGAAGCCCATCGCGCCCAGCTCCCGCTGGAACTTGGCGATCGTGTCGTCGTCCAGGTGCTTCTTCCAGTTGAAGGACGGCGAGCAGTTGTAGGCGAGCATCTGGTCGGGGTGCTCCGCGTGGATGCCCTCGGCGAACTTCTTGGCCAGCTCGAGGTCCGGGGTGCCGGTCTCCATCCACAGCAGGTCGGCGTACGGGGCGTACGCGTTGCCGCGGGCGATGCAGGCCTCGAGGCCGTTGCGGACCTTGTAGTACCCCTCCGCGGTGCGTTCGCCGGTGACGAACGGCTTGTCGCGGTCGTCGACGTCGGAGGTGATCAGGGTGGCCGCCTCCGCGTCGGTGCGGGCGATGATCAGCGAGGGGACGTCGGCGACGTCGGCCGCGAGCCGGGCCGCGCTGAGGGTGCGGACGTGCTGCTGGGTGGGGATGAGCACCTTGCCGCCCAGGTGGCCGCACTTCTTCTCGGACGCCAGCTGGTCCTCCCAGTGCACGCCGGCCGCGCCGGACGCGATCATGGACTTCATGAGCTCGTAGGCGTTGAGCGAGCCGCCGAAGCCGGCCTCGGCGTCGGCCACGATCGGGACCAGCCAGTCGTCCACGGTCCTGATGCCCTCGGAGTGCTCGATCTGGTCGGCGCGCATGAGGGCGTTGTTGATCCGCCGCACGACCGCGGGGACGGAGTTCGCGGGGTAGATCGACTGGTCGGGGTAGGTCTGGCCCGCGAGGTTCGCGTCGCCGGCGACCTGCCAGCCGGACAGGTAGATGGCCTTGAGACCGGCCTTCACCTGCTGGACCGCCTGGTTGCCGGTCAGGGCGCCCAGGGAGTTGACGAAGTCCTCGGTGTGGAGCTTCTCCCACAGCTGCTCCGCGCCGCGTCGGGCCAGGGTCATCTCCTCCTGCACCGACCCGCGCAGGCGGACGACCTCCTCCGCCGTGTACTCGCGGGTGATGTTCGCCCAGCGGGGATCGGCGTCCCACTCGTGGCGGATCTCGTCGGCGGTCTTGGGGGCGTTGGGGTAGGACATGTCGGCTCCTCGTTGAGTTGTCCGAGAACGGGTGCTTCGGCTGCGGGGTCACCGGGAAGTTCACTCCTCCGTGGTGACACATCCCACTTTGCCCCAGTTCAGACCGGGTGAACCCACATTTCTGGGTGAATTTTCGATGTTCTTCGCATATGGTGAAGAAATGACGACCAATGCCTGGGGCACCGAGGGACCGACGTCGACCGAGCCCGCCGGCAGCACCGATCTCATCGGTCTCGGCCGGCGCATCCGGTCCCTGCGCAAGGACCGGGGGCTGACCCTCGCCGAGCTCGCCGACCGGGCCGGCACGGCCACGTCGCAGCTGTCCGTGATCGAGAACGGGCGGCGCGAGCCCCGGCTCAGCCTGTTGCGGCGCCTCGCCGAGGTGCTGGGCACGAGCGTGGACGCCCTGCTCGGGGCCGAGCCCGGCACCCGGCGCGAGGCGCTCGAGATCCAGCTCGAGCGCGCCCAGCGCTCCCCGTTCTACGAGCAGCTGGGGCTGCCGACCGTCCGGGTCAGCTCCGCCCTGTCCACCGAGGTGCTCGAGGCGCTCGTGGCCCTGCAGGAGCGGCTGGCCGAGGCCCTCGAGAAGAACTCGGCCACCCCGGAGGAGGCCCGCCGGGCCAACGTGCAGCTGCGCCGGCTCATGCGGGAGCAGGACAACTACTTCCCGGACCTGGAGCAGGCCGCCAAGGAGCTGCTGACGCTGGGCGGCTACTCCTCGGGCCCCGTGTCCAACTCCGTGATCTCGGAGATGGTGGGCAAGCTCGGCTACAGCATCCACCACGTCACCGACCTCCCGCACTCGACCCGCTCGGTGACCGACCTGCTCAACCGGCGGATCTACCTGGTGCAGAGCCCGCGGGCGGACCACGACCCCCGCGCGGTGCTGCTCCAGGCCGTGGGGCACCAGGTGCTGGGCCACGAGCCGCCCAAGGACTACGCCGAGTTCCTCGCCCAGCGGGTGCAGACCAACTACTTCGCCGCGGCGGTGATGCTGCCGGAGGACAAGACCGTCCCGTTCCTGCTCGAGGCGAAGCGGAACCGGGACCTGTTCCTGGAGGACCTCAAGGACCGCTTCGCCGTCTCCCACGAGACGGCGGGCCACCGCTTCACGAACCTCGCGACCCGGCACCTGGGCATCCGCACCCACTTCCACAAGGTGCACTCGTCCGGGGTGATCCACAAGGCCTACGAGAACAACGGCCTGGCGTTCCCCACGGACCACACCGGGGCGATCGAGGGCCAGATCTCCTGCCGCAAGTGGTCCGGGCGCACCGTCTTCGACCAGCCCAACCAGTTCACGGCGTTCGCCCAGTACACCGACACGCCCTCCGGCACGTACTGGTGCTCCACGCGCACGGAGCTCTCGAGCCAGGGCGTGTTCTCGATCGGCGTGGGCGTCGCATTCACCGACGCCCGCTGGTTCCGCGGCCGCGACACCCCGCACCGCACCGTGTCGACGTGCCCGGACCCCTCGTGCTGCCGGCGCCCGCCCGAGGAGCTCAGCCGGGTGTGGGCGGGCCACGCCTGGCCCAACACCCGGGCGCACTCGCACGTGCTCGCGGCCCTGCCGGAGGGCGCCTTCCCCGGTGTCGACGAGCGCGAGGTCTACGAGTTCCTGCAGGCGCACGACGACGCCTGAGCCGGCCCCGCGGGCCGCCGGTCCGGGCTCCCTGCACCCGTCGTGGCTGGCCACTGCCCGGGAGCGCGCGTAAGGTCCTGTGGGTCCTTTGTCCCACCCACCCTCCTGGACGCTGCGCTCCACCCGGCCGGCGCCGGGCGGAAAGGAATCCATGCCCGACCAGCTGCCCCAGACGTTCGCGATCGTCATCTACTTCGCCGCCATGATAGCGATCGGCCTCTACGCCAACAGCAGGACGAAGAACCTCGACGACTACATGCTCGGCGGGCGCAACCTCAAGCCGGGCGTCGCCGCGCTCAGCGCCGGGGCCTCCGACATGTCCGGCTGGCTGCTCCTCGGCCTGCCCGGCGCGGTGTTCCTCTCCGGTCTGGTCGAGGCGTGGATCGCCTTCGGGCTGGTCATCGGCGCGTGGGTCAACTGGAAGTTCATCGCGCCCCGGCTGCGCTCCTACACCGAGGTCTCGCACAACTCGATCACCATCCCGTCCTTCCTGGACAACCGGCTCAAGGGCGGGACCCGGCTGCTGCGCATCGCCTCGGGGCTGATCATCCTGGTGTTCTTCACGTTCTACGTCTCCTCCGGCATGGTCGCCGGCGGGCTGTTCTTCCAGTCGTCCTTCGGCTCGACGTACCACGCCGGCCTGCTCCTGGTCGTCGGCGTGACCATCGCCTACACCCTCTTCGGCGGCTTCCTGGGCGCGACCTACACCGATGTGGCCCAGGGTCTGCTCATGTTCGTCGCCCTGGTCATGGTCCCGGTCGTCGGGATCATCAACGTCGGCGGCTTCGGGCAGATGGCCGAGAGCATCCGCGCCGTCCAGCCCGACGCCCTCTCCATGGTGTCCGGGGCCACGGCCATCGGTGTCATCTCCGCCCTGGCGTGGGGCCTCGGCTACTTCGGCCAGCCCCACATCATCGTCCGCTTCATGGCCATGCGCTCCCCCTCCGACGCCAAGACCGGCCGCCGGATCGGGATGGCCTGGATGGTGCTCAGCGTCATCGGGGCGATCGCCACCGCCCTGGTCGGCGTCGCCTACTACGGCAACCGCCCGGACGAGAGCCCGACCGACCCCGAGTCCGTGTTCCTGGACCTCGCGCAGCTCTTCTTCCACCCCCTCGTCGCCGGCTTCGTCCTGGCGGCCGTGCTCGCGGCGATCATGTCCACGGTCTCCTCCCAGCTCATCGTCTCCTCCTCCGCCCTGGTGGAGGACCTGTACAAGCTGACCGTCAAGCAGTCCCCGTCCGAGCGCAAGCAGGTGTGGATGGGCCGCGCGGGCGTGGCCGCCGTCGCCCTCGTGGCGGTGTTCCTGGCCTGGGAGCAGAACAACACGATCCTCGGTCTCGTGGCCTTCGCGTGGGCCGGCTTCGGCGCCTCGTTCGGCCCGATCGTGATCCTGTCCCTGTTCTGGCGCAGGCTGACCGACCTGGGCGCGATCACGGGCATGGTCCTGGGCGCGGTCACCGTGTTCGTGTGGACCGTGACCCCGTGGGCCGACCTCTACGAGATCATCCCGGGCTTCATCGTGAGCCTCGTGTCCGCCGTGCTGGTCTCGCAGGCCACCTACCGGCGCGACGAGGACGTCGAGCGCGAGTTCGACGACGCCGTGCGCCTCACCCACGCGGCGCAGGACGAGATGGCCGCCCGCTGACCTGTCGCGCCGCAGCACCGGGGCCCGTTCCGCACACCGGTTCGGGCCCCGTCGCCGTTCACGGACCGCTCACTCCTCGCGGGCCGGCGCCTGCTCGGCGGTCAGTACCCGATCGAGGCCAGGGTGGCCCGGATCGCCTCGGCCGAGCGGTGCAGCATGGCCAGCTCCTGCTCGTCCATGGGCACGACCAGGCGCTCGACGACGCCCCGCCGCGCGACGACCGACGGCACGGACAGGGCGACCCCGCTGATCCCCCGGTAGTCCTCGAGGACCGTGGAGACCGGCAGCACGGCGTGCTCGTCCCGCAGCACCGCCTCGGCCACGCGCGCCCCGGCCAGGCCGATCGCGTAGTTGGTGGCGCCCTTGCCCTGGATCACCGTGTACGCCGCGTTGATCGTCCGGTGCGTGATCTCGTCCAGCCGCTCGTCGGTGAAGGGCCGGCGTCCCTCCACCGTCCAGTCCCGCAGCGGGATCTGCCCGATGTTCGCGTTCGACCACAGGGGGAACTCGGTGTCCCCGTGCTCGCCGA
Organism: Kocuria himachalensis; assembly: GCF_054784195.1. Classification (NCBI taxonomy): domain Bacteria; kingdom Bacillati; phylum Actinomycetota; class Actinomycetes; order Micrococcales; family Micrococcaceae; genus Kocuria; species Kocuria himachalensis. Next base: position 57,479 of record NZ_BAAGPL010000019.1, read on the forward strand.
CGATCGTGGCGTGCACGCTCGTGGTGGACACCCCGCCCTCCTCCGCCAGCAGCCACCGCAGCCGTGACGTGTCCAGCACGGTCCCGGAGGACATCACCCGCTCCGGGGGCAGGCCGGTGAGCTTCTGCGCGATGACCGTGAGCACGTCGCACGGATTGGTCACGAGGACGTACACGGCCTCGGGCGCCTGCTCCACCAGGCGCGGCATCAGCTGCTCGAGGATCGCGGCGTTGGCGCCCGCCAGCTCCATCCGGGTCTGTCCGGGCCGCTGCTTGGCCCCGGCGGTCACGAAGACGATGTCCGAGCCGGCCAGCACGGCGACGTCGTCGGAGCCGGTGACGCGGGAGCTGGGGGTGAACATGGCCCCGTGGGCCAGGTCCAGGCCCTCGGCGCGGACCCGGTCGCCCGCGAGGTCGTAGAGGGCCACCTCCTGCGCGACGCCCTTGATGAGGGCCGCGTAGGCCAGGGACGAGCCGACGGAGCCGGCGCCGACCACGCCGATCTTGGTCCTCGTGGGAGTGGTGAGCACGGTCTCGGGCACGGGGAGCTCCTGACGGGTTCGGCGGTCCGCGGCGGCGGACGGTACGTCTCCATCCTGGGCCAGCGGCGCGGGGCGGGGAAGGGCCTGGGACACCGTGTCCGCGGCGCGCCTCAGCCGGCGCGGGACGCGGAGGCCGCCGCCAGGAAGTCCCGCATGAGGGGTCCCCCGGTGACCGAGCCCAGGTCGCCGTCCTCGACGAAGACGGCCACGGCGAGGTCCTCGTGCTCGGCGATCACCCACGAGTGGGTCCGGGGCGGGTCCTCGTCGCCGAACTCGGCGGTGCCGGTCTTGCCGATCGCGGTGTCCGGCTCGAGCTCCTGCAGCACGCCCAGGTGCCCGGAGGAGACGACGGCCCGCATCATGGTGCGCAGCTGCTCCGCCTCCTCGGCGGTCAGGGGCTCCTCCGGGCCGGGCCCGGCCGTGGCCCCGTCCTCGGGCAGGCCCTCGGTGCTGACGAGGCGGGGGGTGACGAGCTCTCCGGCGGCGACCGAGGCGGTGAGCCTGGCCATGCTCAGCGGGGACACGAGCGTGCGGCCCTGCCCGAACATCGCGGCGGCGTGCTGGGCCGGCGGCTCCTCCTGCGGGACCTCGCCCCAGAACGCGGGCACCGGCAGCTCCGTGGGCACCCCGAGCCCGAGCGCGGCCGCGGCCCCGGCCAGCTCCGCCTGGTCGATCCGGTCGTGCTGGTCCACGAAGGTGGTGTTGCAGGAGTGGGCGAGGGCCTCGGTGAGGGTGATCGACCCGGTGAACTCGGCCGGATAGGACTCGACGTTGTCGATCCGCACGCCCGCCGCGGTCGTGGACGGCGGGCACTGCACGACCGTCCCGGGGGTGTCGCCCTCCCGGAGCATCCCCAGGGCGGTGACGACCTTGAAGGTGGAGCCGGGCGCGTACCGGCCCAGCAGCGCGGTGGAGTACCCCTCGGAGCCCGGCCCGTTGGCCGAGGCGACGAGCTCGCCCGTGGAGGGGCGGATCGCCACGACGGCGGACGGGGACTCGATCCCGGCCAGCAGCTCCTCGGCGGTGGCCTGGAGTCCGCGGTCCAGGCTCACCGTGACCGGTTCGCCGGCCTCCGCCGGGACCTCGAACAGCGGCTCGCCGGTGGACGGCCGCACGCCGTCGTCGCCCGGCACGACCTCTTCGACGACCACGCCGGGGGCGCCGCGCAGCCGCTCGTCGAAGCGCTCCTGGACGCCCCCGCGGCCGACCAGCGCACCGGCCGCCAGCTCCCCGCCGGAGGCCTGCAGGTCCTCGGCGGTCGCCTCGGCCACCCCGCCCAGCAGGTCGGCGGCGAAACCGCGGGAGGGTGCCAGCGGCAGCTCGTCCTCGACCACGAGCAGGCCCGGGACCGCCTCCATCTCCTGCGCGTCCAGCTCCCGGAAGTCCTCCAGCCGCAGCGGGACGGCCTCGACGAACGCCTCGGGCCCGGCCTGCTCGACGGACTCGGCGTAGGCGTCGGCGTCGATGTCCACGGCCGCGGCGAGCCGGCGGGCCGCCGCGCCCGGGTCCGCCCCGTCGAGCTGCGACCGGTCGATCCCGACCCGGCGGACCGGGCGCTCCGTCACCAGGACCTCGCCGTCCGCGCCGAGGATGTCGCCGCGGTCCGCGGCCACGGTCCGGGCGCGGAGGGCCTCGCCCTCCTCCAGGCCCGGCTGCACCACGCCCGCCGACCACTCGGGGACCCACTCCCCGCTTCCCGAGCGGACCAGCGGAAGGCTCGAGTCGTACGCCCAGTCCTGATCGACGCCCGGGAGGTCCCAGGACCAGGACAGGGTGGCCTCGTGCCGTCCCTCCTCCCCGGTGTCCTCGACCGCGGAGACCTCGACGGCCGGGGCGGCCTCCCCGAGCCGCGCGGTGATCCGCTCGTACTGCTCCTGGGCGGAGGGGCCCTCGACGTCGCCGAAACCCAGTTCCTCGGCGCTGCCCGCGCTCAGGGCGGCGGCGACCCGCTCGGCGGTCTCGCGTCCGTCGTCGGGCGCGAGCACCGAGCAGCCGGTGGCGAGGAGGGCTGCGGAGAGGGCGATCGGGACGGCCGTCCTCGGCCACCGGCGGAGGGGCCGGGACGCGGCGGGCTGCGGGGCGGGGCGGTGAGTCTGCACGGTGTCGAATCTAGTCCGGCAGCCCCGCCCCGCCCAGGCCGGCGGAGGGATCCGGAGACGGAAGGACCGGTGGGCGCCGTGTCTGCACGGCACCCACCGGTCCGTCGGCCGCGCCGGGAGGGGGTGCGCTCCCGCGCGGGGGCGGGGCCGGGTGCCGGCCCCTCACCACCGGATCAGCAGTGGTACGTGTCGGTCGGCGCCTCGAAGTGGACGTCGTAGCCCTCGGGGATGCTCAGGCCGAAGGCGCCGGCCAGGCCCAGGATCTTCTTGGCGCGGGCGAGGCGCGGCAGGTCGGAGCCGTTGCGGATCTCCCCGCCGTCGGCGTCGAACTCCTGGAGGAACTCGGTGGCCCAGGACAGCTCGGACAGGGACGGGCTCAGGCCCTCGTTGACCGTGGCGGTCTGCTCCGGCATCAGGCACAGCTTGCCCGTCATGCCGAACTCGAGGGTCACGGACGTGGCCTCGGCGAGCTTCGGGCCGAGCGCACCGACGGCGGGCCCGTCGATGGGGCCGGGGAGGTTGGCCGCCCGGGAGGCGATGGTGAACTGCGAGCGCGTGTAGGCCAGCGTCATGGGGTTCTCGCCGAAGCCCGTGTCGCGCCGGAAGTCGCCCAGGCCGAAGCCGAGGCGGTACGTGGAGCGGGCGCCGGCGATGGCCTGCAGGTGCTGCACGCCGCGGGCCGTCTCGACGAGCGCGACGATCCTCGTGTCCTTGAGCAGCTCCGCGGTGCGGGTGACGTGCTCCGGGGACTCGACCATGGCCAGCATGACGCCGTCGAGGCCGCGGACGCCGGCGAGGGCCCGGAGGTCCTCCTCCCACCACTGGGTGCCGAAGCCGTTGACCCGCACCCACGCGTGGTGCTGCTCGCCGTGCTCGTCCTGGGCGTCCAGCCAGCTGATGACGTTGCGGCGGGCCCGTTCCTTGTCCTTGGGCGCCACGGAGTCCTCGATGTCCAGGACGACGACGTCGGCCGCGCTCGCCCGGGCCGCCGCGAACCGCTCGGCCTGGGCGCCGTTGACGAGCAGCCAGGAGCGGGCGAGCTCCGGGCCGACCGCGGGAGCGGCGGCCTGGGGAACCAGCGGCAGGGACGAGGTGGTCGGGGGCGTCGTCGAGGTCTCGATCGAGGTGGCAGTCATGAGGGCGTACCCGTTCTCCGTGAGGTGCAGCGAGCTGCGGTGTGACAGATGTGCCGGGGCACCTGTGCGGGGAGGGCAGGTGCTGCCCGGCGGAACCGTGACCGGTGCCGGGCCCGCGGGAACGATCGCGTCGCGGGGGTCCGGCCGGTGCGTGCCTCGGGCCGGGGATCGCGAGGTGGGCGAGCCGGTCCGTGCGCGCTGGATCAACGCGCTCGGCAAGTGCGGTGGCTCCACCGTAACCCAGATCACAGGAGGACGCCACCCACCCCCGCAGGCACGGGGCCCGGTGACAGGACGGCTTGACGAGGCCCCGTCACGGGTCCCGTCACGAGGCCCGGGGGGGTGTTCAGGGACGGACCGGACGCCGGGCTCGGGGACCGGGCTCAGGAGCGGCGCGCGGTGCGGGCGGTCGCCGGCGCCGTCCAGGGGTCCTCCGGCCAGGGGTGCTTCGGGTAGCGGCCGCGCATCTCGGCGCGCACCTGGGCGTAGGGGCCGGACCAGAACGAGGCGAGGTCGTCGGTCACGGCCAGCGGCCGCCCCGCCGGGGAGAGCAGGTGGAAGAGGACCGGGACCCGGCCGGCGGCGACCGTCGGGGACGCCGCCCACCCGAAGCACTCCTGCAGCTTGACGCTGACCACGGGCCGGCCGGCGGGGTCGTCGGCGGCCGGGTAGTCGATCCGGGCCCGGGAGCCGCTGGCCACGGCCAGCCGATCGGGGGCGAGCTCGTCGAGGCGGGCGGCCTCCGGCCACGGGAGCAGCCGCCGCAGGGGCGCGGCGAGATCGACCCGGGCACCGCCGGCGAGGGCGCCGAGCTCGGGCGCGAGCCACTCGTCGAGACGGTCGAGCAGGGCGGCGTCGGCCACGTCGGGCCATGGGTCCCCGAGCCGGTGGTGGAGCAGCGCGAGCCGGCGCCGGAGCCGGTCGGCGCCGTCCGACCAGCCGAGCAGGCCGAGGCCCTGCTCGGCCAGGGCGGCGCGCACGGCCTCCCGGGCGGCCTCCGGGGCGGGCCGCACGGGGGTCGAGGACAGCTCGATCGCCCCGAGCGCGCGGACCCGGCGGGCGCTCGCCCGCCCGTTCTCGAACCGGGTGCGGACCTCGTCGGTGAGCAGGTGCTCGGCGCAGCGCTCGGCGAGAGGGCGGTCGAGCGCCGCCGCGGCGCGCACGAGCGCACCGGTCCCGGCGGCGGCCTGCCCGGACGCCCGGGTGACATCGGCGACGGCGAGCCACTCGTGGCCCGCGAGGCCGCTCCCGGGAGTCAGGCCCGCGCGGGTCCCGGAGGCGAGCAGGTACGTGTCCCCCACCTTCCGGGCGACCCGCTCCGGCAGGGCCAGGGCCACGACGGCACCGGTCACGAGCTCGGCGGGGACGTCCCCGGCCGCCGGCGGCACGGGCTGCCCGAGCGCTCCGGCGGCCGGCGGGTCCGTGGCGATCCGCTCGAGGCGACGGGCCTCGTCGGCCCAGCGGCGGGCGTCCGGGACCCGCCCGGAGCGTAGCTCGGCGAGCAGGCGGGACAGGTCCCCGCCGGGCGGGCGGTGGTCGTCGGAGACCATCGCGACGACCTCGGCCGCCGGCCGGGCGCCGACGGTGCGGGCGCCGTCGAGCAGGCCGCGGGCCAGGCGCGGGTCCACGGGCACCGCCGCCAGCAGCCGGCCGGTGGCGGTGGCCCGGCCGTCGTCGTCGAGCGCGCCGAGCCCGTGCAGGACGGCGACGGCGTCGGCCAGAGCCGGTGCGGGCAGCGGGTCCGGCAGGGGCAGGCCCCGTCCACCGGGGGCGCCCCAGCAGGCGAGCAGCAGGGCGGCGCCCGTGAGGTCGGCGGCCGCGAGCTCGGGCGTCAGGTGGGGAGGCATCGCCGCCCAGGTACGTTCGTCGTAGCAGCGCACCACCTCCCCGGGCCCGAGCCGGGCGGCGCGGCCCGCCCGCTGCTCGGCCGAGGCCCGGGAGGCCGCGACGGTGACGAGGCCCGTCATGCCGCGGCCGGCGTCGCGCCGGGGCTCGCGGGAGAGCCCGGAGTCGACCACGAGGCGCACGCCCGGCACCGTCAGGGAGGACTCGGCCAGGGACGTGGAGACGACCACGCGCGGCGGGTCCCCCGGCCGGCGTCCCGAGGTCGCCCGGTCCTGCTCGGCGGCCCCGACCCGGCCGTGCAGCTCGAGCACCTCGGTCCCGCGGCAGGTCTCCCGCAGCCGCCGGGTGACCTGGGCGACCTCCCACGCCCCGGGGACGAACACGAGCGCGTCCGTGGAGCCGTCCCGGGCCAGGGCCTGCGCGTGCGCGTCGGCCGCGGTCCGGGCGACGTGGTCGAGGAACGGGTGGGTGACCCCCCGGTCGTCGGTGCGCCGGCCGGGGGCCGGGGCCCACCGGACCGTGAGCGGGTGCAGGGCCGCCGGGCAGTCGACCACCGGGGCCGGGGCGCCCTCGCCCAGCAGGCCGGCGAAGCGCGGGGCGTCGAGGGTCGCGGACATCGCGACGAGCACCAGGTCCTCGCGCAGCTGCCGGACCTCGGCCAGCATGCCGACGAGCAGGTCGGACTCGAGACCGCGCTCGTGGACCTCGTCGAGGACCACGGCGCCCACGCCGGGCAGGCCGGGGTCCTGCAGCAGCCGGCGCAGGAGCACGCCGGGGGTGACGAACTCGACGAGCGTGCGGGCCCCGGTGCGCCGGTCGCCGCGCACCGTGTGGCCCACGAGCTCCCCCACGCGGGTCCCGGTCAGGTGCGCCAGCCGGCGGGCGGCCGAGCGCGCGGCGACCCGGCGGGGCTGGGTGACGACCACCCGGCCGGGCCCGGGGTCCGGGGTGCGCTCGTGCAGCAGGTCGGCGACGAGCGGGGGCACCAGGGTGGTCTTTCCGTTGCCGGGCGGGGCCTGCACCACGGCGACGCCGCCGGCCAGCGCCGCGCGGAGCTCGCCGAGCACCCCGGCGACCGGCAGGCCGGCGCCGATCCGGGCGAGGTCGAAGGGGACGGAACTCATGGTCTCCAGTCTCCCACCGCCGTCCGGGGCCCGCTCCTGGTGGTCCGGCGGCCGCCGCGCGCGACGGCCACACCCCGGAACGGCCATGGCCCGCGCGGGGAGGGCGGTCAGCGCCCGGTGCGCGCCAGGAACCCGCGCAGCACCTCGGCGAACTTCTCCGGCTCCTGCGAGTGGACCCAGTGGCCGGCCTCGCGGATCGTCACCCGGTGCGTGCGGGGGAACAGGCCGCGCATGGCCGGTGCGTGCTCGTCGCGGACGTAGTCCGAGCGCCCGCCGGCGACCCAGAGCACCGGCCCCTCGTAGACGGCGTCCCCGGTGTCGGGGAAGCCGCCGATGGTGTCCAGGCTCGACCGCAGCAGCTCGAGGTTCGGCTCCCAGGAGAGGCCCTCCCTGCCCCTGCGCAAGTTCTGCAGCAGGAAGCTTCGGGTGGTGTCCCACGGGATGGGTTCCTTGAGGGCCTCGTCAGCGTCGGAGCGGCGCTCGACGGCCGTCAGGTCCACGGCCGCGAGGCTGTCCAGCAGGTGCGCGAACTCGCCCTCGCCGCCCCCGGCCCGGGCGGGGGCGATGTCCACCACGACGAGCCGGGAGACGAGAACCGGGTGTCGCAGCGCCAGCACCATGGCCACCTTGCCGCCGAGGGAGTGCCCGACGACGGCGACCGGTCCCTCCGAGGCGAAGTCGTCCCGCAGGGTCTCGGCCACGGAGTCCGCCATCTGCTCGTAGTCCACCCGGTCCGTCCACTCGGACCGGCCGTGGTTGGGCAGGTCCACCAGCAGGCTCCGGAAGTCGGGCTGAAGGTCCTTGGCGATCCGGGTGAAGTTCTTGCCCCGGCCGAACAGGCCGTGCAGGAAGACGACGCGGTCGCCGTCGTCCCCGACAGCGGTGGTGTGCAGGGTGCTCGTCCGGAAGTCAGCCATCCTCCGAGCTTAGGGTCTCGGCCGCCGGAGGACGGCACTGCGGGGGTCAGCGCGGCGTCCGGGGAGCCGTCCCGGGGGCCGGGGCGCGGGGCCGGCCGGCCGTGGGACGGTGCTCTCGTCGCGCGCCGAGGACTCAATGCCCCACAGTCGTCCGGAACTGTTGTCACGACCACCGGCGGAGTGATCGGATAGGGCACATGAAGAAGCTCATCAACGACCCGGCCGACGTCGTCCGGGAGGCCCTGCTCGGCATGCAGGCGGCGCACGGGGACCGTCTGCGCGTGGACCACTCCCACCGCGTCGTCTTCCGCGCCGACGCGCCCCGGCGCGGCAAGGTGGGCCTGGTGTCCGGCGGCGGCTCCGGACACGAGCCGATGCACGGTGGGTTCGTGGGCCCCGGCATGCTGGACGCGGCCTGCGCCGGCGAGGTGTTCACCTCCCCGGTGCCGGACCAGATGCTCGCCGCGACCCTCGGCGTCGACGGCGGCGCCGGCGTCCTGCACATCGTGAAGAACTACACCGGCGACGTCATGAACTTCGAGATGGCCGCCGAACTCGCCGCCGAGAACGATGTCGAGGTGGTCTCGGTCGTCACCGACGACGACGTCGCCGTGCAGGACAGCCTGTACACCGCCGGACGTCGCGGCGTGGGGGTCACCGTGCTGCTGGAGAAGATCGCCGGTGCGGCCGCCGAGGAGGGCCGTCCGCTCTCCGAGGTCGCCGAGATCGCGCGGCGGGTCGACGAGCAGGGGCGCAGCATGGGCATGGCGCTCACCTCGTGCACGGTCCCGGCCGCGGGCCGGCCGACGTTCGAGCTCGACGAGAACGAGATCGAGGTCGGCATCGGCATCCACGGCGAGCCCGGACGCGAACGGCGGCCGATCGCTCCCGCGCGGGAGGTCGCGGCCATGCTCGTCGAGCCGGTCCTCGCCGACCTGCCCGCGGCCGGCGGCGCCCCGGTGATCGCGTTCCTCAACGGCATGGGCGGCACGCCGCTGATCGAGCTGTACATCATGTACTCCGAGGTGCAGCAGCTGCTGCAGAAGGCCGGCATCCCGGTCGCCCGCAGCCTGGTCGGCAACTACATCACCTCCCTGGACATGGCCGGCTGCTCCGTGACCCTGCTGCGCGCGGACGACGAGATCGTCCGCCTGTGGGACGCGCCGGTCAACACCCCCGGCCTGCGCTGGGGCATGTGATGCCGGAGGTCACCGCCGAGGGTCTCGACCGCTGGCTGCGGAGGTTCGCGGAGGTCGTCCACGACCACGCCGCCGAGCTGACGGAGCTCGACTCCGCCATCGGCGACGCCGACCACGGCAGCAACATGGACCGTGGCATGCGGGCGGTCGTCGGCGCGCTGGACGCGGGCGACGCCGGCGACGCCGGCGCGATGCTGAAGAAGGCCGGCATGACCCTGGTCAGCACCGTCGGCGGGGCCAGCGGCCCGCTGTACGGCACGTTCTTCCTGCGGGTCGGCGGTGGGCTGACCGGTGGGCAGTCCGTCGACGCCGCCACGCTGGGCGGGGCGATGCGGGCCGGGCTGGAGGGCGTGGTCGCCCGGGGCAAGGCCCAGCAGGGCGACAAGACGATGGTGGACGCCCTGGTGCCGGCACTCGACGCGTACGACGCGGCGGTGGCCGGGGGCGCCGGCATCGCCGACGCGCTGTCCGCGGCGGCCGACGCGGCGGAGGCGGGCTGCGCCGCGACGATCCCGCTCGTGGCCCGCAAGGGGCGGGCCAGCTACCTGGGCGAGCGCAGCGCCGGACACCAGGACCCGGGCGCCACCAGCACGGCGCTGCTGCTGCGGTCCGCCGCCGACAGCCTGCCGTGATCGGCATCGTCGTCGTCTCGCACAGCCGCGCGCTGGCCGAGGCGGCCGTCGAGCTGGCCTGCGAGATGGTCGTGGAGCGCCCGCCGATCGCCGTGGCGGCGGGCGCCGGCGACGGGTTCGGCACGGACGCCGCCGCGGTGGCCGATGCCATCACCGCCGTCGACTCACCGGACGGCGTGCTGGTGCTCCTCGACCTCGGCAGCGCCGTGCTCAGCGCGGAGATGGCGCGGGAGTTCGTGCCGCCCGACGTCGCCGAGCGGGTCCGCCTGTCACCCGCTCCGCTCGTCGAGGGACTGGTCGCGGCCGTGGTGACGGCCGCGACCGGCGCGCCGCTGGACGCGGTGCTCGAGGAGGCCGGCCGCGGACTGGCCGCCAAGCTGGATCACCTGGGGGAGGCGACGGACCCGACGGGGGCCGGCACGAGGGCGCCGCCCGCGGCACCCGAGGTCGTCGCCGAGCTGCCCGTGGACACTCCGCACGGCCTGCACGCGCGCCCGGCCGCCCGGCTGGTCGGGCTCGTGCGGGCCGCCGACGCGGCCGCCGTGGTCACGAACCTGCGCACCGGCCGCGGTCCGGTCGACGCCCGCAGCCTGTCCGGGCTCGTGACGCTCGCCGTCCGGCAGGGCGACCGGCTGCGCTTCGAGGCGTCCGGACCCGGCGCCGAGTCGTTGACCGAGGCGGTGCGGGCGCTGGCCGCGGACTCCTGGGGCGACGGGCCCTCCGGGCCGGCGCCTCCTGCGGCCCCCGGGTCAGCCGGTCCGACGGTCGTGCCCACTTCGCCCGCCGCCGGGTCGGGCGTCGATGTCGCCCTCGGCCCGGCGGTCGTGCGGGGCGGCGCGATCGACCTCTCCGGCTACCGGCCGGGCGAGCCCGCCGAGGAGCAGCGGCGCTCGGACGCGGCGGTCGCCCGCGCGCTCGCCGAGCTGGCCGCGCTGCGCCGTTCCGCCGCCGGAGCCCCCGGCCCGATGGGCGCCGTCCTCGAGGCCCACGAGGCCCTGCTCGTCGACCCCGGGCTGACCGGCGCCGTCTCCGCCGGCATCGCCGCCGGCGCGCCCGCGCCCACGGCGTGGCAGGACCGGCTCTCCGCGCTGGGCGGAGAGCTCGAGGCGATGGACGATCCCTACCTGCGGGCGCGCGCCGAGGACGTCCGCAGCGTGCGGCAGCGGGTGCTTGCCGCACTGGCGGGAACCGGCGCGCCCGAGGACGCCGTCCCGGCCGGGGGTCCGCCCGTGGTCCTCGTCGTGCCGGAGCTCGACGCCGCGACGGCGGCGACGCTGGACCCGCTTCGGGTCGCGGGCGTCGTCACGCTGGCGGGCGGGGACACCGGTCACGGCGTCCTCGTCGCCCGCTCACGCGGCATCCCGGTGTACCACGACGCCGGGCCGGCCGCGGCCGCCGTGGCACCCGGCACCGTCGTCGGCTTCGACGCACGGGCCCGGCGGTTCGTCCTCGACCCCGACGAGAGCACCCGGCACTCCCTCCGCGAGCTGTCGGCCGCCCGGGCCGTCGAGGCCGAGCGCGTCCTGGCCACCGCCCGCGAACCGGGCGCGACCGCGGACGGCCACCCGGTGCCGGTGCTCGCCAACGTCACGACGCCGGCCGACGCCGGCCGGGCCGTCGCGTTCGGCGCGCAGGGGTGCGGGCTGCTGCGCACCGAGGTCCTGTTCGGCCACCTGGACGACGCCCCGTCGGTCGAGGCGCAGGCGGCCGCGTTCGCCGGGATCGCCGAGGCATTCGCCGGGCGGCCGGTGACCATCCGCACCTGGGACGTCGGCGGCGACAAGCCGCTGCCCTTCCTGCCGGCGCCCCACGAGGCGAACCCGTTCCTCGGCGAGCGCGGGCTCCGGCTCATGCGGCGGGCACCGGAGGTGCTCCGCAACCAGCTGACCGCGATCTGTCGGGTGGCCCGGGACCACCCCGTGCACGTCATGTTCCCCATGGTCAGCACCGCCGAGGAGGTGGCGTGGGCGCTGGAGCGGCTCGACGAGGCCTCCGCGGCGATCGGCGGCCGTCCGGCGGGGATGAGGGTCGGCGTCATGATCGAGGTCCCGGCCGCGGCCCTGGCCGTCCGCCGCGTGGCCCAGGGCCTCGACTTCGTGAGCATCGGCACCAACGACCTCGCGCAGTACACGATGGCCGCCGAACGGGGCAACACCGCGGTCTCCGCGCTGGCGGACGCCCGGCAGCCCGCCGTGCTCGACCTGGTGGCGCGGGTGTGCGCCGAGGTGCCCGAGGGCACGCACGTCGCGGTGTGCGGCAACCTCGCCAGTGACCCGGCCGCGGCGGTGGTGCTCGCCGGGCTGGGCGTCGAGGAGCTCAGCGTGCTGCCCACCCAGGTGCCCCTCGTCAAGGCACGGCTGCGGGACGTGACGCTGGCCGGTGCGCAGGACCTCGCACGGCAGGCCCTGGCGTGCGGGTCCGCCGACGAGGTGCGTGCGCTGCTGGCGGACGCTGCGGGCGCGGACCGGTCGGGACGCCGGCAGCGGTCGCCCGTGCGCGGCCGCGGCTCGGGTCCGATCCCGGCCGCCCTCCACGGCACCGTCGCAGACGGTCCGGGGGCCCTGCTCGAGACCGACGGAGAAGTCCCCGTAGACTCGGACCCGTGACCGACGCGACCCCGACCCCCGCCAGCAGCCACCTCCCCGAGCGGGTCTCCGAGCTCTTCGACCCGGCGCAGTGGCGCACGGTCGAGGGCTTCGAGGACCTCCGGGACCTCACCTACCACCGCGGCGTGGAGCGGGACGGCGACGGCGCCGTGCTGCGGGACCTGCCGTGGGTACGGATCGCCTTCCACCGCCCGGAGGTCCGCAACGCCTTCCGCCCGGGCACCGTGGACGAGCTCTACCGCGCGCTCGACCACGCCCGGATGAGCTCCGACGTGGGCGCCGTGGTCCTCACCGGCAACGGCCCCTCCCCCAAGGACGGCGGCTGGGCTTTCTGCTCCGGCGGGGACCAGCGCATCCGCGGCCGCGACGGCTACCGCTACGCCGAGGGCGAGACCGCCGAGAGCATCGACCCGGCCCGCGCCGGGCGGTTGCACATCCTCGAGGTGCAGCGCCTGATCCGCACCATGCCCAAGGTGGTCATCGCCGCCGTCCCGGGCTGGGCCGCGGGTGGCGGGCACTCCCTGCACGTGGTCTGCGACCTCACGATCGCGTCCCGGGAGCACGGGCGGTTCAAGCAGACGGACGCCACCGTGGGCTCCTTCGACGCCGGCTACGGCTCCGCGCTGCTCGCCCGGCAGGTGGGGCAGAAGGCGGCGCGGGAGATCTTCTTCCTCGCCCGGGAGTACGACGCGCAGCGGATGCTCGAGATGGGGGCGGTCAACGAGGTCGTCCCGCACGCGGAGCTGGAGAACGCGGCGATCGACGCCGCCCGGGACGTGGCCGCCCAGTCGCCGCAGGCGATCCGGATGCTGAAGTTCGCGTTCAACCTGCCCGACGACGGGATGGTCGGCCAGCAGGTCTTCGCGGGCGAGGCGACCCGCATGGCGTACATGACCGACGAGGCCGTCGAGGGCCGGGACGCGTTCCTGGGCAAGCGCGACCCGGACTGGTCCGGCTTCCCCTACTACTTCTAGGCCGCCTGCCGCCGGGCCGTGACCAGTGCTGCGGGTCACGACCCGTCCGGCGGCGCGAGGAGGAGGGCCGTGATGGCCGAGCTGATCGTCCCCGGCGACGCCGTGGTCCTCGACGGGCCCGTGGCCGGCGACCCCCTGCGGCTGCTGTCCCCGCTGACCCGCGCGCTGGGCCGGGAGGGCCCCGCCGTCGTCGTGCGCACGTCCGGGTCCACCGGCCGGGCCAAGCGCACGGTCCTCACCCGGGACGCGCTCGCGGCGTCCTCGATGGCCACCGCGGTGCGCACCGGCGGGGTGGGCCAGTGGCTGCTCGCGCTGCCCGTCCACTACGTGGCGGGGGTGCAGGTGCTCGTCCGCTCCCTCTACGCCGGGACGGACCCCGTGGTCCTCGACCCGGCGGCCCGCTTCACCCCGGAGGCCTTCGCGGCGGCGGCCGAGGAGCTGGAGGACCCCGTGCGCTACACGTCGCTCGTGCCCACCCAGCTGCAGCGGATCCTGGAGCCGGCGTCCGGGGTGCGCAACGGGGACGCGGTCTCCGCGCTGAAGAGCTTCTCCGCGATCCTGCTCGGCGGCTCGGCCGCTCCGTCGCGCCTGCTGGCGGCCGCCCGGGCGGCGGACGTCCGGGTGGTCTCCACCTACGGGATGTCCGAGACCTGCGGGGGCTGTGTCTACGACGGCGTGCCCCTGGACGGCGTCACCGTGCACGTGGCGGCGGCCGACGACGCCCCGCGCCCCGGTGGCCGCGGCGGGCCCGGGCCGGGCCGGATCTGGCTCGGCGGGGACGTCGTCGCCGCCGGCTACGCGGGGGACCCGGAGCAGACCGCACGGCACTTCCGGGAGACCGCCGGGACGCGCTGGTACCGCACGGACGACCTCGGCGAGCTCTCCGCCGACGGCGTGCTCACGGTGCACGGGCGGGTCGACGACGTCGTGAACACCGGCGGGGTCAAGGTCGCCGCGGGGCTCGTGACCGCCGCCCTGACGGAGCACCCCGCGGTGCGCCAGGCCCTGGTGCTCGGTGTGCCGGACGCCGAGTGGGGGCAGGCGGTCGGCGCCGCTGTCGTCGCCGCCCCCGGCACGGACCGCCGCCGGCTGCGCGCCGAGCTCGAGGAGCAGGTGCGCGCCCGGCACGGCGCCGCCGCGGTGCCCCGGCGCTGGGCCTGGCCGGACGAGCTGCCCCTGCTGCCCACCGGGAAACCGGACCGCGCCGCCGTGGGCCGCCTGCTCGGTTGAGGCTCCCGCCCGGCCCGGAGCCGGGGCAGGACCGTGACACAATGGTTCGCGGCCACGGACCCCCACCGCGGCCCGCATCCCGCACCCCGCACCCCGCGCGGGTCGTTCTCGACGGAGGTAGCCCGTGGCCACGCCAGCCCAGTGGATCGAGGGAGCCCGGCTCCGGACGCTGCCGATGGCCCTCGCCCCCGTGGTGGCCGGCTCCGCCGCGGCCCAGGCCCTGTACTCCTTCGACCCCGTCCGCGCGCTGCTCGCGCTGCTGGTGGCCCTCTTCCTGCAGATCGGCGTGAACTACGCCAACGACTACTCCGACGGCATCCGGGGCACCGACGACGACCGCGTGGGGCCCCTGCGGCTGACGGGCTCCGGGGCGGCCGCGCCGGGGCGGGTGCTGGCGGCGGCGCTGCTGTGCTTCGGTCTCGCCGCGCTGGCCGGCGCGGTCCTGGTGGTGCTGAGCCGCCAGTGGTGGTTCATCCCCGTCGGCCTCTCGGCCGTGCTCGCCGCGTGGGGCTACACCGGCGGGCGCAGCCCGTACGGGTACCGCGGGCTCGGGGATGTGTTCGTGTTCGTCTACTTCGGGCTCGTGGCCGTGCTCGGCACCACGCTCACCCAGGCCGGCACCCTGAACCTCGAGGCGTTCGTCGCGGCGCTGTCCACCGGCCTGATCGCCACCGCCCTGCTGATGGCCAACAACCTCCGGGACCTGCCCGGGGACCGGGAGGTCGGCAAGCGGACCCTGGCCGTGCGGCTGGGCGACCCGCTGGGCCGGGTGGTGTTCACCGCGGAGATCGCCGTGGCGTTCGCACTGGTGCTGTTCCTCGTGCCCTACAACCCGTGGATGCTGCTCGTGCTGCTGCTCCTGCCGCTGGCGTGGGCGCCCGTGGCCACGGTGCTGCGGGTGCGGGACCGCCGCCAGCTCATCCCCGTGCTCCGGCAGTGCGGGGTGCTCAACGTGGGCTGGGCCGTGCTCTTCCTGCTGGCGGTGCTGCTGCGGCAGTGGTGGTGAGCCCCCGCTGAGGAATCAGCGGCCAGGGGCTCAGACCTCGCGGCCGTCCTCGCGCAGCCTCCGGTCCACGTAGGCGTCCTCGACCTCCTGGTCCTCGAGCGCCACCCGGTTGCGGGGCTTCGGCGCCCGCGCGACCCACCGGTGGACCTCCTCCCCCGCGGCGGCGTGCAGGCGCGGGAAGAACAGGTAGGAGACCGCGAAGGAGATCGCCACCGCGGCGACCCCGGACAGGACCAGCCCGACGCCCAGCCACATGCAGAGCAGGAAGGCCAGCACGAGCAGCGCGAACCGGAGCAGGGAGTACTTCAGGAAATTCACGCGCCCAGTCTAGCGGGACCGCCTGACAGGTCTCCCGGGGCGCTGAGCTGGCATCCAGGCAACTCCCCTACGATTGTCGGCATGGGCAGAGCCATCCTCATCATCGGCGCGGCCGCTTTGGCGGTGGGCGTGATCGTCTACTCCCTCATCGAGTGCGCCCGGACCGACAGCACCGACATGCGCGGTCTCCGCAAGGGCGGCTGGATCGCGGTGATCCTCCTCCTGCCGCTCGTCGGCGCCCTCCTGTGGTTGTTCTTCGGGCGTCCCAAGGGCACCGCCGAGTCGTCGCGCGCCGTGCGCGGCAGGGGGCCCGACGACGACCCCCAGTTCCTGCGCAACCTCGAGGAGCGCCGCCGGCAGCAGGAGAAGGCCGAGAAGCTCCGGCGGTGGGAGGAGGATCTGCGGCGCAACGGCGGTCCGGGTGCGGCCGGCGGCACCGGGCCGCAGGACAGTCCGGGCGACCGCCCCGACGACGGGCCCTCCGGCGGCTCGTCCGCCGGCCGCAGCGACGGACCCACCGACGGCTCCCCCGGGAACCGGCCGCCGCACGCCTGAGCCGCACGGCTCCCCCGGGAACCGGCCGCCGCACGGCTTCGTCGCACGGCCCGGCCGTACGGCTCGATGACACGACGCGACCGCACAGCCGACCTGCGCGGCCGACCCGCACCGTGGAACCGGCTCACCGGCCCACCGGCGACCCGACCACGACGAACGCCCCGCACCGAGGAGTGCGGGGCGTTCGTCGTCGCCCGGCGCGGGCGGCCGGAGGGTCAGACCCCGGCGTAGGAGTGCAGGCCGGCGAAGACCGTGTTGACCACGGTGAAGTTGAAGAGCACGCAGAGGTAGCCGACGATCGACAGCCACGCCGACCGGTTGCCGGTCCAGCCCCGGGTGGCGCGGGCGTGCATGTAGGCGGCGTAGACCACCCAGATCACGAAGGTCCAGACCTCCTTGGTGTCCCAGCCCCAGTAGCGGCCCCAGGCCTGCTCCGCCCAGATCGCGCCGGCGGCGAGGGTGAAGGTCCAGAAGGCGAACCCCACCGCGTTGAGCCGGAAGGACAGGTTCTCGAGCGCCTGGGAGGACGGGACCATCGCCAGGAAGCCCATGCCGCGCCGGTCGCCGGACAGGATCGCCCGCTCCCGCCGGGCCTGCAGGAGCTGCAGGACGGCCATCGCGAACGTGATGGTGAAGACCCCGGAGGCAGCCACGGCGATGGACACGTGGATCACCAGCCACCAGGACTGCAGGGCGGGCTGCAGCGGCCCCACCGGGGTGGGGAAGCCGATGGTGGCCGCGCAGAGCATGATCACGACGAGCCCGGCCACCAGGGAGCCCACGAAGCGCAGGTCCCGGGCCAGCAGGGCCAGCAGGAACACGCCCGCGACGACCAGGGCGCCCGTGGTGCAGAACTCGTACATGTTGCCCCACGGCACCCGTCCGGCCGCGAAGGCCCGGCTGAGCACGGCGGCGGTGTGCACGGCGAAGCCCAGGACCATGACGGCCACGGCCACGCGGGCGGCGGGACGGCGCTCACCGGTGTAGCGCATCTCCTCGTCCGCCACGTGCCCGGCGAGGGCGGAGCGCGCGCTCGTGCGGTAGCCGCGCCCGCGGTGGCCCGCGCCGTGGCCCGCCCGGGAGTCGGCGGGCTCGGCGGCGTCCCCCGAGGCCGCCGCGGAGGCTCCCGCGGCGGCGCCCACGAGCTCGCGCTCGCCGGTGCCCTCGGCCCCGCGCAGGGTCTTGGAGTGGGACGCGAGGTCCCAGGCGAAGGCCACGAAGGCCACCAGGTAGGTCATGGCCGCCAGGAGCATGAACAGATCGCTCCAGGCGCCCAGTGTCTCGTTGACGGTCATGCCGCCCATCCTCTCACTCGTTGTCCGGCCGGGCGTCCGGCCGGGCGTCCGACCGGCCGCCGGCGCGCACGGTGCTTCCGGTCGCCGCCGTCGTCGTGGTCGATTCCGTCGGCCCTGTCGATGCCGTCGTCGTGGTGGCTGCCGTGGTCGCTGCCGTGGTGGCTGCCGTGGTCGCCGTCGTGGTGTCCGTGTCCCGGACGCCGGCGTCCTGCCACTGCTCGGTCCAGAGCCGGTCCAGCCGCTCGGCCTCCGCGGCGAGCCGGGGGTCCTCGCCGCGGGCCAGCAGCCCGTACTCCAGCACCGTGCACGGCCGGCCGTCGGCGTCGACGCCCTCCGCCGCACGCACCCAGACGCGGCGCCGGGCGATGAACAGGGACATGAGCAGGCCCGTGAAGGCCGCGACGAAGGAGACGAACGCGCCCGTCTTGCCGGGGTCGTAGTGGACGTCCAGGCCCACGTAGCGCTTGACGTCCAGGAACTCCACGGTGCCCTTCCCGTCGGGCAGCTCGTGCACGGGGTTGGCTGCGTCGAGCGTGATGGCGCCGTTCTCGTTGGTCATGGCGTTGAGCTCGGTGAGGGGCTCGACGTCGAGCACGTATACGTTCTGCGGTTCACCGCTGTCCAGGCCGAGGTCCCCGTGGTACGCGGAGAGGATCAGCCGGGGATTGGCGAGGCCGGGATCCACCGAGCGGGGCATCTCGCCCTCCCCGCCCACGGCGGTGGGCAGCAGCAGCCCCACGAGACCGAGCTGGTCGGGACGGGCGTCCGGGACCTTGAGCACGAGCGAGGACGTGTAGACGCCGTCGGAGGGCACGGTCACGACCGGCCCCTCGAAGGCGACGTCCCCGTTGCCGTCGGTCACCCGGACCACCGGGGCGTAGCCGTTGCCCACGAGGTAGCTCTTCACACCGTGCACGTTCAGCGGCTGGTTCACCTTCAGGACCTCCTGCCGCGGCTCGGCGCCGGGCTCGTCCTGCACCGTGACCTCCGCGGTGAAGTCCAGGGGCGCCCCGTAGCTGCGCGGGTCCGTGGTGTCCCGGTTGAACACGGCCTCGAAGCTGTCGAGCCGCACCGAGAAGGGGTCGAGCCAGTCGGCGTCGTAGTTGGGGCCGGGGGTGAAGGAGTCGTAGCCGATGAGGGTGTTGACGAAGGACTCGCCCTCCACGACCACCCGCTGGCCCTTGTAGCCGAAGAGGGAGCCGACGGCCACGG
This sequence comes from Kocuria himachalensis, assembly GCF_054784195.1. Classification (NCBI taxonomy): domain Bacteria; kingdom Bacillati; phylum Actinomycetota; class Actinomycetes; order Micrococcales; family Micrococcaceae; genus Kocuria; species Kocuria himachalensis. The sequence continues at coordinate 76,168 of NZ_BAAGPL010000019.1, forward strand.
ACACCAGCACGCCCAGCAGGGCCAGGTGGAAGACGATGTTGCCGACCTCCTTCCACATGCCGCGCTCGGCGGCCACCGACGGGGCGGCCGTGCCGGCGTCCCGCACCGCCACCCGGTAGCCGCGCTTCCTGAGCAGCCGGGCGGCGTCGGCGACGACGTCGTCCGGGACCGGGGCCCCGGCGCCGTCGCGCCCGCCCAGGGCGAGGGAGCGGTGCTCGGGCAGCCGTTCGAGCCGGCGCGGGGTGCGCGGGGGCTCGGCCCGCCACGCCCGCCAGTGCTTGGCCGCGCGCGGCAGGACGCACCCCACGAGGGAGACGAACAGCAGGATGTAGATCGCGGAGAACCACGCCGAGGAGAAGACGTCGAACAGCTGCACCCGGTCCAGCCACTCCCCCAGGGCGGGGTTGTTGTCGATGTAGTCCTGGACCGCCGCCGGGTCCTGGATCCGCTGCGGGAAGATCGATCCCGGCACCGCGGCGACCGCCAGGAGCAGCAGCAGGAACAGGGCGGTGTTCATCTTGGTCAGCTGCGTCCAGGCCCACCGGGCCAGCCCGAGGGGCCCGAGGACGGGGAGCTCGACGTCCGGGGGGCGCAGTCCGGACGGGTCCGGGGACGAGGGGCCCGACGACGACGGGGACGCTGCGGTGCTCATGGCGGCCTTTCTGCTGCCGGTGCGGGCTCGCGGGTCGGAGGTGCTCAGATCGGCATCACCCAGTCGGTGACGAGCTCGGCCTGCACCCAGGAGACGAACGCGGTCCACGCGCCGGTCATCATGAGCAGGCCGACGAGGACGAGCAGACCGCCGCCGGCGCGCTGGATGCCGAGGCGGTGCCGGCGGAAGAAGCCCATGGCGCCCATGCCCCGGCGCAGGGCGAGGGCGAGCACCAGGAACGGCACGCCCAGGCCCAGGCAGTAGGCGACCGTGAGGACGGCCGCCTTGCCGGTCGAGGCGCCGTCCACGTAGACGAGCGCCTGCACGGCCGCGAAGGTGGGGCCGATGCAGGGCGCCCAGCCGAGGCCGAACGTCACGCCGAGCAGCGGGGCGCCCCAGAGCCCGGGCGGTGGGCGGCTTTCGATCTTGCGGTCCCGCTGGAAGAAGGACACCCCGCCGAGGAACACGACGCCCATGAGCACCACGAGGCCGCCGAGGACCACGGTGATCCAGTTCTGCCCCAGGAACCAGGCGTAGGCGCCCAGCTGGGCCAGCAGCACGGACATGACCAGGAACACGGCGGAGAAGCCGAGGACGAACAGCGTGATCCCCGCGAGCACGCGGCCGCGCCGCTGCTCCTGCAGGTCCGCTCCCGTCAGGCCGGTGACGTAGCCGAGGTAGCCGGGCACGAGGGGCAGCACGCACGGGGAGGCGAAGGAGACGAGGCCGGCGAGCAGCGCCACGGGCAGCGCGACGAGGAGGGAGCCGTCGAGGACGATCTCGGCGAAGGGGTTGCCAGCCGTCATGCCGCTTCGGCCACCGTGTCCTCGAGGAGGGTCTCGAGCACGGAGCGGTCCGCGATGCCGAGGATGCGGGCGGCCACCCGCCCCTGGGCGTCGAGCACGAGCGTGGTCGGCACGGCCTGCGGCGGCACGTAGGCGCTCAGCGCCATGAGCACGCCCCCGTCCTTGTCCTCCACGGAGGGGTACGGGATCTCGAAGGTGCGCTCGAACGCCTCGGCGGTGGCCCGCTCGTCGCGCAGGTTCACACCGTAGAAGGCGGCCTGCCCCTCGAACCGCTCGGCGAGCTCGCGGAGGTCGGGGGCCTCGACGCGGCACGGGGCGCAGCCCGCGTACCAGAAGTTGAGCACCGCGGGCCGCCCGCGCAGGTCCTCGGCGGAGAGGGGCGCGCCGTCGAACAGCGTGCCGGCGAACTGCACCGGTTCCCCGCGCTCGGCGGCCGGGTACTCCGAGACCGTGCCGTCCCCGGCGATGTAGCCCTTCTGGTCCCCCGAGTTCGCCTGCTGGGCGAGGGAGTCCTCCTCCGTGCACCCGGCGAGGGCGAGCCCGAGGACGCCGAGGCCCGCGAGCGAGAGCACACGGCGGCGGGACGGACGGGAGGCGGGCGAGGGGCGGGAGGTCACGGACGGATCACCTGGTGCTCTGGACGGGACGGGGAGGGCGGCGGCGCCCGGCCATTATGAACCGGGAAGCTGGTTGACCCCTGGGTAGAGGTCGCCGGCGGGTTCGCTGTAGACGACCCGGGGCGGGCGGCCGGAGCCGAGGTCGTCGAAGACGAGCGAGGTGATGGAGGCGAGGTTGCACTGGCGGCGCCGGGGGTCGTGCGGCAGGGGGCGCCCCTCGGCGGAGCGCCGGGCGAGCCAGATCGGCAGCTGGTGGGACACCAGCACAGCCTCGGCCCCGTCCCCGCCGCGCTCCGCGGCGGTGCGCCCGGCGTCCAGCACGGCCTCCGCCATGCGCGCGACCTGGTGCCGGTAGGGCTCGCCCCAGGAGGGCCGCAGGGGGTTGCGCAGGTGCGGCCAGTGCCGGGGCTTCAGCAGCTCGGGGACGTCCACGTGCAGGCCCTCGAAGTGGTTGGGGGCCTCGATGATCCGCTCGTCCGGGTGCACGGACAGGTGCAGCTCACGGGCCACGGGCGCGGCCGTCTCCCGGGCCCGCTGCAGCGGGGAGGAGACGAGGTGGACGATGCGCGAGCCGGCGTTCACACGGCGGGCGAGCTCCGCGGCGGCGGCCTCCGCCATCCGCGCGCCCAGCTCGGTGAGGCCGTAGCCGGGCAGCCTCCCGTAGACGATGCGGTCCGGGTTGAGGACCTGGCCGTGGCGCAGCAGATGGACCGTCGAGGAGGGCATGGCACCCATGGTCCCAGACCGGGCGCACCGGCCCCAAAACGGGGCGGCTCAGCCGGCCAGGCGCTCCCGCAGCAGCCGGGCGAGGCGGCGCTCGTCGATCTGCCAGAAGTCGCGCGGGACCCCGTCCACCAGCACCACGGGGATCTCCTCGGCGTGCCGGCGGGCCAGCTCCGGGTCGGCGTCGACGTCGACGTCCTCCCACTCCAGGCCCAGCGCGGAGGCGACCCGGGCCACGGACTCCCGTGCGGCCACGCAGAGGTGGCACCCCGGCCGGGTCAGAAGGGTGACGGCGGGAGGCGGAGGAGAGCTCATGGGCCCATGCTACGGGCCCGTCGCGCGGCGCGGACGGGCCCGGGAACGCACCGGGGCCGCCGTCCCGGATCGGACGGCGGCCCCGGTGGCGCGCTCAGCGCAGGGTCACTTCTTGTTGCGGCGCTGGTGCCGGGTCTTGCGGAGCAGCTTGCGGTGCTTCTTCTTGGACATCCGCTTGCGGCGCTTCTTGATCACTGAACCCATAGGATCCCTCGCATCTTCATGTCTCGGTGGTGTGCCCCCGGGAGCTCCGCGCGACAGGCGGGAACCAGGGGTGCCGGCCTGCGGACGGTGACGGCCGGGCAAACGTTCACTGACACCCTACCGTCTCATGGGGAGTTTGCTGTATTCGGTCCGGCCGCGGGCGCCTCAGGCGCTGCGGGACACCGGCGCGGACCCGTCCCCGGGCTCCTCCCCGAACGCGTCCCCGAACGCGTCCGGGCCGGTGTCCGGCGGCTCCGCCGCGGCGCCGGGCGGGTTGAGCTCGGCGGGCGCGTCCGGCGCGGGGCCGGGGGTGCGCTGCTCCTGGTCGGGGTCGACACCGGCCTCGCGGTACTGGTACTCGATGTGCTCCGCCACCAGCCGGGACGCGAGCCGCCGGTCACCGGCCGCCACGGCGGAGTAGATGGCGTGGTGCTCCGCGCGCAGCCGCTCCGACGTGGTGCTCCACAGGGGCACGTGGCCCACGAGGGCCATCGTGTACTCGTAGATCGAGTCCCGCAGGGAGGACATCAGGGCCGAGACCACCGAGTTGCCGGCGGTCTTGCACAGGGCGATGTGGAAGCTCACCTCGAGGTGGTGGAACTCCTTGAGGGACAGGTCGTCCCGGGCCATCTGCTCGAGCAGCGCCCGCAGCTCGGCCATGGCCGGGTGCTCCGGGTCCGAGCGCTCCAGGGCCCACGTCTCGAGCAGCACCCGGGTCTGCACGATGTCCCGCAGGGGGTAGTCCGAGGTGGCCATGTGCAGCTGCAGCGCGGGCCCCGCGGAGGCCGCGGGCTCCCGCACCAGCATGGGCAGGATCGACTTGCGCGGCCCGTCGAACAGCCGCACGATGCCCTGGGCCTCCAGGGTCTTGAGCGCCTCCCGCATGTTGTTGCGGGACACGCGGTGGATGGCCGCGAGGTCGCGGTCCGAGGGCAGTTGTTGGCCCAGCACGAGGTGGCCGTCGAACAGCTCGTTCTCCAGCCACTGCAGGACCTGCCGATGCGTTGCCATAGTCTCCAGGGTAGGACCACCGCGGCCCTCCGTGGGACGATCGCGGGTCCGGACGTGTCGGAAGTGCGGACGGGGAGTTCCTGCCGGGCCCGGTTCCACCGGGCCCGGCACGGGATCAGATGAGGCCCTGCGCCATCATGGCGCCGGCCACCTTCATGAACCCGGCGATGTTCGCGCCGGCCACGTAGTTGCCGGGCATGCCGTAGTCCTCGGCGGTCTCGGCGCAGGTGTCGTGGATCGACTTCATGATCTGGCCGAGCCGCTCCTCCGTGTACTCGAAGGTCCACGAGTCGCGGGAGGCGTTCTGCTGCATCTCCAGCGCGGAGGTGGCCACGCCCCCGGCGTTGGCGGCCTTGCCCGGGCCGAAGAGCACGTCCGCCTCCTGGAACAGGCGGGTGGCCTCGCCCGTGGTGGGCATGTTGGCGCCCTCCGCCACGGCGATCACGCCGTGGCCGAGCAGCTTCTTGGCGTGGGAGCCGTCCAGCTCGTTCTGGGTGGCGCACGGCAGGGCCACGGTCCCCGGGACGTCCCACACCGAGCCCTTGGCGATGAACCGGGCGCGCCCGCCGCGGCGCTCGGCGTACTCGGAGATCCGGCCGCGCTCGATCTCCTTGACCTGGCGCAGCAGGTCCAGCTCGATGCCGTCCGGGTCCACCACGTAGCCGCTGGAGTCCGAGGCGGTGACCACGGTGGCCCCGAGCTGCTGCGCCCGGCCGATCGCGAAGGTCGCCACGTTGCCCGAGCCGGAGACCAGCACGGTCTGCCCGTCGAAGGACTGTCCGCGGGTCTGCAGCATCTCCTCGGCGAACATCACGGTGCCGAAGCCCGTGGCCTCGGTGCGCACCAGGGAACCGCCCCAGCTGAGGCCCTTGCCGGTGAGCACGCTGGACTCGTAGCGGTTGGTGATCCGCTTGTACTGGCCGAACAGGTAGCCGATCTCGCGTCCGCCCACGCCGATGTCACCGGCGGGGACGTCGGTGTACTCGCCGATGTGGCGGTAGAGCTCGGTCATGAAGGACTGGCAGAAGCGCATGATCTCGCCGTCGGAGCGCCCGCTCGGGTCGAAGTCCGAGCCGCCCTTGCCGCCGCCGATGGGCATGCCCGTGAGGGCGTTCTTGAAGATCTGCTCGAAGCCCAGGAACTTCACGATGCCCAGGTACACGGAGGGGTGGAAGCGAAGGCCGCCCTTGTAGGGTCCGAGCGCGGAGTTGAACTCCACGCGGAAGCCGCGGTTGATGTGCACGCGGCCCTGGTCGTCGGTCCAGGGGACACGGAAGATGATCTGCCGCTCCGGCTCGCAGATCCGCTCGAGCACGGCGGCGTCGAGCAGCTCGGGGTGGCGCGCGACCACGGGGCCCAGGGAGTCGAAGACCTCGTCCACGGCCTGGTGGAACTCCACCTCTCCGGGATTGCGGGCGAGTACGGCCTGGCGGATCGGGTACAGGTCCTCGTGCATGGTGCTCCTCGTTCGGATCGGATGGGCCGGGCCGGTCACCGCCGCGGATTCCTGGTGCGGCGGCGCAGGCCGGAGAGACTGGACAGGATGTCCACCGCACGAGCCCCCGCGCCCCTGCTCGGGCGTGCGGGGGTGCCGCCGACGGTCAGCTCCGGGCCGGGGTCGGCGGCCGGTTCCGCGCCGGGGACGACGGTCGGCTCCGGCACGAGCGCCGCTGCGGCGTCCACGACGTCCGTCCCGGGCGTCGTCTCCCGGCCCCTCCCGGCCGTGTCCGTCCCGGCGCTGTCGGCTCCGGCCATGTCGGCTCCGACGGCGTCCTCCGGGGCGTGCCTCGGGACGCTCACCCCCTGGGCCGCGCCACCCACGACCTCGTGGACCCATGCGGTGACCTCGGCCAGCGGCTCCGGCTGCACGGCGTAGAGACGTCGTTGCCCCTGTGCCTCCATGGACACCATACCGGCCTCGCGCAGGATCTTCAGATGCTTCGAGACGGTCGGCTGGGACACCCCCAGCTCGGCCACGAGGTCCCCCACGGGGCGTTCGCCGTCCTTGAGCGCGGCGAGTATCCCCCGCCGGGTCTTGTCGGCGATCACCGCGAACACGTCGTTGTTGCCCATTCGATCACTGTAAACGGGATGCCGCGCGGCTCCCGGCACCGGCACGTCCGCGCCGCCGCCGTGGCCGCCGCCGTGACCGTCGGAGCCCGCGGGCAGGGGGGTCAGTCGAACCACGGGTCCAGCCCCCACTGGGGGAAGACCTCCTTGCGGGTGGCCATGATGGTGCGGTCCGTCTCGTCGTTCGGGTCGAAGCCCACCTCCCAGGAGCGCCACCACAGGTCCACCTCGTCGCCCATGACCCGCGGCGCGTCCGCGCCGTAGCGCTCGCGGACGTGGTCGCGCCACGGCTGCGGCACCGCGGTGCGCACGTCGATCGGGTGGCCCGCGGCGACGCCGACCAGGTGCGTCCAGGAGCGGGGCACCACGTCGTAGCAGTTGTACCCGCCCCCGCCCGTGGCGATCCACCGCCCCTCGCACAGCTCGTGGGCCAGTCCGGCCAGGGCGACGGCGGTCTGTCGCTGGGCGTCGACGCTGACGCGCAGGTGGGTGAGCTCGTCGGCGAAGTGGGAGTCGCAGCCGTGCTGGCTCACGATCACCTCGGGCCGGAACTGGCGCAGCAGGGGCGGGACCACGGCGTCGAACGCGCGCAGCCACATGGAGTCGTCGGAGGCCGTGGGCATCGCCACGTTCACGGCGTGCCCCTCGGCCTTCCCCCGGCCGGTCTCGTTGGCGAAGCCCGTGCCCGGGAACAGGGTCAGGCCCGTCTCGTGCAGCGAGATGGTGAGGACGCGGGGGTCGTCGTAGAAGATCGACTGGGTGCCGTCGCCGTGGTGGCCGTCGACGTCCACGTAGGCCACCCGCCGGACCCCCTGGTCCAGCAGGTGCTGGACCGCCACGGCGCAGTCGTTGTAGATGCAGAAGCCGCTGGCCTTCTCCGCGTGCGCGTGGTGCATCCCGCCCCCGAAGTTCACCGCGTGCACCGCGTCCCCGGCGAGGACGGCCACGGCGCCCTGGTAGGTGCCGCCCACGAGCCGGGCGCTCGCCTCGTGCACCCCCGGGTAGGCCGGGGTGTCCTCGGTGCCGAGCCCGCACTCGGGGACCTCCACGGAGGGGTCGGCGCTGACGGTCCGGACCGCGTCCACGTAGTGCTGCGGGTGGACGAGGTTGAGCACCTCGTCCGGGGCCACCTCGGGCACCTCCACCGTGACGTTGTCCCGGCGGTCCAGGCCGAACTCCTGGACCAGGCGGTAGGTGGCCTCGAGCCGGGACGGGTGCATGGGGTGGTGGTCCCCGAAGTTGTACTCGAGCAGGGCGGGGTCCCAGAACAGTCGCGTGGGGTACGGGGCACCGGGCCCGGATGTAGCGGGAGTCACACCGACATTAGATCACCCCGGGACGCCGGACGGCGTTCCGGGGCCCGCCTGTCCCCGGCTATGTGTCGTCGCGCCCGCGTGCCACCCGCAGTGCGATACTGTCAGCGGTCGCGGCCACCGCCGCGGCCGCCCCCGCTCGGCCAGGCGGCCCGGACACCAGGAGGAGAGCCCGTGAGCCACCTGCAGCGCGGGCCCTGGACCCGTCCGGAGGAGCGCGGCCGCTTCTGGCTGCTCGCCTCGCTGCGCGACCTCGTGGACCGGATCGCGGCGGGCTCCCCCGCCCGCCTCGCCGTCATCTCCTTCGCCGCGGTCGTGTTCGTGTTCTCGTTCCTGCTGTGGCTGCCCGTCGCCTCGGCTCCCGGCGTCGTGACATCGCTCGAGGACGCCGTGTTCACGGCCGCCTCCGCGGTCACCGTGACGGGACTGACCACGGTGTCGACGGCGGCCAACTGGTCGTTCTTCGGCCAGTTCGTGATCCTGGTCGCGATGCAGATCGGTGGTCTGGGCACGCTCACCATGACCTCGATCCTGGCCCTGGCGATCGGCCGCAAGCTGGGGCTGAAGTCCCGGCTGATCACCCAGGAGGCGCTGAACATCGGGCGCCTGGGCGAGGTGGGCTCGCTCCTGCAGATCATCGTGCTGATGTCCGTCACCATCGAGGCGATCCTGGCCACGGTCCTGACGATCGGCTTCCTGGTGAACGGGGAGCCCTTCCTCACCGCTCTCTGGCACGGGGTGTTCTACGCGGTCTCGGCGTTCAACAACGGCGGGTTCACCCCCCACTCGGACGGACTCGTCCCGTACACGGACGCCGTGCTGATCCTGCTGCCGATCGCCCTGGGCGTCCTCCTGGGCTCCCTCGGCTTCCCCGTGGTCCTCGTGCTGCGGCAGACCGGGCTGCGCTTCTCGCGGTGGAACCTCAACACGAAGCTGGTGATCGTGACCACCGCGATCCTGCTGTTCGTGGGGTGGGCCCTGTTCCTGGCCTTCGAGTGGTCCAACCCGGACACCCTGCGGGACATGCCCGTGCACGAGAAGGTCTTCGAGGGCTTCTTCCACTCCGTCATGGTCCGCTCCGGGGGGTTCAACCTCGTGGACATGAACAGCCTGGAACCGGTGACCCTGCTGATGACCGACGCGCTGATGTTCGCGGGCGGCGGACCGGCGTCCGTGGCCGGCGGCATCAAGGTGACGACCCTCGCCGTCGTCTTCCTGGCGATCCTGGCCGAGGCCCGCGGCGACCGGTCCGTGATCGCGTTCTACCGGACCATCCCCGAGGACGCCCTGCGCATCGCGATCTCCGTGATCATGATGGGCGCGACCGTCGTCCTGGTGGGCTGCGGGATCCTCCTCGAGATGTCCGAGGAGCCACTGGACCGGGTCATGTTCGAGGTGATCTCCGCGTACGCGACGTGCGGTCTCAGCGTCGGGCTCTCCGGCGAGCTGCCCCCCGCCGGCAAGTACGTCCTGGTTCTGATCATGCTCATCGGGCGCATCGGCACGACCACCGTGGCAGCCGCGCTGGCGCTGCGCTCGCGCCGGCGCCTGTACAAGTACCCCGAGGAAAGGCCGATCATTGGCTGACCGTTCGTCCCACAGCGTCCCCGTCCTGGTGATCGGCCTCGGCCGCTTCGGCACCGCCACCGCGCTCCAGCTGGCCCGTCAGGGCCGGGAGGTCCTGGGCGTGGAGCGGGACGCCCAGCTGGTCCAGAAGCTTTCCGGGCAGCTCACCCACGTGGTCGAGGCCGAGGCCACGGACATCGACGCCCTCCGCCAGCTGGGGGCGGCCGAGTTCGACTCGGCCGTGGTCGGTGTCGGCACGTCCATCGAGTCGAGCGTGCTCATCACGGCGAACCTCGTGGACCTCGGCGTGAGCCGGATCTGGGCGAAGGCCATCACGCCCTCGCACGGCAAGATCCTCTCCCGCATCGGGGCGCACCACGTGATCTTCCCCGAGGCGGACGCGGGGCGGCGCACCGCGCACCTGGTCTCGGGCCGGCTGCTGGACTACATCGAGTTCGACGACGACTTCGCGATCGTCAAGATGTATCCGCCGCGGGAGGTGCAGGGGTTCACGCTGGGGGACTCCCACGTCCGGTCGAAGTACGGCGTGACCGTGGTGGGCGTGAAGTCCCCGGGCGAGGACTTCACGTACGCCCGCCCCGACACCAAGGTCACCTCCCGCGACCTGCTGATCGTCTCGGGGCACGTGGACCTGCTCGAGCGCTTCGCGGCCCGTCCCTGACCCGGGGGTCCTCCCGGGCCGCGGCTCAGTCGCCGCTGAACTCGCGCGTGAGCTCCGCCGAGCGGTCCGCCGAGGCGCGGGCGGCGGACGCGACGAGGTCCTCGAAGCCGTTGTCCTGGAAGGTCGTGATGGCCCGGTCCGTGGTGCCCTTGGGGCTGGTGACGGCCTTGCGCAGGGACGCGGGGTCGGCCTCCGCCGGGCGCAGCAGCTCCCCGGCGCCGGAGACGGTCTCCTTCGCGAGGACCCTCGCGACGTCCGCCGGCAGCCCCATCCGCTCCCCCGCCTGCTGCATGGCCTCGGCCAGCAGGAACACGTAGGCGGGTCCGGAGCCCGAGACGCCGGTCACGGCGTCCACCTGCTCCTCGGGGACCTCGACCACGGTGCCCACGGCCTCGAGCACCCGGCGCACGGTCTCCGTCTGCTCGGCGGTGGTGGCGGATCCCGGGGTGATCGACACGACCCCGCGCCCCACGCTGGACGGCGTGTTCGGCATCGTGCGCACCACCGGCTGGCCGGCGGGGAGGGCGCGCTCGAGGGCGCCGACGGAGATCCCCGCCGCCACCGACGCCACGACCGTGCCGGGGCGCAGGGCGGGGGCGATCTCGCGGGCGAGGTCGAGAATGCCGACGGGCTTCACGCCGAGCAGCACGACGTCCGCCTCGCGGGCGGCCCGCCGGTTGGCCTCGGGATCGTCCCCGGTGACGTAGGGCCGCACGCCCGTCCCGTCCTCGAGCCGGCGCGCGCTCTCCGCGGAGCGGACGGTGGCCCGGACCTGGTCGACGGGCACGCCGGAGGCCAGCACCCCCCGCAGGATGGATCCGTTCATGGAGCCGCAGCCCAGGAAGGCGAGCACAGGGGTCATGGTCGGTGAGGTCCTCTCGTCGGTGGATCGAGTCGGTGGATCGAGTCGGTGGAACGGATCGGTGGAACGGATCGGTGGGGTCTCGGTGCGAGTGGATCGGTCGGAGGGGCGGTTGGGCGCGGCCCGGGAGGCCGGGTGCCCGCGGCCGTCAGCCCTCGGTGCCCTCAGCGCTCTCCGTGCCGTCGGTGCCGCCGGTGCTCGGGGCGCCGTCGGACAGGCTCGTGTGCCGGCGGGCGAACTCGAGGGACTCCGCGAGCCACTGCGTGCGCTCCTCGGCGTTCTTCGAGCGCCGGGTCGAGACCTCGACCCCGATGATGCCCTCCCACCGGGTGGAGGCGAGGAACTCGAGGGACTCGGCCACCGGCTGCACGCCGTGGCCGGGCAGCAGGTGCTCGTCCGCCGTGGTCTCCCCCGACCCGTCGGTGAGGTGCACGTGGCCCAGCCGGGGGCCCAGCTCCTGGATGGCGGCCAGGGAGTCCATCCGGGCGGTCGCGGCGTGGGAGAAGTCCCACGTCACCCAGTCGTAGTCCAGACCGAGCGGGCTGTAGTGCGGGGCGTAGACCACGGTGTCGCGGCCGCGGACCCGCCAGGGGTACATGTTCTCCACGGAGATCTTCACGCCCGTCGCCCGGGAGACCACCCGCACGCCCTCCACGAAGTTCGCGGCGTACCGGCGCTGCCACCGGAAGGGCGGGTGGACCACGACGACGTCCGCGCCCACCTGCTCGGTGAGTGCGGCCGCCATCTGGATCTTGGTCCACGACTTGCCCCAGACCTGCTGGGTCAGCAGGAGGGTGGGGGCGTGGATGGTCGAGATGGGGAGCTGGTGACGCTGCACGAGGTCCTGCAGCTGGTGGGTGAGCTGGCTCATCCGTTCGTGCGTGACGAGCACCTCCACGCTGTCGTAGCCGAGCTCCACGGCCGCCTCGAAGGTCTCCGGGACCCCGAGCGGGTAGAGGGAGCTCGTGGACAGCGCCACGTGGGGACGGTACGGCTCCGCGGCGGCGCCCGGCTGCCCGCTCATGCCGCACCCACCAGGTGCCGGGGGTCCACGGTGCGGACGTCGGAGTGGCTGCTCAGCTGGTCCAGGCGGCGCAGGATCAGCCCTTCGCGCAGCGCCCAGGGGCAGATCCGGATCGAGTCGACGCCGTAGGCGTCCATGGCCGACTCGGCCACCACGGCCCCGGCCAGGATCTGCCGGGCCCTGGTGGCGGAGACTCCCGGCAGCTCGGCGCGCTCGTCCGGGGACATGGCCTCCATCCGGCGGGTCCACAGCCGGAGGTCCTCGAGGTGGAGGGTGCGGGGCACGTACGGGCCCATCGCGTACGGCGCGGCACCGCAGATCCGCGCGAGGGACCGGAAGGTCTTGGAGGTGCCCGTCACGCAGGTGGGCTCCCCCGCCGCGCGGACCTTCTCGACGGCGGGCTTGAGCACCTGGCGCACGTGCTTGCGCAACGCCTTCATCTCCTTCGGGGTGGCGACGTCCCCGGCGATGAAGGTGCGCGTGAGCCGCCCCGCGCCGAGCGGCACGGAGGTCGCCGCGGTGGGCAGAGCGTTGTCGCCCAGGGCCATCTCGAAGGACCCGCCGCCGATGTCGAGGTCGAGGACGGTCCCCGCGCCCCAGCCGAACCAGCGGCGCACCGCGAAAAACGTCACGGCCGCCTCCTGGTCCCCGGCCAGCTCCGTGAGGGTGACGCCGGAGCGGGACTGCACGTGGTCCAGCACCTGCGCCCCGTTGCCGGCCTCGCGGATCGCGGACGTCGCGAACGCCAGGAAGTCCTCGGCCCGGTTGTCCACGGCGAAGTCCCGCGCCTCGACCACGAACGCGGTGAGCGCGTCCCGGCCGGCGTCGGAGATGTTGCCGTCCGCGTCGAGGTACTGCACCAGCCGCAGGGCGAGCTTATGGGACGCGTACGGCTCGGGCCGGGAGCCCGGGTAGACGTCCAGCAGGAGGAGGTGGACGGTGTTAGACCCCACGTCGAGGACTCCGAGACGCATGCCGTGGTGCTCCTTCGAGTTCCGTGTCCGTCCCGCGCGTGCGGAGCGGGTCAGCCCTTGGACCCGGCGCGGGCGGGCTTGGCCGCCGCGGGCTTCTTGGCCGTGCTCTTCTTCGTCGTGCTGCTCTTGGCCGTCGACGCCTTGGCCGTCGAACGGGCCGTCTTCTTCGGGGCGGGGCCCTGGGCGCGCTTCTCCGCGAGCAGCTGGCTGGCGCGCGCCGGCGTGATCTGCTCCACGGTCTCGCCGCGCGGGACCGTCACGTTGGTCTCCCCGTCGGTGATGTACGGGCCGAAGCGCCCGTCCTTGATCACCATGGACCGTTCCGTGATCTGGTCGGCGCCGAGGTCCGCGAGCGGCGGCTTGGCGGTGCCGCGGCCTCGCTGCTTGGGCTGCGCGTAGATCTTCAGGGCCTCGTCGAGGGTGACCGTGAACAGCTGCTCCTCGGACTGCAGCGAGCGCGAGTCGCTCCCCTTCTTGAGGTAGGGCCCGAAACGGCCGTTCTGCACCGTGATCTCGTTGCCCTCGGCGTCCGTGCCCAGCGTGCGCGGCAGGGACAGGATCTTGAGCGCGTCCTCGAGGGTCACGTCCTGCAGGGTCATCGAGGAGAGCAGGGACCCCGTGCGGGGCTTCTCCTTGACCGGCTTCTTCGGGGGCTTGGGCTTGCCGTTCTTGTAGTACTCGACGGGCTGGGCCGCGAGCTCCTCGGCGGTGGGCTCGGGGATCACCTCGGTGACGTAGGGCCCGTAGCGGCCGTCCTTGGCCACGATGGCGCGCCCGGTCCCCGGGTCGCGGCCGAGCTCCCGGCCGTCCGCCTTGCCCGTCTCGATGAGCTCGCGGGCCTTGTCGGGCGTGAGCTCGTCGGGGGCGAGGTCCTCGGGCACGTTCGCCCGGATCGGGTCCGTGATCTCCCCGGTCTCCGGGTCCACGGCGCCGACCACCTCCAGGTAGGGGCCGAACTTGCCGACCCGCAGGGTGATGTCCTCGGTCACGGGGATGGAGTTCACGGCGCGGGCGTCGATCTCGCCGAGGTCGTCCACGATGGGCTTGAGCCCGTTCTCGTGGCCCTGCGAGCCGAAGTAGAAGTCCTGCAGCCAGTCGGTGCTGTCCTCCTCGCCGCGGGCGATGCGGTCCAGGCCCTCCTCCATCTCGGCCGTGAAGTCGTAGTCCACGTAGTCGGAGAAGTGCTCCTCGAGCAGGCGCACCACGGAGAACGCCGTCCACGAGGGGATCAGTGCCGAGCCCCGGACCCGGACGTAGCCGCGGTCCATGATCGTGGAGATGGTCGCCGCGTAGGTCGAGGGCCGGCCGATGCCGAGCTCGTCGAGCACCTTGACGAGGGACGCCTCGGTGTAGCGCGGGGGCGGCGAGGTGCGGTGCCCGTCGGCCTCGACGTCGGTGGCGTCCAGCCGGTCGCCCTCCGCCATCCGCGGGAGCCGCTTGTCGCCGTCCTTGCCGTCCTTGCCGTCGGCGGGCTCCTCGTCCCGGCCCTCCTCGTAGGCGGCGAGGAAGCCGCGGAACGTGATGACGGTGCCGGACGCGGAGAACTCGGCGTCCCGCCCGGCGGACGACGTCGCCCCGAGCCGCACGGTCGCCGTCGACCCCTTGGCGTCGGCCATCTGCGAGGCCACGGTGCGCTTCCAGATCAGCTCGTAGAGCCGGTACGCGTCCGCGGAGAGCTCGCCGCGGACCTGGTTCGGGGTGCGGAAGGAGTCCCCGGCCGGGCGCACGGCCTCGTGCGCCTCCTGCGCGTTCTTCGACTTGGAACTGTAGAGCCGCGGGGAGCCGGGCACGAAGTCGGCGCCGTAGAGCTCCGTGGCCTGGCGCCGGGCGGCCGTGACCGCCTGGTCGGACAGCGCCACGGAGTCGGTGCGCATGTAGGTGATGTAGCCGTTCTCGTACAGCTTCTGCGCCACCTGCATAGTGGTCCGGGAGGTGAAGCGCAGCTTGCGCGCCGCTTCCTGCTGCAGCGTGGACGTGGTGAACGGGGCGGCCGGGCGGCGGGTGTACGGCTTGGTTTCCAGCGACCGGACCGTGAACGCCGCGTCCTCGAGGCCGGCGGCCAGCTCGCGGGCGGCCTGCTCGTCCAGGTGCGCGAGCTTGCCGGCGGCGCCCTTGAGCACGCCGTCGTCGCCGAAGTCGCGGCCCCCGGCCACCCGCTTGCCGTCCACGGAGGAGAGCCGGGCGCTGAAGGCGGTGCCGGCGTCCTCGCCGTCGGTGCGGGCGAAGGTCCCGCTGAGGTCCCAGTAGTCGGCGGGCACGAACGCCATGCGCTGCCGCTCCCGCTCCACGACGAGGCGGGTGGCCACGGACTGCACGCGTCCGGCGGACAGGCCCGAGGCGATCTTGCGCCACAGCACCGGGGAGATCTCGTAGCCGTAGAGCCGGTCCAGGATGCGCCGGGTCTCCTGCGCGTCGACCAGGTCCTGGTCGAGCTCGCGCAGCTCGCCGAAGGCCCGCTCGATCGCCTCCCGGGTGATCTCGGAGAAGGTCAGCCGATAGACGGGGATCTTGGGCTTGAGCACCTCCAGGAGGTGCCACGCGATGGCCTCCCCCTCGCGGTCGCCGTCGGTGGCGAGGTAGAGGGCGTCCGCGTCCTTGAGCTTGCGACGGAGCTCGGTGACCTTCTTCTTCTTGTCGGGGTTCACCACGTAGTAC
The DNA here is from genome assembly GCF_054784195.1 of Kocuria himachalensis. Taxonomy (NCBI): domain Bacteria; kingdom Bacillati; phylum Actinomycetota; class Actinomycetes; order Micrococcales; family Micrococcaceae; genus Kocuria; species Kocuria himachalensis. Next base: position 91,642 of record NZ_BAAGPL010000019.1, read on the forward strand.
GGCTCGAAGCCGTGCTCCACGTCCACCGCGAACTTGCCGTAGGGCCCCTTCTTGAGCTCCGCCGGCAGCTCCGAGGGCTGCGGGAGGTCGCGGATGTGCCCCATCGAGGACTCGACCTCGTAGGCGTCGCCGAGGTACCCGGCGATGGTCTTGACCTTGGAGGGGGACTCCACGATGAGCAGGCTCTTGCCCGTTCCCGGGCTCTGCGTGGCCTTCGTTGGCACGGTACTCCTTGCTGCGGGCCGCGGTGCCGCGGGCCGCGGCGCTGCTGGACGTCGGGTCGAACGGGCGGGCGTCGGCCCGCCGTTGCGCTCCACCATAACGCGTCCCCGCCGTCAACCCCCGCGCGCCGGGACCCGGGGGACGTCGGCGTCCCCCGGCGGGCCGCCCGGCCGCCCGGCGCGGGCGGGGCCGTGCGGCCCGGACCGGGCTCAGGAGGAGTAGCGCTCGGGCTCGTCGCCGATCGTGAACTCGCGACCCGTGGCGTGCTCCACGTCGATGACCACGAAGTTGTACTTCAGCGTGGGCGCCCAGGGCTTGAGCGGCAGCTCCTCCGCGGCGTCGATCTCGGCGCGCGTCTCGAGCCGGCGGGCCTTGCCGTGGACCACCACGGAGCGCACGACGTGGTCCTCCGAGACCTCGTCGATCTCGAACGCCACCTGGTCGTTGACGATGAGGCTCGAGAGCTTGGATCCCTGGGCCGTGCGGAAGTACAGCTTGCGGTGGTGCACCACGTAGTTCACCGGGAAGATGTCCACGAGACCGGCGGCCTCGACGGCCAGCCGGCCGAAGGGGTGCTGCTCGAGGAGCTGCCAGACGGTCTCCTTGTCGAGGGTCTTGATGGGGTTCAGGTTCTCTCCGATGCTCATGCCTCCATCCTTCCACCCCACCTCCGCGGCGTCGCCTGCTCATCCGCCCACAACGGTGCTCGGGCGGGGGGCTGCACCGGCTCCTGCGGCACGAGGAAGCCGTCGAGCACGAGGTGGCGGACCTCCTCGGTCAGTCGCTGCCGTTCGTCCCCCGCCCAGTCCAGCAGGGCGGCGAGCGCCCCGAGGATCTGCCGGGCGCTCAGCTCGCCGTCGCAGGCCCCGGCGAAGCCCGCGGCCTCGCTCGAGAGCACCACGGTCCGGCGCAGCCCGGCCCCCTGCCGGAGCAGGATCACCCCGGGGTGCTCCGCGCCGGGGCGCTGGTGGCGCTCCTCGGTGACGTCCTCGGCGGCCACGAGCCGGGCCTCCGTCCAGTCCTGCGGGTGCGCCGCGAGCCAGTCGGCCCGTTCCCACGTGGCCGCGAGCGCAGGGGCGAGCGGCTGCTGGACCGGGTGGGGGACGTGCTCGAAGCGGCGGAGCACGCCCCCGGGCCGGGTCCGGGCCGCGCGGCGGAGGCGGATCATCCCGAAGCCCACGGCCTCGACGCCGCGGGCGGCGAAGTCGTCGAGATAGGCGCGGTAGGCGCGTTCGTAGTGGTCGAGGTCGCGGGACTCCGCCGCGTCCCGCAGCCACGTCTCGGCGTACTCCTCGGGGCCGGCCAGCTCGCGCTGGACGAACCACGCGTCGACGTCCTCGGGGACCCACTGCTCGGGCCGCAGCGCCCAGCGCTCGGCGGCCGGCCGCGCGTCCCCGGGCTGCGAGGCCAGTACCTCCCAGTTGCCGAGCAGGTGGGCGGTGGCCCCGGGGGCCATGACCCCGGGCAGCTCCCGCACGAGGTCGGCCACGATCCGGTCCCCCGGCAGACCGCCGTCCCGGTAGGTGTAGCGGTCCTGCGGGGTCTCGCCGGTGGGGCGCGGGGTGATGACGAACGGCGGGTTGGACACCACGAGGTCGAAGTGCTCACCGCGCACCGGCTCCAGCAGGGAGCCCTTCCGCAGGCTCACGCGGTCCTCGAGCCGGTCGGGGTCGACGCCCAGGGCCTGCGCGTTGAGCAGCAGGTTGAACCGGGTGAAGCCCAGCGCCCGGTCCGAGACGTCGGTGGCGGTCACGTGCCCCGCGTGCGCGAGCAGGTGGAACGTCTGGATGCCGCACCCGGTCCCCAGGTCCAGCGCCCGGTCCACCCGCCGGCGGTCGGTCGTCTGGGCCAGCGTCAAGGAGGCCTGCCCGATGCCCAGCACGTGGTCGCGGCGCAGCACGCCGGGGCGCTGGGACTCGCCCAGGTCGCTCGCCACGTACAGCTCCGTCCCGTCGTCGGAGGCGTGGGGCCGCAGGTCCACGGTGGAGCGCAGCCCGCCCGCCGTCTCCTCGGCGAGGCCCAGGCCCACGAGCTGCTCCGGGCGCACCGGGGCGGGCTCGAGTGTCTGCACGGGGACGGTGCGGCCGAGCAGGAAGAGGGTGACGACCCCGGCGAGACCCCGGTCCGGGTGCCCGGGCGTGCGGAGGGCCGGCTCGAGAACCCGCAGGGCGGGCACCGCCTGGTCCCGCGCGAGCGCGTCCATGGCCGCCTCTCCCAGCAGCTCCGCCACGCGGTCGTGGGTGAAACCCGTGCGGCGGAGGGCGTCGTGCAGCTCGGCCGGCGCCCGCGGGTCGTCGGAGACGGGGGTCCCCGGGACCCGGGAGAAGGCCGGCGCCGCGGAGGGACCGGGAGCGGCGGGGCTCATGCGGCGCTCGTCGGCACGGGCACGGGCACGGGTGCCTGGACGGGCCCCAGGACGACCGGGGCGCCGTCCTCCGGCGAGAGTGCCGGGGTCGGTGGGGAGGCGGCCGGCGGGGAGGCGCCGGTCACGGGTGCCGGGGTGGGCCGGAAGGCGACCGGGGCGCCGTCGTCGGCTGCCGGGTGCGGGGCAGTGCCGCACCCGGCGGGGCAGGTGAGCTGCGGGCGCTCCTCGTGGCATCCCGGGCACGCGAGGACGAGGGCGCGGCAGGAGGCGTCCGCGCAGTTGACGAAGCGGTTCGCGGGACCGGCGCACCGGTCGCAGCGCCCGATCGTGAGCGCGGCCGGGGTGAACCGCACGTGCATGCGCCGGTCGAAGACGTACAGGGAGCCCTCCCACAGCCCCCGGTCCCCGCGCTCGCGGCCGTACTCGGCGATGCCGCCGTCGAGCTGGTAGACCTCCTCGAAGCCGCGGTTGCGCATCAGCGCGGAGAGCACCTCGCAGCGGATCCCGCCGGTGCAGTAGGTGACCACGGGCCGGGTCTTGAGGTGGTCGTACTTCCCGGAGTCCAACTCGGCCACGAAGTCGCGGGTGCGCGCGACGTCCGGGACCACGGCCCCGCGGAAGCGCCCGATCCGGGCCTCGTGGGCGTTGCGGCCGTCGAAGAACACGACGTCCTCGCCGCGGCGGGCCACGAGCTCGTCCACCGCGGCGGGGGCCAGGCGGGTGCCGCCGCCGACGACGCCGTGCTCGTCGACCTCGAGCTCCCCGGGCGCGCCGAAGGACACGAGCTCGTCCCGGACCTTGACCGACAGCCGTGGGAAGTCCTCGGCCGAGCCGTCCGACCACTTGAACGCGGTGTCCCGGAACCCGGGGTGGGAGCGGGTGGTCCGGGTGTACTGCTTGAGCGCCCCGACCTCACCGCCCACGGTGGCGTTGAGCCCGTGCGGGGAGACGATGATCCGCCCGCGCAGGCCCAGGCCCTCGCACAGGGCGCGCTGCCAGAGCATCACGGCCGTGGGGTCGGGGAGCGGGGTGAAGACGTAGTGCAGGACGATCCGGTGCTGAGCCACGGGTCCAGGCTACAAGTGCGGCGGGGCGTCCGGCGCCGCGCCGGCCGCCAGGCCGGGCCCCGGTGCGAGGCACCGGGTCAGTGGCCCAGGTGGAACACGCGGCCCGTGACCTTCGTGGGGATCACCTCGACGTACTCGAGCTTGGTGGTCTCGACCCACGGCCGCAGCGGCAGCTCGTCCACCCGGGCGGTCTCCTCCGGGTCGGTCAGCTGGCGGGCCGTGCCGCGCACGATCACGGACCACGCCTCCCCGCCCTGCGCCTGGTCGACCTGCACGGCGACGTGCTCGTTGAGCACCAGGTGCAGCAGCTTGGTGCCCTTGGCCGTGCGGAAGTAGATCTTCTCGTCGTCGGCCACGAGGTTGATGGGGGTGATCTCGATCTCGTCGCCGTCCATGGTGGCGATCCGGCCGAAGCGCGCGCTGCAGAGGTGCTCCCAGCACTGCTCCGGGGACAGCTCCGTGACCGGGGGCCGGTGCGCCCGGGCCTCCTTGTCGGGGTTGTGCCCGGAGATGTTCATGGGGTTGCTCGTGCGGTCATTCCGGCACGCGGCCTTCGCGGACGTGACCCGTGTCATGTTCGTGACCGGAGGGGTCCGGGACGGGCGGACGCCCCGGTCGCGGTGACCGGGGCGTCCGCCCTCGTCTGCGCTCGTCCGCGCTCGTCTGCGCTTCCGGGGCGCTCAGCGATCGGCGGTCGTGGCCGCCCCCTGCAGCCTGTCGAGCTCGACCGCCTCGGTGCGGGTGGTGTGCAGGTCGTCGATCTCGCCCAGGGTCCTGTCCTTGGTCTCCCTGGCCGTCAGGGCGGCGACCACGGCGATCAGGCAGGCGCCGGTGACGAACCCGGCCACGCCCAGCCAGTTGTCCCCCTCGGCCCCGGCAAGGGAGCTGGCCAGGACCGGGGCGAAGCCGCCGGAGATCGCGAAGCCGATCTGGGTGCCCAGGGCAAGCCCCGTCACGCGCACCCGGGTGGGGAACATCTCCGCGTAGAAGGAGGGCCAGATGCCGTTGGCCATGGAGTAGAAGAAGCCGGACATGATGCCCCCGAGGAGGAAGATCAGCGTCCAGTTGCCGGCGTGCACGGCGGCCAGATAGGGGTACATCATCGCTGCCGCGCCGACCGCCCCGGTGATGAACACCGGCTTGCGCCCGACCCGGTCGGCGACCATGGCCGCCACGGGGATCATGAGCAGGGCCACGGCGTTGGCGAGGACGGAGACCCACAGCATGGTCGAGCGGTCCAGGCCCACCACGGAGGTGGCGAAGGACAGCGACCACACCAGGAAGACCACGTTGACGGTGTTGATCATGGCGGCCGCGGCCACGCGGAGCACGGCGGTCTTGTGGTACTTGACCATCAGGGCCAGCGGGGTGGCCGGCTTCTCGCCGGGCAGCACGGCCCTGGCCTGCTCGAAGGCGGGCGGCTCCTCCAGGTGGCGGCGGATGAGATAGGCCACGACGACCACGACGGCGGAGAGCCAGAACGGGACCCGCCAGCCCCAGCTGAACAGCTGCTCCTCGGTGAGCACGAGCGTGAAGGGGATGAAGACGGCGGTGGCGAGCAGGGTGCCGAACTGGGTGCCCTGCAGCGTCCAGCTCGTGGTGAAGGCCCGCCGCTCCTCCTCGGAGTGCTCCAGGGAGACCGAGATCGCGCTGGCCTGCTCGCCGGAGGCGGACAGCCCCTGGATGACCCGGCAGGTCACGAGCAGGGCAGGGGCCAGCAGGCCGGCCTGGTCGTAGGTCGGCAGGCAGCCGACGGCGAACGTGCCGGCACCCATCATGAACAGGGTCAGCATCAGCACGAACTTGCGTCCGAAGCGGTCACCGAGGGGACCCATGATCAGGGCTCCCAGGGGCCGGACGACATAGGCGACGCCCACGGTGCCCATCGACAGCAGGATCGCCACCCCGGGGGAGGTGTCCGCCGGGAAGAACAGGTGATTGAGCACCAGGGCGGCGGCCGTGCCGTAGACGGCGAAGTCGTAGTACTCCAGCGCGGAGCCGATCCAGCTGGCCAGCGCCGCCTTCTTCGGGGTCTTGCCGTGGGTCGCGACCGTACCGGCCGGTGGAGGAGAGGAGTTCATGGGAGGTCCTTCGCTGAGTGCCCCCGGACGGCGGGGAGCACGGGACGTGGGCGGAGCGGGAGAGGGGCGGCGGGTGGACAGGATCGAGAAGCCACTGGCCGACACCGTCATTGCCACATGGTGGCAATCGTTTTTGTATCTTGAACACCAGGATGATCCAGATCACAGGGCGCGTCAAGAGCGCGGACGGTAATGACGTCGGAACCGGACCCTCGCGGGCCCGGCACGGGGAGCACCTCCGCAGCGCCGGCGGTCTCCTCCCGCCGGAGCCGAGCGCCTCAGCGCACCCGGCCGGCGCCCTCTCCCGGGACGACGACGAAGACCTCAGGGGCCCGGTGTCCCGCGTTCGCGAAGGCCTCCGCGACGGCGCTCCGGACCTGTTCCGTGTGCCCCGCGGGCACGAGCGCGATCGCGGAGCCGCCGAAGCCGCCGCCGGTCATCCGCGCCCCCACCGCCCCGGCGGCCAGGGCCGTGTCGACGGCGAGGTCGAGCTCGGGGCACGAGACCTCGTAGTCGTCCCGCAGCGAGACGTGGGAGGCGACCAGCAGCTCACCGATGCCCCGGACGTCCCCGGCCCGCAGCCGCTCGACGGTCTCCAGGACCCGGCGGTTCTCGCCGAGCACGTGCCGGACCCGCCGGGCGGTCTCCTCGTCCAGTCCCGTCAGGTCGGCCCCGTCCGGGACGTCGCGCAGGGAGGCCGCCCCCAGGGCGGCGGCCCCGCGCTCACAGGAGGCGCGCCGGGCGCCGTAGCCGCCGTCGGCGTGGGAGTGCGCGACTCCCGTGTCGACCACCAGCACCGTCAGCCCGTGCTGGGCCACCGGCAGGGGCACGAGGTCGGACTCCAGGGTCCGGCAGTCCAGGAACAGCGCGGCCCCGGTCCGGCCCATCAGCGAGGCCGACTGGTCCATGATGCCGGTGGGTGCGCCGACGAAGTCGTTCTCCGCCTGCTGGGTCAGCCTCGCCATGGCCGGCCGGTCCAGGTCCAGGCCGAGCAGGTCGTCGAGCGCCACGATCGTGGCGACCTCCACGGCGTGGGAGGAGGACAGGCCCGCGCCCACGGGGACGGTCGAGTCCAGCAGCAGCTCGAACCCCGGCACCTCCACCCCGTCGAGGCCGGCCAGCACGTGCACCACGCCCGCCGGATAGGCTCCCCACCCGGACACCGCTCCCGGCACCAGGTCGGCGATCCGGAACCGGGCCCGCGTCAGGCCCGAGTCGTCCGGGGCCCAGGTGGAGGCCAGGTCGACGAGGTCGTGCCCGGCCGCTGCCGCGTCCCCGTCGTGTCCCGCCCCGTCCGGCCGGCGCAGCCGGACCGCGACCATCGCCGCCCGGTCGATGGCGAAGGGCAGCACGAAGCCGTCGTTGTAGTCGGTGTGCTCCCCGATGAGGTTCACCCGCCCCGGCGCCCGCCACACCCCGTCGGGAGCGTGGCCGTAGACCTCGGCGAACCGGCGGGAGAGCTCCTCGGCCCGGGTGCCGTCGTCGTGCCCGGCCTGCTGAGCGGTCTGCCGGTGGGTCATCGGGCGGCCTCCCTCAGACGTGCGGCGGTCTGCTCGGCGGTGACGTCGTTGATGAACGCCCCCATGGCGGCCTCGGAGCCCGCCAGGAACTTCAGCTTGTCCTCCGCGCGCCGCGGGCTGGTCAGCTGCAGGTGCAGCCGGCCGGCCTCGCGGTCCGCCGCGCCCACGGGGGTCTGGTGCCAGGCGGAGATGTAGGGCGTCGGCGTGTCGTAGAGCCGGTCCACGCGCTGGACCAGGTCCTGGTACACCACGGCCAGCTCGTCCCGCTCCGCTCCGGTGAGGGCGGCCAGGTCGGGGACCTGACGGTGCGGGACCAGGTGGACCTCGAGCGGCCATCGCGCGGCGTAGGGGACGTAGGCCGAGAAGTGCTCGCCCACCAGCACCATGCGGTCCCCGGCGGCGGTCTCGTCGGCCAGGACCTCACCCATCAGCGCCCGCCCCGTGCGCTCGAGGTGCGCCCTCGAGCGAGCCGCGAGCCGGGCCGCGTGCGGAGCGGGGTAGGGATAGGCGTAGATCTGCCCGTGCGGGTGGTGCAGCGTCACGCCGATCTGCTCCCCCCGGTTCTCGAACGGGAAGACGTGCCGGATCCCTGCCATCCGCGACAGCGCCTCGGTGCGCTGGGCCCAGGCCTCCACCACGGTGCGCGCCCGCTCGGCGGGCAGGGACGCGAAGGAGCCCTGGTGCTCCGGGGTGAACACCACCACCTCGCACCGGCCCACCGCCGGTGACGGGGCGCCCCACAGGGAGCGCTCCCCCACCCGCTGCGGGTCCGGCAGCTCGTCGAGCGCCGGGCCCAGCGAGGGGAAGCGGTTCTCGAAGACGACGACGTCGAAGTCCTCCGTGGGGATCTCCGACTCCCGCCCGCCCACGCTCGGGCACAGCGGGCACTGGTCGGCCGGGGGCAGGTAGGTGCGCGCCTGCCGGTGGGCGGCCACCGCCACCCACTCCCCCGTCAGCCGGTCGAAGCGCACCTCCCCACCACCGGAGCGGGCGTCCAGGGGCCGGCGGTCCACGACGTGCTCCACGGGCGGGGTGCCGCGGTCGCCGAAGAACACGGCCTCCCGTCCGTCGGCGAGGTGGTGGGTCCGGTGCGCGATGGTCCCCGCGCGGTCGGTGGGCAGCGGCAGTGTCATCGGACGGGCTCCAGTCGCAGGTCGGAAAGGTGTCGGCTCAGAGTCTCGCGGTCCGCCGCGCCCAGGCCGTCGTCGGTCACGACGGTGTCGACCTCGTCGAGACCGGCGATGCGGTACAGGCCTGACAGGCCCCACTTGGTGGAGTCGGCCAGCACCACGCTGCGGTCGCAGCGTTCCAGGAAGAGGCGGTTGATCTCGGCCTCCATCATGTTCGGGGTGGTCAGTCCGTCGCGCTCGGACAGTCCGTGCACGCCCAGGAAGCACACGTCCACGTGCAGGGTGCGCAGGGCGGCTGTGGCCAGCGGGCCCACCAGGGCGTCGGACGGGGTGCGGACGCCGCCGGTGAGGACGACGGTCTGGCCCGCGGCCGGCGCGCCCTGGAGCACGTCGGCGATGCGGGGGGAGTTCGTCACCACCGTGATGCCGGAGACGCGGCGCAGGGCGCGGGCCAGCGCGAAGGTGGTGGTCCCGGAGTTCAGGGAGACGGACATCCCCGGCTGCACCATGGCCTCGGCGGCCGCGGCGATCGCCGCCTTCTCCGGAAGCTGCAACCGGGACTTGTGCGGGAAGCCGGGCTCGGCGGCGGAGGACCCCACCGGCAGCTTCGCCCCGCCGTGCACCTTCTGCAGCTCCCCGTCCCGGGCCAGCCGGTCCAGGTCCCGTCGCACCGTCATGTCGGACACGCCCAGCTCGGCGACCAGGTCCGCGACCCGCACGGCACCGGCCGCGCGCACGCGGTCGAGGATCTCCCGCCGCCGACGGTCGGGGAGCGTCTCGGTCATCGGTTCTCCTGAGTGGTCGCGGGGCCCGTGCGGGCCGGTGTTCCGGTGGAGGTGGACCCACGCCCCCCGCATGATGTTCATTTGAACACATTTCGTGTGGAATGGTGTTGATTCCATCTCCGTCGGCGGTGTCCCCACAGCTCGCCCTTCCCGCAGACTGGTCGGGTATCGAGACGGGTCGCACCCGGACGACGACACTGCCGACCCGGCGTGCCGTCGCCTGTCGTGGGCCGGTCGTCCGCGGAGTCACCCGAGGAGCAGTCGAATGAGCACCGAGCACCAGCAGCACACCACCGTCCAGCGGTCCGGCAGCGGCACCGGGGACGTCCCCGCGTGGTGGACCGGCGCGGTCGTCTACCAGATCTATCCCCGCTCCTTCGCCGACTCCGACGGCGACGGGGTCGGCGACCTCGGCGGCATCATCGCCCACCTGGACCACCTGCAGGACCTGGGCGTGGACGTGCTCTGGCTCTCCCCCGTCTACCGGTCCCCGCAGGACGACAACGGCTACGACATCAGCGACTACCAGGACATCGACCCGGCCTTCGGCACCCTCGAGCAGTTCGACGAGCTGCTCGCCGCGGTGCACGGACGCGGCATGAAGCTGGTGATGGACCTCGTGGTCAACCACACCTCTGACGAGCACCCGTGGTTCGTCGAGTCCCGCTCCTCCCCGGACTCCCCGAAACGGGACTGGTACTGGTGGCGGGCCCCGCGCAACGGCATGGAGCCCGGCGCCCCGGGCGCGGAGCCCACGAACTGGCAGAGCTTCTTCTCCGGCTCGACCTGGGATCTCGACGAGGCCTCCGGGGAGTACTATCTGCACCTGTTCTCCCGCAAGCAGCCGGACCTCAACTGGGAGAACCTCCAGGTGCGCCAGGCCGTGTACGCGATGATGCGCTGGTGGCTGGACCGCGGGGTGGACGGCTTCCGCATGGACGTCATCAACATGATCAGCAAGGACGTCGCCGCAGACGGCCACCTGCACGACGGGCCGCCGGTGGACGGGACGCCCTGGGGCGACGGGTCGGCGTCCTACCTCTGCGGTCCCCGGATCCACGAGTTCCTCCAGGAGATGCACCGCGAGGTCTTCGCTGGCCGGGACGCCGAGCTCATCACCGTGGGCGAGATGCCGGGGGTGACCGTGGAGGAGGCGGTGCTGTTCACCGATCCGGCCCGGGCCGAGGTGGACATGGTCTTCCAGTTCGAGCACGTGGGCCTCGACCACGGCCCCGGCGGGAAGTTCGACCCGAAGCCGCTGCGGCTGACCGATCTGAAGGCCTCGCTGGGCCGCTGGCAGGAGGGCCTGGAGGCGGTCGGCTGGAACTCCCTGTACTGGAACAACCACGACCAGCCCCGGGCGGTCTCGCGCTTCGGCGACGACAGCCCCGAGCACCGAGTGGCCTCGGCCACGTGCCTGGCCACCCTGCTGCACCTGCACCGCGGCACCCCGTACGTGTACCAGGGCGAGGAGCTGGGCATGACCAACGCACCGTTCGAGACGATCGAGGACTTCCGCGACATCGAGTCGGTCAACCACTACCGCCACGCCGTGGCAGCCGGCGCCGAGCCCGCCACCGTGCTCCAGGGGCTGCGCTGGACGGGCCGGGACAACGCCCGCACCCCGGTCCAGTGGACCGGCGGGGAGAACGCCGGGTTCACCACCGGCACCCCGTGGATCGCGGTCAACCCGAACCACGAGGTGGTCAACGCCGAAGCCGCCCGGGCCGACGGGCACTCGGTGTTCCACCACTACCGCCGCCTCATCGCGCTGCGGCACACCGAGCCCGTGGTCGCCCTGGGCGACTTCACCATGCTGGTCCCCCACCACGAACAGGTCTACGCCTTCACCCGGCGGCTCGGCGAGGTGGAGCTGCTGGTGCTGTGCAACGTCTCGGGTGAGGAGGTGGGTGTCGACCTGCCGGACGCCGCCGCCTGGGCCGGTACCGAGGTGCTGCTCGGCAACCTGTCCGGTGGCCCTGCGGACGTCACCGTGCTGGCCCCCTGGGAGGCGCGCGTGCACCGGTGGGTCCGCGGGGCCGCGGGACAGAGCTGACAGGACAGGACTGACAGGACAGGACTGACAGGACAGGACTGACAGGACAGGACTGAGGAGCAGGGTGGGTGTGCCGGGCCGGCACGCCCGGCCGGCACGCCCGGCCGGCCCCGTCCGCGGCCGGCGCCCCCCGCCCTCCCGGCGCTCCCTCGGCGGGTGTGGGCGCCGGGGCCGCGGTGGCACAATGAACCGGTGCCGTCCACCGACCACGACTCCCTGATCCCCCTGCTCGGCCGCGGCGACGCGCCGGAGCAGGTGCGGCACGTCCGGGAGATCCCCGACCGGGACGCCGTGACGGCGCCGTGGCCCGAGCACCTCCACCCGGACGTGGTCGCGGCCTACGAGCGGCTCGGCGTGCACGCGCCGTACCTGCACCAGGTCCAGGCGGTGCTGGCCCCCCGACACGTGGTGGTCGCCACGGGGACCGCGTCGGGGAAGTCCCTGGCCTACCAGGCGCCCGTGGCCGACGCCGTGCACCGCGGCCGGCTCGCGGCGCTGGCGAACCCGGGCATGATCCACCACCCGGACGAGGCCACGGCGCTCTACCTCTCCCCCACCAAGGCCCTGGCCGCCGACCAGCTCAAGGGCCTGGACGCGCTCGGCCTGCCGACCCTGCGCGCCGCCACCTACGACGGCGACACCGACCCCGCGGAGCGCCGGTGGGTCCGGGACCACGCCGACGTGGTGCTGTGCAACCCCGACATGCTGCACTACGGGGTGCTGCCCAACCACGCGCGGTGGTCCCGCTTCTTCCGCCGCCTGAAGTACGTCGTGGTGGACGAGGCCCACTCCTACCGGGGCGTCTTCGGCTCGCACGTGGCCAACCTCATGCGGCGGCTGCGCCGGATCTGCCGTCTCTACGGTGCGGATCCCGTCTTCATCGGGGCGTCCGCGACCTCCTTCGAGCCGCACTCCTCCTTCGCCCGTCTCGTCGGCGTCCCCGAGGCCGAGGTGACGCCGGTGACCACGGACTTCTCCCCGCACGGGCCGGTCACGGTGGTGCTCTGGGAGCCGGAGCAGACGGACGGTGGCGGCGAGAACGACGCCCCCGTGCGCCGCACGGCCCTGGCCGAGACCGCCGACATGCTCACGGATCTGGTGCTCCGCCAGGTCCGCACCATCGCGTTCATCAAGTCCCGCCGCGGCGCGGAGACGATCGCCCAGATCGCCCACCGCCAGCTGGAGGAGGTCGACCCCTCGCTGGCCCACCGGGTGGCGGCCTACCGCTCCGGGTTCCTCCCCGAGGAGCGTCGGGAGCTCGAGGAGGCCCTGCGGGACGGACGGCTGCTGGGGATCGCCAGCACGTCCGCGCTCGAGCTCGGCATCGACGTGGCCGGGCTGGACGCCGTGGTCGTGGCGGGATGGCCCGGCACCCGGGCGTCCTTCTTCCAGCAGATCGGCCGGGCCGGCCGGGCCGGGCAGGAGGCCCTGGCGGCCTTCGTGGCCGGCGACGACCCCCTCGACACGTACCTCGTGAACCACCCGGAGGCGATCTTCGACGTGGACGTCGAGGCCACGGTCTTCGACCCCTCGAACCCCTATGTGCTGGCCCCGCACCTGTGCGCGGCCGCGGCCGAGCAGCCGCTGCGCGCGGAGGAGATCGACAGCTTCGGGCCCACCGCCGCGGAGGTGCTCGGCTCGCTCGTGGCGAGCGGGCACCTGCGCCGCCGGCCGACCGGCTGGTTCTGGACGCACCCCCAGTCCGCGGCCGGGATGGTGTCGCTGCGCTCGGACGGCGGCGGGCCGATCCGGATCATCGAGACGGACACCGGCGCGGTGCTGGGCACGATGGACTCCCCCCAGTCCCACTACCAGGCCCACCCCGGGGCCGTGTACGTGCACCAGGGCCGGACCTACATCGTGGACGAGCTCGACGAGGCGGGGGCGGTCGCCGCCGTGACGCGGGCGCACCCCGATTTCTACACCACCGCGCGGGACATCACGCAGGTGAGCGTGGTCGCCGAGGAGCGCTCGGAGCGGTGGGGACCGGTGACCGTTCACTTCGGCCAGGTGCAGGTCACCACGAAGGTGGTCTCGTTCCAGCGCAAGGCCGTGATCTCCAACGAGGTGCTGGGCGAGGAGCCCCTCGATCTCGGGGCCCGGGACCTGTTCACGAAGTCCGTCTGGTTCACCGTCCCGGGCGCCGTGCTGACCGGGGCGGGGATCGAGGAGCCCGACGTCCCCGGGGCGCTGCACGCGGCCGAGCACGCCGCGATCGGACTGCTGCCGCTCGTCGCCTCGTGCGACCGCTGGGACGTGGGCGGGCTCTCGACCGCGCTGCACGCCGACACGGAGCTGCCCACGGTCTTCGTCTACGACGGCCACCCGGGCGGAGCGGGGTTCGCGGAGCGCGGCTACGCCACGGCGGTCGCGTGGCTGGGCGCCACCCGTGAGGCCATCTCCTCGTGCGAGTGCGAGCACGGGTGCCCGTCCTGCGTGCAGTCGCCCAAGTGCGGCAACCGCAACAACCCGCTGGACAAGGGCGGCGCGGTGCGGCTGATCGACGCGGTGCTGCACGAGGCCCCGCGCCCCTGATTCCTCAGGGAGCACCGGCGGCCTCCGGCGGCCCGGCCCGGGACACGCCGCGGGCGGGCCCGAAGCGGGCGAGGGGCCCGTCGAGGGCCACCGTGGTGCGCACGTCGACGACGACGCGCTCCGGTTCCACGAGCGCGCACCGTTCGAGCCGCGCCCCGTTGTCCCGGGCCACGCGCTCGGCGGTGCCGCAGGGGTCGCCGGCCACGAGGCCCCGGGCGGTGTCGGCGGCGGCGAGCGCCGCGAGGTCGGCGGCCTTGCCGGCACGGTGGGTCGCGATCCCCGCCTGGGCGAGCAGCAGCACGGTCAGCAGCAGCACGCCCAGCACCAGGGTGAGCGTCAGTGCGTGCACGGTGCCGCTCCCCCGGTCACCGTCGCCGTGTCGGCAGCCGTCGCCCCGGCCCGGTGCGCCTCGCGCCACGGGCTCAGCCACCGGCCGCATCGGCTCCCTCGATCCTGGCGGAGGCGTCGGCGCGCAGCTCCCAGCCGCCCCAGGTCCCGAGGATGCCGGGAGCGGGGCCGGTGACGGTGACCGTGGCCGTCCCGGCGTCCCTGCCCAGACGGACGACGGCGTCCTCGCCGGCCACGTGCAGCGCGGTGGAGCGGACCACGGCGGCGCTCTCGCCGCGGGCGGCGGCCCGGGCCGAGGCCCGCGCCGCCTCCTCGTACCGGATGAGGGTCATTCCGGCCGCGGCGGCCGCGAGCAGCACGGCCAGGAGCAGCACGAGGGCGGGCAGCAGCACGGCCGTCTCGGCGGTGACGGCGCCCTGGTCCGGCGGTGCAGGCCGCCCTCCGAGGCTCGGCCGTGAGTGGAGCGGAGCAGCAGGACGGGAACCGCAACGACAACGGCGACGGGAACGGGGAGCTGAACGAGAACGGCGGCGGGGGCGGTCGGCGGGCATGGCGGACTCCTCACGGGACATGGTGCGTGGCCGCTGGGTCGGTGGGACGGGGACGACCCCCGCGGGTCCCGCGGCGCCGCCAGGGGCACCGCGAGACCCGCGGGGAACGGCCGCTCAGGCGCCGAGCGCCTTCTCGATGATCGCGGTCAGGAGCTCGCGCACCTGACCGGAGGAGAGCACCGCTGCCATGACGCCGCCGAAGGCCGCGGCGGCGAGCACGACCATGGCGTACTCCACGGTGGTCGCGCCGAGGTCCGCGTCCCCGGCCCGGACGAGCGGGCGGGGCGGGGCCCCGGTGGTCCCGCGGGCGGGCGGCGCGGCCGGGCGGCCCCCGGCGACGACGCCCGGGGCGAGCCCCGGGCGACCGCGGCGGTTCCGGACGGGACGGGATGCAGTGATCTGGTGCTGGGACATGACGATCCTTTCGGTGCAGAACGAACAGAGGCGGGAGGAACAGGTGCCGGACGGGCAGCACTGGGCCGGCAGCACTGGCCTGCCGAGGAGGTGGGGCGCCGCAGTGCGGCGGCGCCGGACCGGTCCTCGGGGGCGCAGGGCGCGCGGGCGGGGATCCGGTGCGGAGCGGGCGCGACCCGGCGGCCGGGGGCCCGCGGCTCCGGGCGCGGCGGGTCATCCGAACACCTCGGGGACGAGTCCCATCACGACCGGCAGGACGCCCCAGCAGACGAAGGCGGGCAGCGAGCACAGGCCCAGGGGGAGGACGAGCTGGACGGACAGCGACTCCGCCGCGCGCTCGGCCCGCCGGTAGGCCGCCCGCCGGACCTGGGCGGCCTGCGAGCGCAGGCTCCGGGCCGACGGGGCCCCTGACGTCGCCGTGAACGTGAGCGCCTCGCGGTAGTCGGCCAGGTGCGTGGGCAGCTCGCCCCCCGAGGCCCACGCCGTGTGCCACGGCAGTCCCAGTCGCAGCCGGGAGCCCACCCCCTCGAGGGCGGCGCCGGTGGCGTCCTTCCCGCTCCCGCCCAGCACGGCCACGGCCTCCCCGAGCGGCAGACCGGCGTCCAGCATGGCCGCGGTCAGCTCCACGAGGACGCCGGCGGAGACGTGCGGCCCGGGTGGGCGGCCGCGGGCCGCGGCCGGGCGGGGCGTCCCCGGGAGCCGGGCCCGGGACGGGATCGCGGCCAGCGCCACGGCGGCCAGCAGGACCAGCCCGGCGGCGGGCGCGGCGAGGGCGCTCATCGCGCTCCCACCGCCTCGGCGCGGCCGATCAGCGTGCGCGTCCACACCCGTCCGAGGACCGTGAGCACCGCGCCGGTCACGAGGGCGGTGAGTCCCCACGGCGTGGTGAGCAGCGTGCGCAGCGGGTCGACGCCCATGAGCATGCCCAGGCCGATCCCGAGCACCGGGAGCCAGGTCAGGATCCGGACGGTGGAGCGGGGACCGGCCAGGGCGGTGCCGCGTGCCGCCTCGGCGTCCAGCTCCGCCTCGAGGGCGTCGGCGAGACCGCCGAGCAGCGCGGCGAGGGGCGCGCCGGTGCGCTCGGACACCTCCCAGCACAGGGAGAGCTCGGCCGTAGTAGCGACGGCCCGCCGCTCCAGCGGACGGTGGCCGAGCTCCGGGGCCGGCGCCCCCGCCAGGGCGGTCGAGACGCTCAGCCCCAGCCGGGCGGCGGACGCCACGGCGGTGCACAGCAGCTCGATGTGCCGGCCGGTGTCCGTGCGGGGGCCCCGGTGTCCGGCGGGGCCCGCTCCTTCGAAGGCGGCCGCCGGGGACCGGCCCGCCTGCAGCAGCGCCGCGAGCCGGCGCAGCAGCGCGGTCCACTCGGCGGCCTCCGCCTCGGCGTTCCGGGTGAACCGGGCCCACCACGGGACCGCGGGAACGGCGCCGGTGCCCGCCCGCGCGACCGACCGGACGCGGTGGGCCGGGCCCGCGAGCAGCGCCGCGGTGCTTCCGGCAAGGCACAGGCAGACCGTCAGGAAGGTGACCGGGACCGTGCTCACGGCCGGCTCCCCGCGAGGTCGTCGCCGGGGGCGGGAGAGCGGTCGAGCAGGGCGCGCAGCCCGTCCCAGCCGGGACCGCGACGCACGCCGTCCTGGGCCCGGACCGCCGCGGGCACCGTGACGAGGGCACCGGCGCGGTCCTCGAGCAGGGACACGGCACGGACCTCGCGGCGGCCGCCCGCGCGGGCCACGTGCACGACCAGGTCCAGGGCGCTCGCGGCCTGCAGCGTCACGGCCTCCCGGCTCATCCCGGCCAGGGCGCCGAGGGCCGAGAGCCGGGCGGGGACCGCCTCGGCGGAGTTGGCGTGCACGGTGCCCGCCCCGGCGTGACCGGTGTTCAAGGCCGTGAACAGCTCCCGCACCTCGGCGCCGCGGCACTCGCCCACCACGAGACGGTCGGGGCGCATCCGCAGGGCCTGCCGGACGAGCTCCGCCAGGTCGATGCTGCCCGCGCCCTCGGTGTTGGCGTGGCGCGCCTGGAGGCCGACCACGTGGGGGTGATCGGGCCGCAGCTCGGCGGCGTCCTCGATGAGCACGATCCGCTCGTGCTGCGGGGAGCAGGAGAGGAGGGCGTTGAGGACCGTCGTCTTCCCCGCGCCGGTGGCCCCGCTGACCAGGAAGCTGGCGCCCGAGCGCACGGCGCCCACGAGCAGCTCGGCGGCGTCGGGGTGGACGGTCCCCGCGGCCATGAGGTCCTGCAGGGACAGGGTCCTCGTGCTGCGGAAGCGGACGGAGAGCAGGGTCCCTCCCGTGGAGATGGGCGGGAGGACGGCGTGCACCCGGTAGCCGGCGGCCGTCTGGACGTCCACGCACGGGTGGGCGGCGTCGAGGCGCCGTCCCGCGGCGGTGACGAGGCGCACGGCCAGCGCGCGCACCTCGGCGTCGGAGCCGAAGGGGGACGGGACGCGGCGCACTCCGGCCTCGGTCTCGAGCCAGACCTGGTCGGGCCCGTTGACGTAGACGTCGGTGAGCCCCCGGTGCGGCAGCAGCGGTTCGAGGGGACCGAGCCCGGTCAGCTCGGCGCGCACGGCCTCCACCGCCCGGAGGGTGCCGGCGGCCCCGAGCACCCGGCCGCTCGCGTGCACGGCCTCGGCGATGTCGGCGTCCGTGACCGGCCCGGGGGCGGTCAGCAGCCGGTCCCGCACGTCGTCCAGCAGTGCGGCCGGCAGCGCATCCGGCGGACCGGGGCGCGCGGCGCTCACGGGGTCGCCCCCACGGCCTCGAGCAGGCCCGCCACGTCGCGGGCGAGCCGCCGGGAGCGGCCCGCCTCGAGCAGACGCCCCGTCTCCGAGGCCTCCGGCACGGCGCCGTGGAAGCGCAGGGAGCCGGCGACGGGCAGACCGGTCGTGGCGGCGGCGAGCGCGTCGTCGACGTCGGCCACGTTGAGCCCGGCGGGCACCAGCCGGGCCGTGGCTCCCGCCAGGAGACCCGCGGCCCACCGGGCGGCCAGCACGCCGCGCACCGTCCGGGGCGTGAGCACGAGGACCTCGTCGCACAGGGCCGCGGTGTCCGCCGTGCCCGGCCCCGCCCGGCCCAGATCGACGACGACGAGGGCCGCGGCCCGGCGCAGCGCCTCGAGCACGGCGGCGTACGGCGCGGGGGCTCCGTCCGGCGGGGAGCGGTCCCAGGAGAGCCAGCGCAGCTGTCCCGTGCGGGCCATGGCCGGCCACAGCTGCTCGGCGTGCACCGTGCCGGCGATCCGGAGCAGGTCCGGCCAGCGCAGACCGTCCTGGTCCTCGAGTCCGAGCAGGACGTCGATGCCGCAGCCGGCGCGGTCCGCGTCCAGGAGGACGGCGGGCCGGTCCTCGTGCGCGGCACGGTCGGCGAGCCAGCAGGCCAGCGTGGAGGTGCCGGCTCCGCCCACGGCGCCGAGGACGCCCACCACCCGTCCTGTGCCGCCGGGGCCGGCGGGACCGCCGGGCCGGGCGGTGAGCAGGTCGGCGAGCCATCCGGCGGCGTCGGGCAGCACGGCCACGGCGCAGCCGCCGAGGTCGGCCGCCCGGTCCCAGATCCCGGGGTCCTCGGGCCGGCCCACGAGCACCGTGCCCGGCCGGACCCGGCCGCGCACGGCGTGGCGCACGTCCACGAGGTCGGTGTCCGGCGCGGTGCCCGGCGCCGCCGCACCGGGCGGGTCGGCCAGCAGGTCGGCGCCGGCGGCGGCGCAGACGCGCTCGACCGTGGCGCGCAGCCCGGCGTCGTCGCTGACGAGGCGCACGGTGCGCCGGTGGGCCGCGGTGGCGGACGTCGGAGGGGCCGGGACGGGGAGGTGGGCGGCGGTGCTCATGGCTCCACTGTCGGGGCGGCCTGGACCGGCCCGTCCCGGCGGCGGTGCCGGTGTGGACGGGCAACCGGGTTCCGGCGGGCCCGGGGGCGTGTGCAGTCCGGGCACCGGCGTAGCGTGACGGACCCGTGCAGGACAATGGCCGGATGCACATCGTGGTGGGACCAGCGCAGGACGGCCGGGGCGGGCACCGGGTCCAGGACCTGACGGGTTCCGGGGAACCGGACGGGCCCGGGATCGACGTGCCCGCCGGGGAGCTGGCCGCGTTCGTCGCCGACCGCGAGGAGGCCGCCCGCCGGTCCGGGTCCACGCCGCCGCGCTGGACCTGGGAGCGCACGGGCGCGGTCTACCCGCAGCTGCTGGCCGCCGGCGCCCGGGTGGAGCGGTGCCACGACCTGCGGCTGTGCCAGGCGATCCTCGCCACGGCCGCCACCGCCCACGGGTCCGGCGCCACGGGCCCGCTGCCCTACGAGCCCGTGCTGGCGCCGCTGCCCGCCGACGAGGCGCCCGGGCTGCTCCCGCCGCCGTCCCCCGCAGAGGACCAGTCGAGCCTGTTCGACCTCCCCCGAGCCACGGGTCCCGACGTGTCCGCGCTGGTCGGCGAGCTGCGGGCGCAGCTCGCCGCGGTGGCGGTCGCGGTGGACCCCCGTCGGCTGACCCTGCTGCTGGCCGCCGAGTCCCAGGGCGCGCTGATCGCCGCGGAGATGCAGCACGCCGGGGTGCCCTGGCGGGAGGACGTCCACCGGGCCCTGCTGGAGGACGCACTGGGGCCCGAGCCGGCGCCCGGGGAGCGGCCCCCGCGGATGGAGGAGACCGTGGCCCGGCTGCGGGAGACGCTGCACGCCCCGGGGCTGAACCCGGACTCCCCGCAGGAGCTGCTCAAGGCGATGCGGGCGGCGGGGATCGACGTGACGAGCACCCGGCAGTGGGAGCTCGTCGAGTGGGCGCGGGCCGTGCCCGGTCTGGCCGCCCGGCGCCAGGCGCTGATCGAGCCCGTCCTGGAGCACAAGAAGCAGGCGCGGCTGCTCAGCGCCAACGGCTGGCACTGGCTGGCCACGTGGGTGCGGGACGGCCGCTTCCGCCCGGAGTACGTGGTGGGCGGGGTGGTCACCGGCCGCTGGTCGGCCCGCGGCGGGGGCGCCCTGCAGATCCCGCACGTGGTGCGGGACGCCGTGCGGGCGGACCCGGGGCGGGTGCTCGTGGTGGCCGACGCGGCCCAGCTCGAACCGCGCGTCCTGGCGGCGCTGGCCCACGACGACGCCCTGGCCGCCGCGTCGCGCGGCCGGGACCTCTACCAGGCCATCGCGGACCTCGGCGAGGAGCGGGGCTCGGAGCTGACCGAGCGCCCGCAGGCGAAGGTGGCCATGCTGGGCGCGATGTACGGGGCGACCACGGGCCAGTCGGGCCGGCTCATGCCCCACCTCGCCCGGATGTTCCCGCGCGCCGTGGACTACGTGGAGCGGGCCGCCCGGGTCGGCGAGACGGGCGGGCAGGTGTGCACGCACCTGGGCCGCTGGTCACCCCTGCCGGGCCCGGCGTGGGACGCGGCCCAGCGGGACACCGCCACCGAGGAGGCCGAGCGGCGCGCCGGGGCGATGGCGCGGGCGCAGGGACGGTTCACCCGCAACTTCGTGGTCCAGGGCACGGCCGCCGAGTGGGCCGTGTGCTGGATGGGGGCCATCCGCTCGGCCCTGGCGCGGGAGGGCGTCGACGCGGAGCTCGTGTTCTTCCTGCACGACGAGGTCGTGCTGCACTGCGCGCGGGAGGACGCCGAGCGGGCGGCCGAGCTGGTCCGCGACTGCGCCGAGCGTGCGGCGGGGCTGGTGTTCGGGCGGATCCCGGTGGAGTTCCCCGTCAGCGTGGCCGTGGTGGAGTCCTACGCGGACGCCAAGTGAACGCCCCCCGCGGCGGGCCGCAGCACGTGCCGTGGAACAGGTCGCGGACGAGCCGGGGGGCTCAGCACAGGTCCTGGTACGGGGCACCCGTCACGTGCCGGCGCCACTCGTCCTCGGTGATCCGGTCGCCGCGGGTCGAGCAGACGGCGGCGACCGCGTCGTCGGCCCGCACCAGCCAGCTGCGCACCACGCCGTCGTCGCCGGTGGCGATCAGCCGGTCGCCGACGAAGCGGACGTCGTTCATCCGGTCCCCTGAGGCGGACAGGGCCGCGTAGACCTCCAGGTCCGCGGCGCCGACCTTCCACATCCACACGAACTTGTCGCCGGAGGCGCCCGCCAGCAGGGTGCCGTCCGGGGAGAACTGCAGCCCCTTGACGGAGGAGAGGGCGTCGGAGGTCTCGCCCAGCGGGTGGGGGTCGGACGGGTCCGCGACGTCCCAGAGGCGCACCCGGCCGTCCTCGGTGCCCACCGCCAGGACGTCGTCCACCGGGGAGAACACGGCCGAGGTGGCGACGGAGTCGAGGGTGAGCTCCGCGGTCCGCCGCGGCGCCGCGGGGTCGGAGACGTCCCACAGCTGCACGTGCTCGTCGTCGTCCGCCGCGGCGAGCACCGTGCCCGAGGCGTTGAACCGCGCCGCCTCCGTCCCGGCCACCGGGACGGAGGCCACGCGCCGGACCCCTCCCCCGGCGTCACGGCGCAGGAGGGCGATCTCGGTGCCGACCTCGGACCACGCCGCGATGGTGGAGGCGTCCGCCGTGACGTCGGTGCCCGTGATCCCGACGTCGAGGGCCGCGGCCCGCGCCGGTTCCTGCGGGCGCCCGTCCTCGAGGGGCCAGAGCAGGAGGTCCCCGTCCTCGGTGCCGCCGGCCACGAACGAGGCGTCGGGCGCCACGGCGCCCGCGTACCAGAGGGTCTTCCCGGGCGGGGGCTCCGGGGACGGCAGCGGGACGGGCACGTCCCCGGTGAGGTCGAAGAGCGAGACGACGCCGTTGCCGGTGCCCACGGCGCTGAGGACGGTGGCCGAGCGGTCGGCGGAGAGCTGGTACACCGGTCCCCCGCGCCGGTGGATGACCGGGCCCTCCAGGTCCCACGAGCGGGTGGTGCCGTCCTGGGAGGCGGTGATCAGCCGCTCGCCCACCTGCAGGGCCCCCGTCACCCGGGCGGCGGTGGGGAACACGTCGACGCGTGCGAGGTCGGGCAGCCGGTGCACGTAGGCGTTCTGGTCGTAGCTCGCGGCCACGAGCTGCCGGCCGTCCGGGGAGAAGCTGACGTCGCTGACCCAGCTGCCGAAGTCGCGGACGGTCCCGGCCTCCGCCAGCCGGTCCCCCTCCACGTCGTAGAGCCTCAGCTCGCGCGCACTGAGGCCCACGGCCAGGCGGGCGCCGTCGTCGTCGAGGGCGAGGGACCGGACGATCCGGCTGGTGGCGACCGCCTCGAGGCGCTCGGTGCGCCGGCCGTCGGTGGCGTACCGGCTGATGCCCGCGGAGCTCCCGCCGGCGTAGACGGTGCCGTCGACGGCCGCGGCGACGGCGAGGACGTCGGCGTCCTCGCCCAGGGGCAGCCGCGGCAGCGTCTCCGGGGACGCCGGGTCCCCGAGCGACCAGCGCAGCACCTCGCCCCTCCCGCCGGCCAGCAGCTGCCGCCCGTCGGGCGAGAACACCACCGCGTTGAACAGGGTCCCGGCGTCCACCTCGAGACCGGCGAGGCGCTGCGCGGGCCGGTCCGTGACGTCCCACAGGCTGACGTGGCCCGTCCCCGCGGTGGCCGCGAGGACCCTGCCGTCCCGCTCGACGAGGTCGACATCGGCCAGGCCCCGCTCGTCACCCTCGACGACCACGATGTCCTCCCGGTCCTCGACCAGGCTCTCGAAGTCCCGCCACACGGACAACCGCCCGTCCCCGGCGGCGCGCGCCACCACCGAGCCGTCGTCCAGCGCCGCGAGGCGGGACGCGCCGTCGCGGCCCAGCCACCGCTCGGGAGAGCTCACCGCCGTCGCGTCGATGAGCGCGGAGGTGCCCTCCCGGGTGGGGGCCATCCGGTAGGCGGCGAGGCTCAGCTGCGAGGCGAGGTTGGGCGACTCGCCCCGGATCCGCGAGGCCTCGAGCGCGGTCTGGCGGGAGAGCGCCTCGTCGCGGGCGGTCTCCGCGACGGCCTGGAAGCGCTCCGCCCGGACGCCCAGCGCACCGGCCACCACAGCGGCGCAGACGGCCAGGGCGAGCAGCACGAGGGCCACGTGGCCCCGCCGCTCGATCTCCCGGGCGCTGCGCTTCTGCCGCTCCAGGGCGTCCTCGTAGTGGTGCTCGCTCTCCGCCAGGTACTCCCGCTCGGCAGGGCTCAGCAGCGCCTGCTGGCGGGGGTCCCCGGTCCAGTCCCGGAAGGAGGCGAGCTGGCCCAGCGGGATCAGCGCGAGGGGATCGCGGTCGTTGGCGAGCCACATCTGCGTGGCGCGCTGCAGCTGCTGCCGGACGTAGAGGTCGCGGCGGCTGTCCTCGATCCAGCGGCTGAGCCGGGACCAGTGGTCCAGCAGGGACTCGTGTCCGAGCTGGATCTCGTCCCGGTCGATGGTCAGCAGCCGGGCGCGGGCGAACTCCTCGACCACGGCCGCCCCGCCCTCCGGCAGCTCCTCCCGGAGCACCGGGGTGCGCACCACCGTGGCGGAGGTCCCGGTGCCGACCACGCGCACGAGCCGCAGGAACACCGCGCGGGCCACCTCCCGCTCGCGCGGGCCCAGCCGGGCGTGCACCTCCTCGGCCCGGCGCTCCACGGCCTCCGTGATGCCGCCCGCCGCGTGGTAGTCGGCCACCGTCAGCTCCCGGGCGCGGGCGTGCTCCCAGGTGCCGAGCATCGCCTGGGAGAGCATCGGCAGCAGGCCCACGCCGGCCTCCGTGCCGCGGGGGGCGACGTCCCGCAGGATCACCTCGACCAGGTCCGGGGAGACGCGGGCGCCGACGGCCTCCGCGGGGCCCACGACGATCTGCTCCAGCTGCTCGCGGGTCAGCGCGCCGAGCAGCACCGGGCGCTCCAGGGCGGCGCGCAGCTCGGCGTGCCGGCTCGCGGTGCCGAAGAAGTCCGCCCGCAGACCGACCACGACCACCCGGTCCCGGCTCGCCGCGGCGAGCCGGTCCAGGAACCGCCCGGGCTCCTCCTCGTCCCGGGCACCCGTCCAGAGCTCCTCCAGCTGGTCGACGACGAGCAGGTCCGGAGCCGTCGCGACCGCTTCCACGAACCGGCCCACCGGGTCGAGGCCCGGGGTCGTGGCCACGGCGCTCCACCCGTGCAGGGGTCCGCCCTCGGCCCGCAGCCGGCCGAGGAGCCCCGCGCCCAGCAGCGAGGACTTGCCCGCACCGGAGGCCCCCACCACGGCCAGGATGCGGGGCCCGACGGCGCTCGCGAGCCCCGCCACCCGCTCGCCGAGCACGGCGACCTCCGCGCTCCGGCCGAAGAAGTGCGTCTCGTCCTCGGGACGGTAGGAGCGCAGGCCCACGTACGGGGTGGAGTCCGGGCGGGCGGGGGTGCGGGAGCGGATGACGTCCTCCCACCAGAGTTCCGCCGGGCGCTCGTCTGTCAGCCCGAGGGCGTCCAGCAGGGCCGTGAACTCCGGGCGCAGGGCCGGGCCCGGCAGGTGGGCCCCGCTGAGCCAGCCCTGGATGGTGCTGGCGGGAAGCCGGCAGGAGGCCGCGAGCGCCCGGACCGACAGGCCGCGGCGACGGCGCGCGGCGCTGAGCTGCTCGGCGAGCCGGGGCCGCTCGGGGCCGGGTCGGGACGAGGCCACCGGGGTGCCTCCTGGGAAGTCGTGGACACGGGGGACCCTGGCATCGTAAGTCGGCTTTCCGGCGCACCGGCAATGTTGCGGCCGGAGGGGCACCCGAACCGCGGGACGTGCTAGAGCGGTGCGGGCAGGAGCCGGCCGGTGTCCCAGGGCACGGCCCAGCCGAGCGCGGTGAGCACCCGGTCCAGGAGCACGCCGGTGAACCCCCAGACGGTCACGGTGGACGCGGTGCCGGCCACGGGGACCGTGAAGGCGGGCGAGCGGTAGGTCTGCCGTCCGCGCGTGACGGTCGCGGAGTGCCGGTTGGCCGGGTCGATGAGGTCCAGCACGGGGACGCGGAAGACGAGGGAGGACTCGGCGTGGTCCACGACGTCCACCGGCGAGACATCCCGCCACCAGCCCAGCACCGGGGTGACCAGGTGGTTGGAGACCGGCAGCGGCACCGGGGCGAGGGCGCCGAGCACCTCCACCCCGCGCGGGTCCAGACCCGTCTCCTCCTCGGCCTCGCGGACGGCCGCGCGCACGTGGGCGGCGCTGACCTCGCCCCCGGGCACGGACAGCACCTCGTGCAGGTCCCCGTCCTCGGGGTCCAGGCGGCCTCCCGGGAAGGCGACCTGACCGGGGTGGGAGCGCAGCGTCGCGGCCCGCTGGACCAGCAGCACGTCGAGGTCCCGGCCCACGCCCTCCGCGTGCTCGGTGGCGCGCGAGGGCAGGTCGTCGAGCGCCCCGAAGAGGATGAGCACCGCCGAGCGGCGGTAGTTCTCGTCGATCTGCCCGATCCGCCACGGCTCGCGGTCCTCCATCCGCAGCTGCCGGCCGTTGCGGGCCACGCGCAGCAGGTCCTGGTAGGCGTCGCCCATGGGCCGTCCTCCTCGCTGGTCGGTGCCGCTCACGAGCTCAGCGGCCAGCCGTCGGCCTGCAGCTGGGCCCGGGTGCGTCCGGCGAGGAACAGCTCCAGCAGCTCCTCCCGGCCCGGGGCGAACTCGTACTTGAGCAGGGCCGCGGCCTGGGCCGTGTCCGTGGGTCCCTCTCCGTAGGAGGGGCAGAGGTCCGCGACGGGGCACACGCCGCACGCGGGCCGCCGGGAGTGGCAGATGCGCCGCCCGTGGTAGACGAGCCGCTGGGACAGGTCGGTCCAGTCGCGGGGCTCGAACAGGGCGGCGACGTCCCGCTCGACCTTGACCGGGTCCTCCTCCTCCGTCCAGCCGAAGCGGCGGGCGAGGCGGCCGAAGTGGGTGTCCACGGTGATCCCGGGGATCCCGAAGGCGTTGCCGAGCACCACGTTGGCGGTCTTGCGGCCCACACCGGGCAGGGTGACGAGGTCCTCCAGCCGCCCGGGCACCTCGCCGTCGTGGTCATCCACGATCTTCTGCGCCAGGGTCCGGATCGCCCGGGTCTTGGCCCGGTAGAAGCCGAGCGGGCGGATGATCTCCTGGATCTCGGCCTCGTCCGCCTCGGCGAGCGCCCGCGGCGTGGGGCAGGCGGCGAAGAGGCGGGGCGTGGTCGCGTTCACCCGCACGTCGGTCGTCTGGGCGGAGAGCACCGTGGCCACGAGCAGCTCGTACGGGGAGCGGAAGTCCAGCTCGGCGACCGCGTACGGGTACGCCTCGGCGAGCACCGCGTTGATCCGGCGGGCCCTCCGCTTGCGCGCCAGCGGGGACTCCGGGGCGCCCGTCCGGCGGCGGCGCACGGCACCGGCGCGCGCCTTCGCGGGGTCCACGACGCGCAGGTGGGCGGGCGGGCGGGGCACAGCAGGTGGGACCATGCCCCGATTCTAGGCGGCGCGCACGGAGGGCTTCCGTGACCCGGTGCGGCGTGGCCCCTGTGGAACCGGGTGCACCGATCGTCTAGGGTGAAAACGACACTATGTGAGCTGTGACACGGACGTCCGGTGCCATCGGGGGGTCCGTGCGCGGTGTGCCACGAGAAGGGAAGACCACATGGCTTCAGAGACCACGCCCGCCGAGATCAGGACCTTCGCGCCGAGCCCCGAGTTCTCGGCTCAGGCCAATGCCACCGCCGAGCTCTACCGGCAGGCCGAGGAGGAGGGCGTCGACTTCTGGGGCCGCCAGGCACGGGAGCTGCTGAGCTGGAACAAGGAGTTCACCGAGGTCCTCGACTGGTCGAACCCGCCGTTCGCGAAGTGGTTCCAGGACGGCACCCTCAACGCCTGCTACAACGCCGTGGACCGCCACGTGGACGCCGGCAACGGGGACCGGGTGGCCATCCACTTCGAGGGCGAGCCCGGCGACAGCCGCAGCTACACCTACGCCCAGCTCAAGGACGAGGTGTCGAAGGCCGCCAACGCCATGGAGAGCCTCGGCGTCACCAAGGGCGACCGCGTGGCCCTCTACCTGCCGATGATCGCCGAGGCCGTCATCGCGATGCTGGCCTGCGCCCGCATCGGCGCGATCCACTCCGTGGTCTTCGGCGGCTTCTCCGCCGACGCGCTGCTCTCGCGCGTCGAGGACGGCGAGGCGAAGCTCGTGGTCACCGCGGACGGGACCTTCCGCCGCGGCAAGCCCTCCATGCTCAAGCCGGCCGTCGACGACGCCCTCTCCCGCGGCGGCTCCACCGTGGAGCACGTGCTCGTGGTCCGCCGCAACGAGGCCGACATCGAGATGACCGAGGGCCGGGACGTGTGGTGGCACGAGGCCGTCGAGGCCGCCTCCGCAGAGCACACCCCGTCCGAGCAGGACGCCGAGGACCCACTGTTCATCCTCTACACCTCCGGGACCACCGGCAAGCCCAAGGGCATCATGCACACCACGGGCGGCTACCTCACCCAGGGCGCGTTCACCCACAAGTACGTCTTCGACCTCAAGCCGGAGACGGACGTCTACTGGTGCACCGCCGACGTCGGGTGGGTCACCGGCCACTCCTACGTCGCCTACGCGCCCCTGGTCAACGGCTCCACCCAGGTGATCTACGAGGGCACCCCGGACTCCCCGCACCGCGGCCGGTTCTGGGAGATCGTGCAGAAGTACGGGGTGACGATCATGTACACCTCCCCCACCGCGATCCGCACCATGATGAAGTGGGGCGAGGACATCCCGGCGGAGTACGACCTCGGCTCCCTGCGGGTGCTCGGCACCGTGGGCGAGGCCATCAACCCCGAGGCGTGGACCTGGTTCCACCGGGTCATCGGCGGCGGTCGCTGCCCGATCGTCGACACGTGGTGGCAGACCGAGACCGGCGCCATCATGATCTCCCAGCTGCCGGGCGTGACCGTCGCGAAGCCGGGCTCCGCCCAGGTGCCGATGCCCGGCATCAAGGTCGACGTCGTGGACGACAACGGGCAGTCCGTGGAGAACGAGACGTCGGGCTTCCTCGTGCTGCGCGAGCCGTGGCCCGCGATGCTGCGCACCATCTGGGGCGACGACGACCGCTACGTGGACACGTACTGGTCCCGGTTCGGCGAGATGTACTTCGCCGGTGACGGCGCCAAGCGCGACGCCGACGGGGACGTGTGGATCCTCGGCCGCGTCGACGACGTCATGAACGTCTCCGGCCACCGTCTCTCCACCCCGGAGATCGAGTCCGCGCTGGTGTCCCACCCGTCCGTGGCGGAGGCCGCGGTGGTGGGCGCCACGGACGAGACCACCGGCCAGGCCGTGATCGCGTTCGTCATCCTGTCCGACCAGGCCGACGCCGAGGGCCGGGACAAGGCCGAGCTGGCCGAGGAGATGCGGGCCCACGTGGGCAAGGAGATCTCCCCGATCGCCAAGCCCAAGAAGGTGCTCATCGTCCCCGAGCTGCCCAAGACCCGGTCCGGGAAGATCATGCGCCGGCTGCTCAAGGACGTGGCGGAGGAGCGGGAGGTCGGCGACGTCTCGACCCTCGCGGACCAGACCGTGATGCAGCAGATCGTGGACTCGCTGGCCAAGTAGTCCGCGTCCCGTGCCCCGCAGCGCCCCCTCGCTCCTGCCGTGCGAGGGGGCGCTGCGGCGTCCCGGCGCCGGGCCCGGGCCCGGCCACGCTCGGACCGGAATGAGAGGATGCGGGGATGACCACCACGCGCAGACCGATCTACGTCCTCAACGGCCCCAACCTCAACCTGCTCGGCGTCCGGCGCCCGGAGGTGTACGGCACCACGACGCTCGCGGACATCGAGGAGGCCGTGCGCACCCGGGCCGCCGCGGGCGGGTGGGACGTCGAGTTCCACCAGTCCAACCACGAGGGCGTCCTGGTGGACCGGATCCAGGAGGCCCGCACCGAGGGCGCGGCGATCGTCATCAACCCCGCGGCCCTCACGCACTACTCGATCGCGATCCACGACGCGCTCGAGGCGGCGGAGCTGCCCGTGGTCGAGGTGCACCTGTCCAACGTGCACCGGCGCGAGGCGTTCCGGCACACGTCCTACGTGTCCCTGCAGGCGGACGTGGTCATCGCCGGGGCGGGGGCCTTCGGCTACGAGATGGCGGTCGAGCACCTGCTGCGGACCCTGGAGGGCTAGCGGCTCAGGCCGCGCAGGAGCCGGAGCCCACGGCCTGGGTGCTGCCCGCGGTGGCGTCGAGCGCCCCGCGCAGCTCGTCCAGCGTGAGGGCGTAGCCGACCTGCCCCTCGAGGGCCTTCGCGAAGACGACGCCGACGACGGAGCCGTCCTGCGCCACGAGCGGGCCGCCGGAGTTGCCCTGCTGGACCTGGCCGGCCAGCTGGATGATCTCCATGGTCCCGCCGGTCCCCTGCACGGGCGCGAGCGCCGTGCCCTGCACGGTGGCGGGCCCGGCGGCGAACGGCCCGCCCAGCGGGTACCCCATGAAGGCGACGAGGTCCCCGGCCGCGGGGTCCTCCCCGAGCGGCAGGGGGGCCAGCGGCAGGGACGGCGCGGAGAGGACGGCGAGGTCGGAGGCCGGGTCGTAGTGGACGACGTCGGCGGGGTGCACCTCACCGTCCCGGGTCTGCACCACCGGTTCGCCCACCCCGGCCACCACGTGCGCGTTGGTCACCACCTGCCCGGCGGCGGTCACGAAGCCCGAGCCCGTCTGATTCTGGCTGCACTCCACCGCCATGCCGTACACCTGCACCACGGACTGCCCGGTCTCCTCCAGGGCGGGCGTGCTCACGCTCTCGTCGGGGGCCTCCTCCGCGGGGAACAGCAGGGCGTCGAGCTGACGGATGCCGGTGGCGCCGCCCACGGCGTCCCGCGCCTCGGTCACCGCTTCGCGCACGGGTCCGGGGGTGTGCTCGTCGATCGTGCGCAGCACCGTGGAGGACGCGACCTGCTGGGACACGGCCGGGATGCCCAGCTGGCCGACGAGCGAGGCGAGCAGCGAGAGCACGAGCGCGGCGACGGCCACGTCGAGGGCGGCTCCGGCGATCCGGTTCAGCGCGCCCAGGCGCATGCGCTCGGTGGCGGCGGACAGGGCGCGGCCCAGCAGCCCGCCCAGCATCTGGCCCGCCACGAGCAGGACCAGCACCGTGGCCAGCACGGCGCCCACCCGGTACTGCGGGTCCACCTGCGCGCTGACCCACGGGGCGGCGGAGAACGCCGCCACGCCGCCGAGCACGAGCCCGGTCAGGGAGAACAGGGAGTTGAAGAAGCCGCGGCTGAACCCGTAGAAGAGGTAGCCCAGCAGCACGACGGCCAGCAGGACGTCGAGCAGGTTGAAGGACGGAGACATCGGGTTCCTCTGCGGGTTCTGTGGGGCCGGGGGCCGGGGAGCGAGCCACCAGCATAGGGAGCGCGGCTGGGAGATCCGTGGAGCCGGCCTGCCACCGCCCCGGGGCCCGCCGCGCCCGTCCTTGGGATTCGCGGGCCGGAGACACTACAGTGAACGTCAGGTACGTTAGGTCGCTCACACGCAGGTGCGGGCGACTCCCGCTGACATCGGCCGCCGCGGGCCACGGCCCGGCGGCGGCACATCTTGAGGAGAACCATGGATATCGACGTCCTCCGCCGCGCTCCCCTGTTCGCGTCCCTGGACGACCAGGCGTTCGCCGCCCTCACCGAGGAGCTCACCGAGGTCGACCTCTCGCGCGGCTCCACGCTGTTCCACGAGGGCGATCCGGGCGACCAGCTGTACTTCATCATCTCGGGCAAGATCAAGCTGGGCCGCACCGCTCCGGACGGCCGCGAGAGCCTCGTGGCGATCATGGGCCCGGGCGAGCTGTTCGGCGAGATGGCGCTGTTCGACCCGAGCCCGCGCTCCACGTCCGCGACCGCCGTGTCCGAGACGCGCCTGGCCGGGCTCAAGCACGAGAACCTCAAGAAGGTCATCGAGCGCTCCCCCGACGTCTCCGCGCAGCTGCTGCAGGCCCTGGCCCGCCGGCTGCGGCGCACCAACGAGAGCCTCGCCGACCTGGTCTTCTCCGACGTGCCCGGCCGGGTGGCGAAGGCGCTGCTGGACCTGGCCGACCGGTTCGGCCGGCCCGCCACCGACGGCATCCTCGTGGCGCACGAGCTCACCCAGGAGGAGCTGGCGCAGCTCGTCGGCGCCTCCCGCGAGACGGTGAACAAGGCGCTGGCCGAGTTCGTCCAGCGCGGCTGGATCCGGCTCGAGGCGCGCGCCGTGGTGATCCTGGACCTGCAGCGGCTCAAGCAGCGCAGCCGCTGAGTCCCGCTCCGAGGTCAACGGCCCGGTCACCCGCAAGGGCGGCCGGGCCGTTGCCCGTCCGGGCGCGTCCGCGCAGGGGGAAGCACCCGGACCCGTCTCCGCCCCGGAAAGGCGCCCGGCCGCGGGACGGCTCAGGCCAGGTCGAGACGCAGCACGGGCCGGCCCTCACGCACCTCGAGCACCGGGTTGCGGGCCACCACGGCCCGCTTCTTCGCCAGGAAGGCGATGGCCGAGGAGCACTCGGCGACCGACTCGAGCACGCACTGGACTCCGGGCGAGGAGAGGTCGTCGATCGTGCGGCCCACGGTGTCCTCCTGCCCCACGAGGTCCCCGAGCCAGCTGCCCGCCGGGTCGGCCACGGCCTGCGCGGCGTCCACCCAGCGGCCCCAGACGCTCTTCGACTCCAGCGCGGACGGGGCCTGCCCGTCGGGGACCACCGCGGTGAAGTAGTGGATGTCGTAGCGGCGGTGGGCGAAGTCGGAGGTGATCCAGTGCGCGAGGGGCTTGAGCAGGTCGGAGCGCAGCACGAGCCGGCGCCGGCCCAGCACCTGGGCGAGGGACACCTCCCCCACCGCGAGCGCCTCCCGGGAGCGCATCCACTCGGCGCCCTCCACGGACTCCACGGTGCTCATCGTGTCCGACCCCGCCAGCAGGACACCGGTCTCCTCGAACGCCTTGCGGACCGCGGCGACCACGGTGCGCCGCGCCCGGCCGAGGTCGTCCCCGACGCCGAGCTTGCGGGCCCAGTCGGCGGGACCGGGCCCGGCCCAGTCGAGGGGGTCGTCGTCGTGGGGCTCGAGGGTGCCGCCGGGGAACCCGACGGTGCCGAGCGGTGAGTTGCCCGGCCGGTACTTGAGGTAGGTCTCCACGCCGTGGTCGCCGTCCCGCACGAACACGACCGCGGCGGCGGGCGAGGGAGCGCTGCCGGGAATGCCGGCACCCCGCTCGAGCCAGGCCTGCGCGGCCCCGCGCTGGCCCTCCGGGATCTCGAACCAGCGCACGGCCGGAAGGCGGCCGGGCCGCGGGGCCTGCGGCTCAGCGGAACTCGGCAACGAGCTCCACCTCGACCGGCGCGTCGAGCGGCAGGACCGCGACGCCCACCGCGGAGCGGGCGTGCACCCCCGCGTCGCCGAAGATCCGGCCCAGCAGCTCGGAGGCGCCGTTGATCACGCCGGGCTGGCCGGTGAAGCCCGGGTCGGAGGCCACGAAGCCGACGACCTTGACGACCCGGACCACCCGGTCCAGGTCCCCGACGGCCTCCTTGACCGCGGCCACGGCGTTGAGGGCGGCACGGGCCGCGAGCTCGTGGGCGTCCTCCGGGGAGACGGTGCCCGCCGCCCCGGAGGCCGACACCTTCCCGGTGGCGGGCAGCTGCCCGTCCACGAAGGGCAGCTGGCCCGAGGTGTGCACCCACGAGCCGGTGACCACGGCGGGCACGTAGGCGGCCACGGGGGCCGCGACGGCCGGGAGCTCGAGGCCGAGCTCGGCGATGCGGGATTCGACGGCGGAGCCGTTGCTCATGGAAGTCCTCCGGGGTTCTCGGGTGCGCGGCGTCCGGCCATCAGGCCTTGGGCCGCTTGAAGTAGGCGATGGGGTTGGTCTGGACGGGGGCGTTCACGTTGCCCGCCGGGACGTCCGCGGGGGTGCTGCCGGGCAGCACGGTCACGAGCTCCCACCCGTCGTCGCCCCAGTTGTCGAGGATCTGCTTGGTGGCGTGGATCATGAGCGGCACGGTGGCGTATTCCCAGGTAGTCATGGCCCCAGCGTAGCCACGAACGCCGGGACGCGCTCCGCCGTGACGGGTGGCACACCGGTCGCGGCCAGGTTCGCGCTTGTAGACTGTCCGAATGGCTTCCCGCAAGAACCCTGCCGCGCAGGCACCGTCAGCCCTGGGCAACGTCGTGGCGTTCATCGCCACGAGCATCGTTGCCGGCATCGTGGCCGCCGGTCTCCTGGTCCCCCCCGCAGCCGCCACGGGCCTCGCCGCCAACGCCTCCATCGGGTGGTTCAAGGACCTCCCGGCCCAGATGGAGGCGGGGCCGATGTCGCGCGCGTCCACCGTGGTGGCGCGGGACGGGACCGAGATCGCCTCGTTCTACGCCCAGAACCGCACCCCCGTGTCCCTGGACGAGATGTCCCCGCACATGAGTGCCGCGATCCTCGCGATCGAGGACCGTGACTTCTACGAGCACGGCGGCGTGGACCTCGGCGGCATCCTGCGTGCCCTGGGCAACAACATCATCCGCCCGGACGCCCGCCAGGGCGCGTCGACCATCACGCAGCAGTACGTGAACAACCTGCTCATCGACTCCCAGGTCCGCGCCGGGGAGGAGGCCACCACCATCGGCGCCGACAAGGGGTACGCGGACAAGATCAAGGAGATCAAGCTCTCCCTGTCCATGGAGCAGGAGCTGAGCAAGGACCAGATCCTCGAGGGCTACCTCAACATGGTGCTCTTCGGCGGGCAGAACTACGGCGTGGAGGCGGCCGCCCAGTACTACTGGGGCATCCCCGCGTCCGACCTGAGCATCTCCCAGGCCGCCGTCCTGGCCGGGATGGTGCAGTCCCCCAACTACTACGACCCCGCCGCGAACCCGGAGGCGGCCACGGAGCGGCGCAACATCGTGCTGGACACGATGCTCGGCACCGGGGCCATCACCGCGGAGGAGCACGCGGCCGCGGCCGCCGAGCCCATCGAGGTGGACCCCAACCCCACGAACTCCGGATGCACGGCCGCCGAGGTCGCCCCCTACTTCTGCGACTACGTGGAGAACTCCATCCTCCAGGACTCGGCGTTCGGGGAGACGCCCGAGGAGCGGCTCAAGACCCTGCAGCTCGGCGGGCTCACCATCACCACCACGCTCGACGTCGAGGCGCAGCGCGCGGCCGAGAAGGCGGTCAACGAGACCCAGCCGCGGGACGACAACCCGGACAACGTGTCCACCGCACTCGTGTCCCTCGAGCCCACCAACGGGGACATCGTGGCCATGGCGCAGAACACCTACTACTCGACCGGCGAGGGCGCCTCCAACACCACGTACAACTTCAACGTGGACTCGTGGATGGGCGGGGCCGGCGGCTTCCAGGTCGGCTCCACCTACAAGCCGCTGACGTACGCCGCCTGGATCGACGCCGGCAACGGCGCCGAGGACACGATCGACGCCACGCAGACCCGGTGGCCCGCCGACCACCGGTGGAAGGCCTCGTGCCTCGAGCGCGGGTACAAGATCGAGCCCGGCAACAACGGCGAGGGCTTCGAGATCCAGAACGCCGAGTCCGGCTACACCCGGCAGATGGAGGCCGACTTCGGCCTGTACAACTCGATCAACACCGCGATCTACGCGATGGCGGAGGACCTCGACCTGTGCGACATCGGGAAGATCTCCGAGTCCCTGGGCATCGTCAACGGCAAGGACGGCGAGCCCGTGGACACCACGGTCCTCGCGTCCCTGCTGGGCGGCTCGGTGGACATCTCGCCCATGACCATGGCCCGGGCCTACTCCGCGTTCGCCAACCGCGGCGAGATGTGCGAGCCCCGCGCCCTCGAGCGGGTCGTGGACTACACCGGCAAGGAGTACGAGATCCCCGAGACGTCCTGCGAGCGCGTGATCAGCGAGGACGTGGCCGACGGCGTGAACTACGCGCTCAACCAGACCCTGATCCGGGGCTCGGGCTGGCAGCGCGAGATCGGCCTGCCGGGCGCCTCCGCCGCCAAGACCGGCACCACGGACAACTCGACCCAGACCTGGATGGTCGGCTACACCCAGGGCCTGGCCACCGCCTCCTGGGTCGGCAACTACGAGTTCGGCTCCCGGTCCCTGAACGGGCTGTCCATCGGCGGGGAGCGCACCGAGGGCGACGACTGGGTGGACGGTTCCACCTACGCCGGCGGCCAGTGGCAGCAGTTCATGCGCGAGGTCGCCCGGGACTACGACACCGACAAGTTCGAGGAGCCCTCCGACCGCGTGCTCGAGGGCCGCAACGGCACCTCGCGGCCCGGCTGAGGCCGGACCGGGAATGAACCACGTGCACACCCCCCGGGGCGCCGTCGCGCCCGCCCTGCGGACCGCGGCCGCCGTGACGGCGGCCGGTGCCGGAGCGGCGGTGGGCCTCGGCGCGTGGGGCGTCGTCGTCGAGCGCCGCCGCTTCCAGCTGCGCACGGAACGGCTCCGCCTGCTGCCCGAGGGCAGCGCGCCCCTGCGGATCCTGCACCTGTCGGACCTGCACGTCTGGCCGGGCCAGCGGGCGGTGCGGGAGTTCGTGCACTCGCTCGCGGCGCTGGAGCCGGACCTCGTGGTGGACACCGGGGACAACCTCTCCCACCCCGGGGCGCTGCCGTGGCTGCTGGAGATCCTGGAGCCGCTGTTCCGCTTCCCCGGGGCCTACGTCCCGGGGTCCAACTGCTACTTCGCGCCGCGGCCCAAGAACCCGTTCCGGTACCTGTGGCGGGACACCTCCGGGGAGGGCCGGGACGAGGCGCCCCTGCTGCCCACCCAGGACATGCACGACGCGTTCGACGCCGTGGGCTGGACGCCGCTGATCAACCGCTCCGCCCGGATGGAGGTCGCGGGCCTGACCCTGGACCTGTCCGGGGTGGACGACCCGCACCTGGGCTACGACCGGCACCCCGGCTTCGGGGACCCCGCGACGGCGGACCTGCGCCTCGGGGTGGCCCACGCCCCCTACCTGCGGACCCTCGACCGCTTCGCCGAGGACGGCGCGCAGCTGGTGCTGGCCGGGCACACGCACGGCGGGCAGGTGTGCCTGCCGGGCGGGCGGGCGCTGGTCAGCAACTGCGATCTCGAGCCGGAGCGCTGCAAGGGGCTGATCACCCAGGGCGGGGTGCCGGTCAACGTCTCGGCGGGCCTGGGGACGTCCCGCTTCGCCCCGATCCGGCTGTTCTGCCCGCCGGAGGCCGTGCTCCTGACGCTCACGGACTGAGCAGCTCTTACCCGGACGCCCGCGCCCCGGAGCCACCGGGCGGCACCAGGGCGTCGAGCACGGCGGGCAGGCGGGTGACGCCGTCGGAGCCGCAGAAGTGCCCGGCCCCCGGCACCACCCGCACCGGGGCGCCCAGACGCTCGGCGAGCGCCTCGGTGGCGGCCGGCGGCACGGTCGGGTCGTCGTCCGAGCGCAGCACCAGCCGGCGCCGGACGTTGGCGCGCACCGCGGAGACGTCCACGTCCTCGGCGAGGAACTCGTCCAGGAGCGGCACGCCCTCGAGCCGTCCCGTGAAGCCGGCCACGAGCACCAGCCCGCCCAGCGCCCAGGGCTCGGGCAGACCGGCGAGGTGGCGCAGGAGCGTGATGCAGCCCAGGCTGTGACCCACCAGGTGGGTGTGCCGGTCCGGCTCGCCCACCGCCCGCGCCACCGCGTCCAGCCACGCCCCGGCCTCCGGGAAGGACGGCTCCGGCAGCTCCACGACGACCGTCCGCACGCCCTCGGCGGTGAGCCGTTCGCGCAACCACGGGAACCAGTGCTGGTCGGGGGCGGCGTCGTAGCCGTGCACCACCACGACGCGGCGGACGTCCGGCTCGGGGGCGCTCACCCGGAGATCTCGGGGACCGCCACGATGATCCGGTGGTTGGTCTTGTCGCACAGGTACATCTCGACCGTGCCCTCGGGCACGGGGCCGCCCTCGGGCCACTGGTCCTCGGGGATCTGGCGCAGGGGTCCGCCGCAGGACGGGCAGATGGGGTCCATGGTGGTCTCCTCCAGGGTCGGCTCGCGGGCCGGCGGGCCCGTGGCCCGAGCTTCCCCCAAAACGGCGCCGCCCACAATCCCCCGCACGCTCCGGGTCGCCGGACGGGCACGAGCGGAGGGCACGAGCGGAGGGCACGAACGGGAGGGCGGAGCGGGCGGACACCTGTGGTCACACCATAGGATGTGGCGTGGACCACGCCGGCCGCCCCGACTCCCCGTCAGGAGACCCCATGACCGCCCCCAGCGCCCACCGCGCCCCCGTCCCCGCCACCGAGGCCCTGTTGGAGGACCTCCGGACCTGGTGCGGCCGCGACGCGGTCGTGGACTCGGAGCTCGAGCACCGCGCGCTGGCCCACGACGCCTCCCACTACCTGCTGCAGCCCGCGGCGGTGGTGCGCCCGCGCTCGGCAGCGGACATGGGCAACCTCTTCCGCGCGGTCGCCCGTCACGGCCTGGGCCTGACCTTCCGCTCCGGCGGGACGTCGCTGTCCGGGCAGTCCGTGACGGACCAGGTGCTGGTCGACGTGCGGCGGAACTTCCGGGGGATCGAGGTGCTGGACGGCGGCCGGCGGGTCCGGGTGCAGCCGGGGGCCACGGTGCGGCAGGTCAACGCCCGGTTGGCCCCGTACGGGCACAAGCTCGGGCCGGACCCGGCGAGCGAGTCCGCGTGCACGATCGGCGGCGTGGTGGCCAACAACTCCTCGGGGATGGCCTGCGGGACCGAGGCCAACACGTACCGGACGCTGGAGTCCATGGTGTTCGTCCTGCCGTCCGGGACCCGGGTGGACACCGCGGCCCCCGACGCCGACCGGCGGCTGCGGGAGCTCGAGCCCGCCCTGCACGAGGGCCTGCTGCGGCTGCGGGACCGCGTGCGCCAGGACCCCGTGTCGGTGCGCACGATCGAGCGGCAGTTCTCGATGAAGAACACGATGGGCTACGGCCTCAACTCCTTCCTGGACCACGACGAGCCGGTGCGGATCCTCGAGCACCTGCTGATCGGCAGCGAGGGCACCCTGGGCTTCGTGGCCCAGGCGGTCTTCCGGACGGTGGAGATCCTGCCCTTCGCCTCCACGGGGCTGCTGGTGTTCCCGGACCTGGCCGCGGCCACCCGCACGGTCCCCGCCCTGGTGGCGGTCCGCTCCGCCACGGTCGAGCTGCTCGACGCCACGTCCCTGAAGGTCTCGCAGCGCACGGGGCTGGCGCCGGCGCAGATCCTGGACATCGACGTAAGCGACCACGCGGCGCTGCTCGTCGAGTACCAGGGCCGCACGCGCGAGGAGGAGCAGGAGCTCTCCGCGGCGGCCGCCGGGCTGTTCCGCACCCTGGACCTCGCGGCGCCGCCCGCCCTGACGGACGACCCCGCGGCCCGCGCCGCGCTGTGGACCGTGCGCAAGGGCCTCTACACCACCGTGGCGGGGGCGCGGCCGAGCGGGTCCAACGCGCTGCTCGAGGACGTCGTCGTCCCCGTCGCGGAGCTCGGCGAGACCTGCGAGCAGCTCACGGAGCTCTTCGACACCCACGGCTACCGGGACTCCGTGATCTTCGGGCACGCCAAGGACGGCAACGTGCACTTCATGCTCAACGAGCAGTTCGACCGCCCGGACCTGCTGGCCCGCTACGAGCGCTTCACCGAGGACATGGTCGCCCTGGTCCTCGACCACCACGGCTCACTCAAGGCCGAGCACGGCACCGGCCGCAACATGGCGCCGTTCGTGCGCCGGCAGTACGGGGACGAGCTCTACGACGTCATGGTCCAGCTCAAGCGGCTCGTGGACCCGGGCGCGCTGCTGAACCCGGGCGTGCTGCTCAACGAGGACCCCACCGTCTACGTGCGGGACCTCAAGACCGCGCCCACGGTCGAGCAGGAGGTGGACCGGTGCGTGGAGTGCGGCTACTGCGAGCCGGTGTGCCCGTCCAAGGACCTCACCCTCACGCCGCGGCAGCGCATCGTGGGCCGCCGGGAGATCGCGGCGGCCGAGGAGCGCGGTGACGCGGAGCTCGCCGCCCGGCTGCGCGCCGAGTACGACTACGAGGGCCTGCAGACGTGCGCCGTGGACGGGATGTGCGTGACGGCCTGCCCCGTGCTCATCAACACGGGGGACCTGGTGCGCCGGCTGCGCGCCGAGGACCACAGCCGGGTCGCGGACGCCGGCTGGGGCGCCGCCGCAAAGGCGTGGGGGGCGACGACGACGGGCGCGGGGCTCGGCCTGACCGCCGCGAAGGTCCTGCCCACCGCGCTGCCGGCCGCCGCGACCGCCGCGGCCCGGGCCGTGCTCGGCGCCGAGCACGTGCCGCAGTACAAGGACGAGCTGCCCGCGGGCGGCCCGCCCCGGCCGCACCGGCAGGACCCGGCCGCGGAGGCCGTGTTCTTCCCGGCGTGCATCAACTCGATGTTCGGCACGGCCGCACGACCCGGGGACGGCACGGGCCTGACCGCCTCCGAGGCGTTCCTG
Source organism: Kocuria himachalensis (assembly GCF_054784195.1). Lineage (NCBI taxonomy): Bacteria > Bacillati > Actinomycetota > Actinomycetes > Micrococcales > Micrococcaceae > Kocuria > Kocuria himachalensis. Next base: position 130,915 of record NZ_BAAGPL010000019.1, read on the forward strand.
GCGCTGTGCGACCGCGCCGGGGTGCACGTCACCGTCCCGCAGGGCATCGGCAGCCTGTGCTGCGGGACGCCGTGGAAGTCGAAGGGGCTGCCCACCGGGTACGCCACGATGTCGGAGCGGACGCTGGCGGCCCTGTGGGAGGCGACCCGCCAGGGCGAGCTGCCGGTCGTCTGCGACGCCGCGTCCTGCACCGAGGGCCTGGAGACCATGGCCGGGCTGGCTGCGGCCTCCAGCCGGTACCACACGCTGCGGTTCGTGGACGCGGTCGAGTTCGTGGCCGACCGGGTGCTGGGGCGGCTGTCGGTCAGCCGCCCGATCGGGTCGATGGCGCTGCACCCCACGTGCTCGAGCGTGCACCTGGGCATCACCGGCGCCTTCGAGACGCTGGCCCGGGCGATCAGCGAGGACGTGGTCGTGCCCAAGGCCTGGGGCTGCTGCGCCTACGCCGGGGACCGCGGCATGCTGCACCCCGAGTTCACGGCCTCGGCCACCGCGGCCGAGGCCCGCGAGGTCACCGGCCGCCGCTTCGACGCCTACGCGTCGCTCAACCGCACGTGCGAGCAGGGCATGACGGAGGCCACCGGACACCCGTACCGGCACGTGCTGGAGCACCTGGAGGAGGCGACCCGCTGAGCCGCCCCGCCTCACCTATTGTGCACAACTGAGTTGTGTACAACTTATTTCTGTGCCACCCTGGGGGCATGGACGCAGACCTCCGGCTCGACGCACAGCTGTGCTTCGCGCTCTACGCCGCCTCGCGGGCCACGACCGCGGCCTACCGCGAGCCGCTGGCGGAGCTCGGCCTGACCTATCCGCAGTACCTCGTGCTGCTCGCGCTGTGGGAGGAGGACGGGCAGACCGTCTCGGCGCTCGGCGCCCGCCTGCGCCTGGACAGCGGCACCCTCTCCCCGCTGCTGAAGCGCATGGAGACCGGCGGCCTCCTCGGGCGCCGCCGGGGCCACCACGACGAGCGGCGGGTCACCGTCCACCTCACGCCGGCCGGTGACCGGCTGCGCGAGCGCGCCCCGGCCGTGCAGCAGCGCGTCCTGGAGGCCTCGGGGCTCACCGCCGCCGAGATGCAGACGCTGCGGACACTGGCCCGCAGGATCGGCGCGCCCGCCGACGGGGACGCCACCAGCAGCACCGGCCCGGACACCGCCGGACCGACCACCACCGACACCCAGGAGTGACCAGCATGGACACCGTCTACACCGCCGAGGCCCTCGCCACCGGCGCCGGCCGCAACGGCCGCACCCGCACCACCGACGGCCGGATCGACCTGGGACTGGCCGTCCCGCAGGAGATGGGCGGCTCCGGCGACGGCGCGAACCCCGAGCAGCTCTTCGCCGCCGGCTACGCCGCCTGCTTCCACTCCGCCCTGCAGATGGTGGCCCGGCAGGAGAAGGTCAAGCTCGGCGACTCCAGCGTCGGGGCCCGCGTGGGCATCGGCGGCAACGGCCAGGGCGGCTTCGGCCTCGAGGTGGACCTGGAGGTCGTGATCCCGGACCTGGACCAGGCCACCGCCCAGTCCCTGGCCGACAAGGCCCACCAGGTGTGCCCGTACTCGAACGCCACCCGCGGCAATGTCGACGTCCGCGTGACCGTCGCCGAGGACTGATCCCCCGCTCCCCCGCCCCCTTCCACGCCGCGCAGGCCTTCCACCCCCAGGAGAACCGATGATCCCGCCCACCAGCACCCGACAGATCGTGCTCGCCTCCCGCCCCCAGGGCACCCCCTCGCCCGAGAACTTCCGGCTCGAGGAGACGGCGCTGCCCGAGCCCGGCCCCGGACAGGTCGTGGTCACCAACCGCTGGATGTCCGTGGACCCGTACATGCGCGGCCGGATGAACGACGTGAAGTCCTACGTCCCGCCGTTCCAGGTGGACCGTCCGCTCGACGGCGCCGCCGTGGGCGAGGTCGTCGCCTCCGCCGCGCCGGAGCTGCCGGTGGGCACCACCGTGCTGCACGGCGCCGGCTGGCGCGAGCACGCGGTGGTCGACGCCGGCTCCGCCACCGTGGTGGACCCCGCGCTGGCCTCGGAGTCCGCCTATCTGGGCGTGCTCGGCATGCCGGGGCTCACCGCGTACGCCGGCCTCATGGCGGCGGCACGGTTCCGGCCCGGGGACACGGTGTTCGTCTCGGGCGCCGCGGGAGCCGTGGGCTCACTGGTGGGACAGATCGCCAAGCTCAGCGGCGCTGCGCGGGTGATCGGCAGCGCCGGCTCGCCCGAGAAGGTCGCCCGCCTGCTGGAGCTGGGCTTCGACGCCGCCTTCGACTACCACGAGGGCCCGGTGCTCCCCCAGCTGCGGCGCGCGGCGCCCGAGGGCATCGACGTGTACTTCGACAACGTGGGCGGCGAGCACCTGGAGGCGGCGATCTCCGCGCTGAACACCCACGGCCGCGTGTGCCTGTGCGGGGCGATCTCGCAGTACAACGCGACCGAGCCGCCGGCGGCGCCGCGGAACCTGGCGCTGGCGATCGGCAAGATGCTGAGTCTGCAGGGCTTCCTGGTGAGCGGTCACCAGGACCTGGGCCCGGAGTTCCGCGAGAAGATGGCGGGCTGGCTGGCCGCTGGCGAGATCCAGTGGGACGAGACCGTGCGCGAGGGGCTCGACGACGCGCCGCAGGCGTTCATCGATCTGCTCGCCGGGGCCAACACCGGGAAGATGGTCGTCAGGCTGTGAGCCCGGCCGTCAGTCCGTGACCTCGGCGCCGCCGGCCTTCAGCCGCGCGGCGAGCTCCCGCACCCCGGACACCCTGATGTCCGGGGTGCGCGCGTACTGCGGATAGGGCGAGCCGTACCGGTCGATCCAGGCCGTGCGCATCCCCGCCCGGGCGGCACCGTGCAGGTCCCACGGGTGCACCGCGACCATGAGCATCTGCTCCAGCGGCACGCCCCACGCCCCGCTCGCCCAGGTGTAGGCCTCGGACGCCGGCTTCCAGCAGGGGGCGTCCTCGACGGAGCGGACCTGCTCGAAGTGCTGCCGCACGCCCGCCCGCTCCAGCAGTCCCTCGGCGGTGGCCGCGGAGCCGTTGGTGAGGGCGGTGAGCCGGAACCCGGCCTCCGCCAGGGACCGCACCCCGTCCGGGACGTCGGCGTGGACGGGCAGCTGCTGCACGGCGTCCAGGACGCGGGCCACGGCGTGCTCCACGCCCCCGGCCGGCGGGTGCAGGGTGAAGAGCGCGCGCGCCACCTCCTGCCCCAGCACGGAGAACGGCTGGGCCTCTCCGTGGACGGCCAGCGCGAAGCCCTCCCGCAGGACGGAGGCGAACCACGTGGCCGCCAGCTCCCCCGGCACCCCCAGCTCTTCGAAGGCGTGGTGCAGGGGTCCCAGGTCCGAGAGGGTCTCGTTCACGTCGAACACGAGGACGGGTCGGTCGTCGGTGGTCATGGCGGGGCCTTCCGTTCGCAGTGGTGCACAGTGTGGTCCGCGCGGGCGCCGGCGGGGAGCGCTCAGCCCGCCGGGACGAGCCGGCCCAGGGGGCTGTTCTCGAAGTCGTCCAGCAGGGCCTGCGGGTCCGCGTAGACGGCCACGGCCCCGGCCTCGCGCAGCTCCGCCTCGCTGATCCCGCCGCTCGTCAGGCACACGGCGTCGAGGCCGAGCTTCCACGCGGACTCGACGTCCCAGCGGGCGTCCCCCACCACGATCGCGTCCTCGGGGCGCAGGTTCCCCGCTCTGAGCGCGGCGGCGAAGATGTCCGGGGCGGGCTTGCTGTGCTCGGCGTCCGTGGCGGTCGTGACCGCTGTGAGCAGGTCGTCCGAGCCGAGGGCCTCCCGCATGGCCGCCACCTCGGTGACGTTCGACGACGACGCCAGCACCACCACGAGCCCGGCATCGGCGCAGCGGCGCAGCAGCTCCGCCGCGCCGCGGGTGGGCTTGAGCCCCGGCCAGTGCACGGAGAACAGGGCCCCGTGGGCGTCACCGATGGCGTCGTCCCCGTCCTTGTCCCGGTCCGCGGGCAGCAGTTCGTCGATCAGCTGCTCCGAGCCCATGCCGATGAGCCGGTGGATGCGGTGCATGGGCACGTCGTGGCCGGCCTGGTTGAAGGCGTGCCACCAGGCGACGGTGTGCAGATAGCTCGAGTCGATGAGGGTGCCGTCGACGTCGAAGAGGACGCCGCGCCTGGCCGGCGCGGAGGAGTCGGGGGTCCGGGGAGCAGTCATGGCCTCACCCTCCCACCCGGTGGCCGGGTGGGCAATGGCCAACGCCGAGCCGGGGACCCTCCGTTCACCGGGCCGGAGGGACCTCGGCGGCGTTGCCCGGGCCGTTGCCCTGGTCCACGGTGGCGGGGCCGAGCGGGAGCTCCCGGCTTCCCTGCTGTCCGCCCGCGCCGTCGAGGTCCTGGGTGGAGGCCGCGAAGCGCCGGACCACGGCGGCCGCCGCGTCGGTCATCTCGGCCAGGCCCCGGACGTCGACGTTGGCGAGGTCGTCGCACGCGCCGTGGTAGCAGAAGTCGTAGGCGACCCCGGCCCGGCCACCGAACAGGGCCGCCTGCTCGGCGGTCTTGATCCCCTCCGCGCCCGTGAAGAGACCGCCGGAGGGAATGCCCTCGGCGATGAACGGCCCGTAGTCGCTGCGGCCGCTGAACTCCGTCTCGCCGGAGGCCAGTCCCACGGAGCCGAAGTGCTCGTGGAACGCGGCCTCGATCGCGGCGGAGCCTTCCGGGGCCGTCACGGGACCGTCGGGACCCTGCACGGGCGGGAACGCGGAGTGGTCCCCGTCGTAGACGAAGCGCCCGTGGTTCGGGGAGCCGATCATGTCGAAGTTCAGGTACAGCGCGATGTCCTCCAGCGTCCCGGGATCGTTCGCCTTCAGGTCCGCGACGTAGTGGCGGGACCCGCGCAGGCCGAACTCCTCCGCGCCCCACCAGGCGAAGCGCACGGTGTTGGTGGTCTCCGTGCCCGCGAGCGCCTCGGCGATGGCCAGGATCCCTGCGGAGCCCGAGCCGTTGTCGTTGATCCCCGCACCCTCGGGCACGCTGTCCAGGTGGGCGCCGACCATCACCGTGTTCCCGGGGTCGCCGGTGCTCGTCTCGGCGAGGACGTTGTAGGTCTGGCGGGTCTCGGAGACGGTCTGCGCCGTCACGGTCACCTCGCCCCCGCCCAGCAGAGCGGTCCCGGCCGCGTGGCTGAGACCGACCACCGGGAGGCTCGTGACACCGGGCTCCCCCAGCGTGCCGGCGACCACGCCCTCCTCGCCGGGCAGTCCCGTGTTGAAGATCAGCACGGCGGACGCCCCGGCGGCCTGCGCGTTGGCGGCCTTCACCCCGAACGTGCACGTGCCCCTCTGGAGCAGCGCCACGCTGCCCGCCGTGAATCCGGCGAAGTCCTCGGCCTCGCACCCGCTGGTGCTCGCTTCTTGGGCGCCGGTGGTCTCCACGGCCTGCACCGGTGCGGTCACCGTGCCCGAGCCGGAGTAGACCATCACGGCCGCCTCCGCGGCGGTCAGGGTCCGCGGGGCACCGCCCGGTCCAGGCACGGCCACCGTCGTCGGGACGACCTCCTGGAAGAAGGGGAACGGAAACGCCTGGACCCGCGGGGCGTAGCCGGCGGCCCGCAGTCTGCCGACCACGTAGTCCGCGCTGCCCCGGTAGCCGGGCGTGCCCGAGGCACGGTTGCCGTTGTTGGCGTGGGCGACGGCCTGGAACACCTCGAGGTGCTCCAGCACCTGCTCCGGTGGAACGGCCGTGGCGGTCCCGGCGGCCGCTCCGGCGCCCTCCCCCGGTGGCGCCGCGACGGCGCTCGGCGCCGACAACGCCAGGGCGCCGATCAGGGCGGCGGCCACGGTCCAACGGCTGGGTGTGCGGTGCGGCATGGGTCCCCCCGGGGCCGGGGCCGATCAGGGGCTCGACCGTGTCCGTCATCGGCTCCATCGAACAGGTGGAGCACTGTGCACAGAATCCCAGCCCCAGGTCAGAGGCACAATAGTCCGGCGGGTTTTGGGAAAGGGAACGGCCCCGCCCCGGCGTGGAACTGCCGGGGCGGGGCCGTTCGGCACGCGTGCGCCAGGACCGGCGGGCGGCCGCCTCGTGTCCGTGGCTCCGGTTCAGGACACCGGTCTCATCGCACCGGCCTCACTGCGACTGCCTCTCGTCGGCGGCGTTGCTCGGGCCATGGCCCTGGTCGACCGTGGCGGCGGGAATGGGCCCCACTGCGGTGCGCAGCCGCCGGCCCTCCTCCTCGAGGTCCAGGGTGGAGTTCGCGAAGCGCAGGACCACGGCGGAGGCCGCGTCGGTCATCTCGTCCAGCGTCCGGAGGTCGATGTTGCTGAGGTCGTCGCACCGCGCGTGGTAGCAGAAGTCGTAGCCGATGCCGGCCCGTCCGCCGAACAGCGCGGCCTGTTCCACAGTCTTGATCCCCTCGGCGCCGGTGAAGAGGCCGCCGGAGGGAATGCCCTCGGCGATGAACGGCCCGTAGTCGCTGCGGCCGCTGAACTCGGTCTCGCCGGAGGCCAGTCCCACGGAGCCGAAGTGCTCGTGGAAGGCCGCCTCGATCGCGGCCGACCCCGCCGGGGCGGGAACCGAGCCGTCCTCCGGGCCGAACGCCGAGGCGTCGCCGTCGTAGACGAAGCGGCCGTGGTTCGGGGAGCCGATCATGTCGAAGTTCAGGTACAGGGCGACGTTCTCGAGCGCCGCGGCATCGTTGGCCTTGAGGTCCGCCACGTAGTGGCGGGAGCCGAGCAGGCCGAACTCCTCCGCGCCCCACCAGGCGAAGCGCAGGGCGTTGGCCGTCTCGGTGCCCGCGAGCGCCTCGGCGATGGCCAGGATCCCCGCGGATCCGGAGGCGTTGTCGTTGATCCCGGGGCCCGCCGGGACGCTGTCCAGGTGGGCGCCGACCATGACCGTGCGCTCCGGGGTGCCCGAGCGGGTCTCGGCGAGGACGTTGAAGGTCTCCCGGCTCTCGGAGACGGTCTGCGTGCTGACCGTCACCTCGCCCCCGCCCAGCAGCGCCTTGCCGGCGGCGTAGCTGAGGCCGATCACGGGGATGGTCGTCGCCCCCGGTTCGCCCAGGGTCCCCGCGACCACGCCCTCCGCCCCCGGCAGTCCGGTGTTGAAGATCAGCACCGCGGACGCCCCGGCGGCCGCCGCGTTGGCGGCCTTCACCCCGAAGGCGCACGTGCCCCGCTGGAGCAGCGCGATGTTCCCGGCCACGAAGTCGGCGAAGTCCTCGGCCGCGCACCCGCTGGTGCTCGCCGCCGGTTCCCCGGTGGTTCCCACGGCCTGCACCGGTGCGGTCACGGTCCCCGAACCGGAGTAGGTCATGACCGCGACGTCCTCCGCGGCGAGCTGCCGGCCGCCCGCGCTGACCGTGGCCGGGGCGACCTCCTGGAAGAAGGGGAAGGTGAAGTCCTGGACCCGCGGGGCGTAGCCGGCGGCGCGCAGCCTGCCGACCACGTAGTCCACGCTGCCCCGGTAGCCGGACGTACCCGAGGCCCGGTTGCCGTTGTTGGCGTTCGCGATGGCCTGGAACACCTCGAGGTGCTCCAGCACCTTGTCGGGAGGGACGGCCGCCGCGGTCACAGCGACCACCCCGGCGCGGTCGGCCCCGCGGCGGCGGGGACGTCGTCGTTCCCGGTGCCGGTGCTCGCGGCGCCGGAGCTCGAGAACGCGAGGGCCGCTGCGGCGACCACGGTCCGGTGGTGATGGGTGCGGTGGCGCATGGGATCTCCCGGGGCAGGGGCCGATCGGGGGCTCGACCAGGACAGCGGCTTCAACGAGCTGATGGAGCGATACGCACAGAATCCCAGCTCCCGGGCGGCGGCACAACGACCGTGCGCATTGTGGCAGAGAGAACGGCCCCGCCCCCGGCGTGAACTGCCGGGGGCGGGGCCGTGGAGCACCGGTGCGTCAGGACGGTCAGGCGGCCGCCTTGTCGTGGCCGTGCCCGTGGCCGCGCCCGTGCTCGGAGTGCGGGCCGTGGCCCCGGTCCTTGCCCTTCGGGTGACCGACGGCGCCCTTGCCCTTCTGCTTGTAAGGCTCACCCTCGCCGTTGACGTCGTGGGTGGACATGGCGTAGCGCAGGACGACGGCCGCGGCGGCGTCGGACATCTCCTCCATGCCCTGGAGGTTGACGTTCGTGATGTCATCGCACGCGGAGTGGTAGCAGGAGTCGTAGGCGACACCGGCCTGGCCGCCGAACAGCTCCGCCTGCTCCTGGGTCTTCACGCCCTCGGCGCCCGTGAACAGGCCGCCGGAGGGCACGCCGACCTCGATGAAGGGCCCGTAGTCGCTGCGTCCGCTGAACTCGGTGTCGCCGGAGGCCAGCCCCACCGAGGCGAAGTACTCGTGGAACGCCGCCTCGATCGCGGCGGAGCCCTCGGGGACGTTGGTGTCGCCCGGGTCGAACGTGGAGGCGTTGCCGTCGTAGACGAAGCGCCCGTAGTTCGGGGAGCCGATCATGTCGAAGTTCAGGTACAGCGCGATGTCCTCGAGCGCACCCGGGTCGTTCTCCTGCAGATCGGTGACGTAGTGCTCGGCCCCCAGCAGGCCGAGCTCCTCCGCACCCCACCAGGCGAAGCGCACGTTGTTCTCGGTCTTCGTCTTGGCCATGGCCTCCGCGATGGCGAGGATGCCCGCCGACCCGGTGCCGTTGTCGCTGATGCCGGCGCCCTCGAGCACGCCGTCCAGGTGCGCACCGACCATCACCGTGTTCTCGGGGTCGCCCGTGCCGGTCTCGGCGAGGACGTTGTAGGTGGTGCGGGTCGCCGAGACGGTGTCGGTGGCGACCGTCACCTCCGTGGCGTCCAGCAGGTCCACGCCGGCCTGGTAGCTGAGCCCCACCGTCGGCAGCGTGGTGGCCTCCGGGGAACCCAGGGTGCCGGCGACGACGCCCTCGGCGTTCGGCAGGCCCGTGTTGAAGATCAGCACGGCGCTCGCGCCGGCGGCCTCCGCGTTGGCGGCCTTGACCGCGAAGGAGCAGGTGCCGCGCTGGAGCAGAGCGACGTTGCCGGGCACGAAGTCCGCGAAGTCCGTGGCCTCGCAGCCGCTGGTGCTGCCCACCCGGGCTCCGGTGGTGTCGACGGCCTGCACGGTGCCGCTGACGGTGCCCGTGCCGGAGTAGGTCATCACCGCGACGTCCTCGGCGGCGAGCGGGGTGCCGTCCGCGCTGACCGTGGCGGGAGAGCGCTCCTGGAAGAACGGGAAGGTGAAGTCCTGGACCTCCGGGGTGTAGCCGGCGGCCCGCAGCTTCTCGACCACGTAGTCGACGCTCGCCCGGTAGCCGGAGGTGCCGGAGGCGCGGTTGCCGTCGTTGGCCTCCGCGATCGACTGGAAGGCGTTCAGGTGCTCCGTGAGCTTCTGCTCGGAGACGGCCTGGGTGATCTTGTGGGTGGTGTTGTTGTTGCTGTTGTCGCGGGTGGGGGCCGCGACGGCACTGGTCGCCGTGAGGGTCAGGGCGCCGGCCAGGGCGGCCGCGGTGATCCAGTGGCTGGGCTTGCGGACGGGCATGGAACCTCCAGGTGAGCGGCGACCGAGAGGTAGCCCGGCCATGACGCGGTTCACAGTCATCGAGGAATGACTCGAATTTGCACATGCTCACAAATGGGTTACCGACCAGTCAATAACTTTTGTCCACTGATCGGCCCACAGCTCGAGCCGCCCGGACTCACCGCCGCACGTGGGCGCGGCGCCGCACGGCGACGGCCACCCCGACGGCCACCGCGGCGACCACACCCAAGGCCACGAAGCCTGTGAGCACCGGCCGGAGTTCCTCGAGCGCACTGCGGCGAGGCCACCCGTCCGGGGGACGGAGTGGCGCCCCGTCGTCGATCGTGGACGACGCGAAGCCCAGGACGACCGCGGCCGTGGCGTCGCTCATCTCCTCGAGGACCTGGAGGTCGACGTTGTCCAGGTCGTCGCAGGCGGAGTGGTAGCAGGGGTCGTAGTCCGTGCCGGCCTCGCCGCCGTACCGGTCCGCCTGCTGCCGCGTCTTCTCGCCCGTGTCGCCGGTGAAGAGCCCGCCGACGGGGATCCCGGCCCCGGCGAACACGAGGTGGTCGCTCCCGTCGTCGAGCGGCACCTCCTCCACGGCCATCGACACGGACTCGAAGTAGCCCTTGAACGCCACCTCGATGGCCTCCGATCCGGCCGGGGCCTCGACGGAGTCGTCGTGCCAGCCGCCCCCGGACGTGTCGCCGTCGTAGACGAAGCGCCCGTAGTTCGGGGAGCCGATCATGTCGAGGTTCAGGTACAGCGCGATGTCGTCGAACGCCCCGGGGTCATTGGCCCGGAGGTCGGAGACGTAGTGGTCGGCGCCGTTGAGGTTGACCTCCTCCGCACCCCACCAGGCGAAGCGCACCCTGTTCCGGGTGTCGGTGCCCGCCAGGGCCTCGGCGACGGCGAGGACGCCCGCGGCGCCGGAGCCGTTGTCGTTGAGACCGGGGCTCTCCGGCACGCTGTCCAGATGCGCACCGAGCAGCACGGTGCTGCCCGGGTCGCCCGTGGGCGTGTCCGCCATGACGTTGTACGTGACACGGGGGCCCGCGGCCGTGTCCTTGCCGTACTCCTCGTCGTCGTACTCGTCGTGGTGCTCGTTGTCCGGGACCGTGAAGACCTGCACCCGGGGGTCGTAGCCGGCGGCCCGCAGTCGCTCCACGACGTAATCGACGCTCGCCCGGTAGCCGGCGGTGCCGACGGCGCGGTCGCCGCCGTGGGCGTCCGCGGCGTCCTGGAACGCCCGCAGGTGCCCCTCCAGCTGCTCGGCGGCGACGGCCCGGACGATCTCCTCCGTCGCGGCGGCACCGCCCCGCCCTGCCGGGAGCGCCGCGGCGGGGCCACCGGCCGTGAGCGAGACGACCACCACCGGCACGGCCCACACGAGCCCACTGCTGGACGCTCGTCGACGCACGACCCCTCCCGAGAACCCAGGACCGCCCCTGCCCTGAGCGGACATCTCAGTGGACCAACGGCGATGTTCGCCCAGGCAAACACGGACGGGACGTCCGGTCAACGGTCCGGAGAAGATCTTCCGTCCGTTTCGACACGGCGCGCGGGGCCCGATTTCCCACCCGAGCGGCCGGATGGCTATGATGGAGCAGTTGTTTCCGGCTGAGACCGGACGCTTCACGGGATGTGGCGCAGCTTGGTAGCGCGCGTCGTTCGGGACGACGAGGTCGCAGGTTCAAATCCTGTCATCCCGACCACCATGCGAAAGGCCCCGGACCGGTCGGTCCGGGGCCTTTCGCATGTCCCGACGACGGCGCGCCGGGAGCGATGCTGTGCCGGTATCAGAACTGTTCCATCGCGTTGAGCACCACCGGGCCCATAATCATAAGCAAGAGCACGGGCAGAATGAGCAACATTAGGGGCACGGTAATCTTGACGGGGATTTTCATGGCCTGTTCCTCGGCCCGCTGCTTGCGCTTCACGCGCATCTCCGCCGCCTGGGTGCGAAGCACCGAGCTGATAGAGATGCCGTAGACGTCGGCCTGGACCACGGCACGGGTGAAGTTCCGCAGATCCGGCACGTTGGTTCGCTCTTCCAGCGCGAGGTAGGCGTCCTTGCGGGGCACACCGACCCGCATGTCACCCAGCGTGCGCTGGAGCTCCTCGGCCAGCGGCCCCTTGCCGTTCTCCCCCGCCCGGGACATGGCCGACTCGAAGCCGAGCCCGGCCTCCACTGCAATCAGCATCTGGTCCAGTGTGTCGGGCAGTTCCAGCCCGATCGCCCTCTGGCGTTCAATGCCCCGGCTGTACAAAAGAAGGTCCGGTACAAAGTAGGCCACCGCCGTGACCACGATGACGAGTGCAAGCATCTTGCCGCTCGCGTTGCCGGCCAGGAGCAGCATCCCGAGGACCAGACCGACGCCCGCAAGGAGTGGCTTGGCGGCGAGCAGTCGCGAAAGGGGCCACGCGGCCGGGCGACCGGCGAGCGCGTGCAGTCGGTCCAGACGCGCCACGCCCTTCGGCGTCGTCAGCCGGTGCAAACTCCCGAAGGTGGGTCGGGCAGATCCACCGACAGCGGCGATCTCGGCGTTGAAACCCCGGGACAGGTTGTCCCGCACCTGACGCGCAGATGCGCCGGCAGTGCTGAGCACCGCCCACAGGGCCAGCGCCAGCGCAGCGCCGAAGACGACAGCGGCGTAGGTGAGGGTCGGGGCCACGGATTACTCCTGAAACTGTGCGGGGAGGGAACGAACTAGAACTTGAAGCTGACGATCTTCTGCATCCACAGTCCGCCGATGACGAGCATGATGGCGGCGAGGGCCAGCAGTCCCCAGCCAATGGGGTTCTGGAACATGGGCGTAAAAAAGGACGGATTCATCACGCTCATTGCTCCGGGGACAAGGAACGGGAGGGCCATCAAGATGTAGGCGGACATCTTTCCTTCAGCACTCAGCGACTTGACCTGGCGGCGGATCTGGTTGCGTTCCCGAATGGTATGGCCGACCTGATCGAGGACCTCGGCCAGATCGCCTCCTACCTCGCGGTGTATCCCGATGGCTTGGGAGACCCAGCTGAAGTCCTCGTTGCCCATCCGGTCCGCCGTCTCCTCGAGTGCTGCATTGAGATCGCGGCCGAGACGGGTCTGGTTGACCACGCGGGCCAGCTCCTCGCTGGTTGGCGCCTGCGCCTCCCGCGAGACGGCGTCGACGGCCCGCAGGAGGCTGTGGCCGGCCCGGAGGTTGCCGGCCAGCAGCTGCAGGGTGTCGTCCAGTTGGTCCGCGAAGGCTCGCTGGCGCTTGCCGACCGCCAGTCCCAGGAACACCTTCGCACCGAGCGGCGCCAGGAGCAGCAGGAGCAAACCGAGCAACGAGCCGCCCACGAGGAAGCCGAGGATGGCGGAGACCAATCCGGCAGTTCCCACCAGCACGAGGAAGTCGGCCGGGGAGAATCGCAGTCCGGCCCGGTCCAACGCGTCGGTGATGGATCGTGTCCAGCCGTGGCGGTTCAGTGTGTCGGCGATCGCGCTGGTGGTGATGCCGGTGACGCGGCTGAGCACGGACGGCGGAGCCTCGTCGAGACGAGGCGGCCGTCGCCGGTCCATCGGTAGCCGGGGCGTGGAGGAGCTGAACGTGATGAACAGCAGCAGCAGGAAGGCCATGAGGCACAGTAGAGCCCCGAGCACGACGGTCATCAGCGTATCCGCCCGGATGCCGTCGTCTCGGGCATCTCGAAGACCTTGGGAGAGACGTGGATGCCGAGGTCCTCGAACCGGTCCACGAACCGAGGACGCACCCCGGTGGGGATGGCCTTGCCCATAAACCGTCCGTTGGCGTCCACGCCGGCGCTGTAGTCGAAGACGAACGCGTCCTGAAGGGTGACGATCTCACCCTCCATACCCTGCACCTCGGTGATGTGGGTGACGCGCCGGGTGCCGTCGCGCAGTCGCGTCAGCTGGACGACGACATCGATAGCGGAGGCGATTTGTTCCCGGACGGCACGCAGGGGAAGGTCCATGCCGGCCATAAGCACGAGGGTCTCCAAGCGGGCGATGACGTCCCGCGGCGAGTTCGCGTGGACCGTGGACAGAGATCCGTCGTGACCGGTGTTCATGGCCTGGAGCATGTCGAGCGCCTCGCCACCGCGGCACTCGCCGACGACGATGCGATCCGGGCGCATGCGGAGCGAGTTCTTGACGAGGTCGCGGATGGTGATCTCACCCTTGCCCTCGATGTTCGCCGGACGGCTCTCGAGTCGCACCACGTGCTCCTGCTGCAGCTGCAGCTCGACAGCATCCTCGATGGTGATGATCCGCTCGTCGTGCGGAATGAACGAGGACATGACATTCAGCAGGGTGGTCTTACCCGTGCCGGTACCGCCGGAGATGAGGATGTTGAGGTGCGCTTTGACGCAGGCGTTGAGCAGCTCCGCCATCTCGGGCGACATCGAGCCGAACCGGACGAGGTCGGCGACCTTGAGCGGGTCGGCGGCGAACTTGCGGATGGTGAGCGACGACCCGTTGACCGCCAGCGGCGGAATGACGGCGTTGACGCGGGAGCCGTCCTCGAGACGGGCGTCCACGAGCGGTGAGGACTCGTCGATGCGACGGCCCACCTTCGAGACGATCTTCTCGATGACCTGGCGCAGGTGCTCTTCGGACTTGAACTGTGCGTTGCTGAGGCCGACCCGGCCGCCCTGCTCGATGAAGATGTGCTTGGGACCGTTGACCATGATCTCCGTGACGGACTCGTCGTCCAGGAATCGTTGGAGCGGGCCGAACCCGAGGACGTCGTCACTGATCTCGCGGACCAGGCGCTGCCGCTCCTCGACGGTGAGCGGCACCTGTTCGGCGTCGACGATCTGGGTCAGTTCCTCGCGGGCGTAGACCTGGAGTGAAGCCTCGGTCAGCCCGGAGTCGTTGAGCCGGCTGCCGATGCGATCGAACAGCGCCTCGGCTACCCGATCCTTGAGCGCGCCCAGGGCGTCGGACGCCGGGGTTACCGGGACAGGGACAGAGGGTGTCTCTACGACGAAGGTGGACATGAAATCCTGGCCCCCCGTCTCATCGGCTGTCGGGGCGGGCTCAGTGACCTGCGGAGCAACCACCCCGCGGGCGGCGTCGAGTCGTTGCGAGAGCTTCACTGGAGCACCGCCCGTCGGTGCACGGCCTTGCGCGGCGTGGTGGAGTGGGCGGGATCGAAGCGCGCCACGAGCTGGTTGAGGGCCTTCGCGGCTTTGTCCCGTGACGCCTCCTGCAGGATCGGCTCCCCCTTGTTGGTGGAGTAGGTCACCGCCTTGGACCGGGGGACCACCACGTCCACCGGCGTCCGAACGGTGGCCTCGATGTCCTGGACGCTCAGGCCGCTGGCGCGGTCCGCCATGTTGACGACGATGTGCCGGGCGCCGGGCAGCATCTGCAGCTCAGTGAGGACGTCGATCTCCTTGCGTAACCCCCGCACTCCAGGAACGTCCATGCCGGAGAGGAACACCACGTCGGTCGCCGCTTCCAATGCGGCCAGGGTGTGCTCCCCCAGGCCTGGGGCGGTGTCGACGACGACGAACTGGAATTCGCTGGCCAGCTGGTCCAGCATGTGCCCGATCTGGTCGGCGTTGATGAGATCGGCCTCGGCCGGCGAGTCCGGTGTGCATAGCGCGTAGATCGACGCGGGATGGACACTGAGGAAAGCCTTGAGCACCATCGTGTCCTGCGCGGCTGCCCCCGTCACCGCATCGGTGAGCGTGTGCTCCGGGGTGAGGTTGAGCACCGCGGCGACATCGCCGAACTGCACGTCAAGGTCTACGAGGACCGTGGACATGGGTGCGAGCTTCCCGAGGCCAACGGCCAGGTTGGTAGCCACCGTGGTCTTGCCGACACCGCCCTTCGGAGAGGTCACCGCGATCACCCTCCCCCCGAGGCGGGACGGAGTCGCGTCCAGGGACGGGTCCGGGATCAGACCGCGGCGCCGGCTGTCGGCGGTGTGGCAAGCTCGCTCCAGCAGCACGCGGATGACGTCGGCCTCCGCCTGGGGCTCGAGGATGTCGCGGACTCCGGATCGCATTGCCGTCAGCGCGAGGGCAGGATCGGCCTCCGCGACGAGGACCAGGCTGATCTCGGGGTGCTGGACGTCGAACACGGACGCCAGACGGAGTGCGTCACTCGGATCGACCCCGGGGCCAAGGAGGAGGACCGACGGCAGTTCGCCGACCACCTTGCGCAGGAGCTCATCGGGGGTGTCCGGGACCTGCACGTTGTAGACCGTCTGCACCGAACCCGGGATCCGGCCGGCGATGGCCATCTGCACGCGCTGCTCGAACGTCACGTCCGCGGTGACGAGTAGGAATCTGCTCATTTGAAGAAATCCTCCATGCTGGCTCCGTCGTCGTTCCACTTAGCGTCCACGGGCTGATTAGACAGCCAGATCCTGCCAAACTCCGCCGCGAAGACGGTCTTCTCGGCGTCGGCCGCGTCCTGGGCAAGCGTGACCAGCATCGCCCCCTCGGGGACCGGAGGGGCACCTGGGGTGGCTTCCTCCTCATCGCTCGCCTCAGTAGCGAGCGGAGCGCCCTGGATGCTGGTGACCAGGACCCGGTGAAAGACCATCTCCGTGGCGGGCTTGTCCCCGGGGCCCTGGTCGAAGGAGGCGAACACCCCGACGAAATCGCCAGCCTTGATTTGACCGCCAACCACACGATCGGCGCTGACCTGGACGGTGACCTCCTGGAGATCCTTGGGCACCGCAACGCGGCCAGGCTCCTGGAGAGAGTTGAGGGTCACGAGCCGGCTGCCGAGCAGTTGCTCACCGGGGTGGAGCTCTACGGCAGTAACGCGGCCCTCGAACTCGCCGAGGTCCGTCACGGCGTCCTCGGCCAGAGCGGAGATGGGCAGCGTCTGCTTGCGCAGGTGGTCGGTCAGCTCCTCGACGGACATCTCGGCTCGCACCTCGTTCGCGACCACGAAGACTTCCTTGGTCTCCGTGCCCTCGAGGGCACGTGCGTCGGCAGCCCGGACATAGCCGGAGATGAGAACCGCGCCGACCACGGCAAGAAGCGCGGCCATGACGGCTGCGATGACACGTACTTTCACGGGGTGATCTTTCTACTCGGTCAAAGAGGCGAAGGAGGCGCCGTATTCACTCGAGCCTCCGGCCTCGAACCCGTCTTCCAGGGTGGTGTAGGTGAGGAACCGGCCGATGATGCCGGTGCAACTTGGCGTGCAGGTCAGACCGGTGGTGGTGGTGCTGGCCGTGTTTTTGTATCTGACGCTTGGGCTGAGATGCCAGCCTCCTACCTCGAAGGCAGCCCAAGCACGAATTCGGTAAGTGGCTCCAGAACCCGTCCCTGTCACTTGGTCGTACACCGGCAGCAGCATGATCTTGTTCGGATTGGTCTTCAGGTCTTCGAGTACTTGCTCACAGCCGCCGGCGACGTTACCCCCGGGGTCGCTGGCAATGGTGTTTCCTGCCGTCACGATCTCGGTACAAGTGGCGTCGTTGCCGTTGCCTATCCATCCGAAGCCTCCTGGCACGTTCTGGCCGGCCGGCCCAGCACAGGCGCTGGCACTGCCCGGTTCCCGCATCCGAAGTAGATGCCATTGGCCGTCTTCGGTGAATTCGCACGGAGAGATAGCGATCGGTAGGGTGGCCGGCCCAGACAGGGGCGCCCCCCACCTGGCTCCGGCGCGGGCACCGACAGTGGTGTCGTCGATGCCGAGGACGGGGGCGAAGAAGAGGGCGAGCGTTCCCGCGCCCGTGCTCGCATCCCGGCTGGACAGCTGGACACGGACGGAGTACGCGGTCGGAAAGGTCAAATCTGCGACGTTGCTCGCGTTGTCCTTGGCGTTCTCGTCGGCATAGAGGGCGGCCGTTCCCGCCGCATCCACACAACCGGCCGGTTTGGCACATTCCTGAGCGATAGCCAGAGCCGCCGCGTCCGCACCGTTCTGCAGTTCCGCACGTTCGGCATACATGGCGCCAGCATCAACTGCGATGGCGGCAGCACCGAGAAGTACCACAAGAAGCAGTGCCACCATCACGGAGACTCCACCGCGCTCATCTCCCAGCAGGTGTGCGGTCATCCGCCGCATTGCATGGCCGCCTTTCCGGTGACAGTGATGCCCGCCGGCATCAGGCCCGTAAGACCCGGCAACGGGTATTGGGCTGTGACTTCGACCATGGCGCCCGGGCTACATGTGGCCGGGGCTGGCGTCAGCGTCAAAGAGGCAGGGTCAAGAGACGGCGAAGAGTTCTGGGCCGTGGTCACGGCGTCCGACCAGACTTGCTCAATAGCCATGGTTCGCGCGGCTTCGCGTGCTGCATGAGTGACGCTAATCTGCACGTTGTACGCGTGCCCGAGCTCGATGATCGCGAAAATGATCGTCAGTAGCAGTGGCAGAAGCAGTGCGAACTCAACAGCGACGGCGCCCCGTTCCGATTCCCGTCTTCCCATCGCTCCTCCCCGGCAGATGTGAACATAGAACGCCGTGGCGACCCGGACGATGGGCCGCCACGGCGCAAGGACCTTAGATCGCTTACGGAGTGATGTTCAGCATGGTGGTGATGTCATCCACCAGCCCCTCCATCGAATCCCCGAGCACGACAAGAGCAGTCACGATGGCAATAGCAACGAGGCCGATGAGGAGGCCATACTCGACAGCGGTGGCGCCCTTCTCGTTGCGCTCGATGCGCTCGAAGGTGTCGGTGAAGAAGGCCTGAACGGTGATGAAAAGAGGCAGCATGAGAAAGCTCCTAAGGAAAGCGTAGAAAGGGTGGAGTGGGTCTTCAGCTGTTTCCGATACTGCCTGCGAGAAGCTCCCCGTACCGGGCTACTGACCTGTAGTCAGAATAGGCTTTGCTCCAGCAAAGCGACAAGCATTCGAATGCATGCTCTTTGGGGGACGTCGCACAACGACGTAATGCCTAGTGGCAACCTACATTCGACTGCATGGACCGTCATCGCAGAGCGTTTGTCCCCCGAACGGCGTCAGTACAGGCCCGGGAGCAGGTACTCCCGCGCCAGCAGCTCGCCCCAAACGACGGCCACCAGCGCGCCGGCGAGCATCGACGGACCGAACGGGACGTCGCTGCGCAGGCCCCCGCGGCGGGAGGCCAGCACGGCGAGCCCCACCACCATGCCGACCACGGACGCCAGCACCGCCCCGACGAACAGGGCTCCCCACCCCTGGAACCCGAGGAACAGTCCGAGCACGGCAGCGAGCTTCACGTCGCCCATGCCGAGTCCGGCCGGCGAGATGAGTGCCAACACGAGGTAGAGGACGAACAGCGCGAGAGCGCCCAGCACGGCGCGCAGCAGCGCGCCCCAGGCGTTCTCCCCCGTGGCGGCGAGCGCGAGCAGTACGAAGCCGATGCCCAGGGCCGGCAGGACCACAGCGTTGGGCAAGAGGTGGTGCCGCAGGTCGATCACCGTGAGGACCACCGCGACTGCCGCGAAGAACAGGTACGCCGGGAGCTGCCAGCTGAGTCCGAAGAACGCGGCCACGAGGACGAAGAGCGCCGCCGTGGCGACGGCCAGGAGTGGACGGGACGGCGCAGAGGTGGGCTCGTCCGTGACGGGGCTGTACCGCATAACGACGCGGGGCAGGAACCATCCCACGAAAGCGCCCACGACACCAACGGTCAGCATCAACCAGAGGGGTGCTGATCCGAGCATGGGCTCCACAGGGTGCTCCTCCGGTCCGTGGGCGATTCGATGGACGCCCAGGTGCATGCTTGTCCCCCATTCGAGGGTCCCGTACGGGACAGAGACTAACGGAGCAACCGACTCTTCCGGTGTTGGAGCACGTCAATCGACGTTTCGAGTATTGGTGGTTTTCCCGTCGGAAAACCCCGTGATAGAAATGCTCAAGCATTCCAGCACACAGAAGCTGCGGCTTACCCGCTCTCTACGGTGTTAGAGAAAACCGAAATCCCAGGTGGCCGAACCATTCTGTCGAAAGTTCCGCCGAAATCAGTTGACGAGCCGGGCCAGCAGGGGCGGGACGAGCACGCACCCGAGCGTCATGAGCACGACGACCACTGCCAGCACCGCCTGTTCCCGGCGCGCCGCGGCGGCACCGGCGAGCTCCAGCGGCGGGCGGGGTGCGAACTCCCAGTCGAGGGCCTCCTGCTCCCAGCGGGTGCCGGCCACTTCGTGGGCGCCGCTCAGCAGGCGCAGTCGCTCGACGGTGTCCTCGTGGTCGCCGTTGCTGCGTTCGCCGATATGCGGCAGCGCCCAGTTGTGCCGCAGACCCTGCAGAAGCGAGAGCACCGCCTCCAGCGGTTTGTTCTCGAGGTAGCTGCGCTGCGTCCAGGCCACCTTCGCCCGCTCCAGCGGGAAGCCGAGCACCACGTCGGCCCCGTCCCGGTGGACCTCGAAGGCCACCCGGTGCGCCCGTCGGCCGATTCTCGCCGGCGGATCCTCCGGCGCGGTGATCCGCGGAACGTGCAACCAGTGGAAGGCCGCGACGACACGGGGACGCACCCCGCGACCCAGGAAGAGCACACCGTTGCGCTCGACCACCACGGTGACCAGCCGGGGAAGACCGGCGTGCCGAGCCCCGGCGAAGAGCTCCGGGCGCAGCGTGCGCAGTGCTCGCAGGAACTGCGGGTTCCGCCGGCCCTGCAGCACCGTGTACATGCTGAGGCCCTCGGCCGCCCGGAAGAACGCCTGTGCCCGGGAGTCAAGCAGAGCGGCCAGTGCGGTGCCGGCGATGGCCCCCATCAGGACCGCGAGCACGATGAGCCGGCCCGAGAGCTCCAGTGGGGCCGCCCGCGCCGACCACCAGAAGACCGCGACGGTAGCGACTGCCAGCACCGTCGCGAGCTGAGCACGGTGCTCGCGCACCCACAGAGCCCAACCCTTGCGGGACAGGTGCTGTTGTTCGGCCTCGCCAGCGGTCCGGGGTCTGCCCGGGCGCCGGGAGACGACGAAGGATGTCCGGATCTCGTCCTCCCGCCCGGCGGTGGCCGGAGGCTGCCGCCGGACGGCGTCCCCCGCGGCGCTCCAGGAGGAGTACGCATCGCTCAGCTCCAGCAGCCGGCCCCGGAGTTTCGAGAGCTCGGCGAGCAGACGGTCGCCGTCGACATCCGTGGGCGAGATCCCGAAGGCGTCCAGCCGGCCGCGCGCCGCCATGGCCACCAGCTTCTCGGGGTCCGGCCGGGACCGCAGGAGGTGCTTGGCGAAGGGGGCAGTCATGAAGTGACAGGCGTCGAGGGCGTCCGCGTACGCGTCCATGCCGGAGTAGCCCATGGACGCGGTGATGTGGGCGGAGGTCTTGCTGAGCTGCACGGTCGCGAAGGACGCCGCGACGTCGAGCAGCAGGAACACGCTCGACGCCCCGTACTCGGGGAAGCCCGTCTCCGCGAGACTGTCGCGCGGAGGCAGTCCCAGGGCTCCTTGGACTCCTCGCACAGAACGGTCGAACATCGTGCCGCCGTGGGCGATCCGGACGTCCCGGAAGACCAGGGTGTCCAGCAGCCGGGCCCGGATCTGCGGGACCGGTGTGCTCGGGTGGTAGCGGGAGGCGGGGAAGGCCGCGGCGTAGCGCGTGCCGAGGAACGCGGTGAGACCCCCGTGGGCTCCCGTGGCCGGGCTGGCGATCATGCTGTCGGGGCGGGCGAGCTCCCGTTCGATCTCCCGCAGCGTCCGGAGGTCGAGCTCCCCGAGGAACTCCAGGGCGCGCTCCAGTTCCTGAGTCCCCTCGACCCCGTCCCGTGCGTCGGCGCGGGCCACGCCGCGTAGCCGTTCCACCGCTGCGGTGCGCTCCGCCCGCTCGTCGCCGTCCATGCGTGTCCTTGCCCCTCGGTGCACCGGGCCGGACGCCGGGCAGCAATGTATTTCCAAAGGCAAACTACACCGACTCGGCGCCTTCCGGAGGTCAGCAGGAGGCGAGCACGGACAACGCGGTCTGCAGCCCGTGCTCCTTCCGCACTTGAAGGCCGACCCGCTCGGCGGCGGAACGGCACCCGAGGGCGTCGTCGATCGCCGCGGTGAGCCGCTCCACCGTGAGCATCTTCTGCGGGATCGGCGCGGCAGCGAGGCCGAGTCCGTGGAGCTGCCGGCCCCAGAACGGCTGGTCGGCCAGGAACGGCACCACCACGTGCGGGATGCCGGCCCGGGCCACGGTGTGGACGGTCCCGGCCCCGCCGTGGTGGACGGCCAGCGCGGCGCCGGGCAGCACCGCGTCGAGCGGCAGGGACGGCACGGCGAGCACGTCGCGGTCCCGGAGGTCGTCCCGAACGTCGTCCGGCAGGGCGAGGCCGCCCCACCCGGTAAGCAATAGGGTCCGGAGACCGTGCGCGCGGGCGCTCTGCAGCACGGCCCTCCCCCGGGCCATCGGATCTCCGGACGCCATGGAGCCGAAGGTCGCCACCAGGTAGGGCCCGCCCCGGAGGAACTCAAGCACGGTGGCATCGGGCTCCGGCACCGGGGCACCGGAGTGCCAGGACCCGGTGAGGTGCACGGAGGCCGGCCAGTCGTCCGGGCGCGGCAGCAGCTGCGGGCTGATCGACAGCAGGGTCGCGGCGGGGGCGGCAACGGAGGCCGGCCGGCCACCGGGGAGCTGGACGCACGCCCGGTCGACGTCCCGGCGGAACATCCGCTCGGCGCCCCGGACGGCCGCGTAGGTGGCGCGGTTGAACCGGCCCAGGTCCCGGTTCACCACGCCGGGCGCCGGGAACTGCCGGGTGGGGGTGAGCACCGGTACGGCCTCGACCACGACGTGCGGGACGCCGAGGGCCTCCGCCACCGCCGGCGCCGTGAGCACCTTCGGGTGGTAGACGACGATGTCCGGCTCGTAGGCGAGGGTCTCCCGCACGGCGGCGGTCAGCATCCGGCGCATGCCGGGTCCCACCTCGGTGCGGAAGTGCCGCACGGCCGTCCACGGCGAGATCCCGTGCGCCTGGACCAGCCGGCGGAAGTCCACCCCCAGGCTGACGGTGTCGAGCCCGGACAGGTCCACGCCGGAGTGGTCGGGCACACCCAGCCGGACCTCGTGCCCGCGGTCGGAGGCGATGCGGGCCAGGGCGGCGAACGGCTCCACGTCGCCGCGGGTGCCCGCGGTCAGCAGCATCATCCTCATGGACCCAGTGTGCTCCTGCCGCGCCCCGACCGCAGGCGGGTCAGGAACCGGGCGGGGTGCAGTTCTCCTCGAAGCCCCAGCGCAGCCAATCGGGCAGATCGGCCGTGAAGGCGTCCCGGACGGCGGCGGTGTTGGTGGTCGTCCAGTCCACGGGCCCATCGATCTCGACCTCGTGCTTGTCCCACTCGAACCAGTTGATCATCTTCAGCTGCGGGAGATCCCGGGGGATCGACTCGTCGAAGACCTGGCCCCACCACGCCTGCTTGATGGCCAGTTCCTCGGCGCCACCCACTGCCGGGTTGTACAGGGCGGCCGTCTCCGGGACGGCCACCGGCTTGCCGCGCCGCTCCCCGTACTCCGCGTAGAAGTCGGGGACGGCGCTGTCGTCGCCGCCGGCGCCGTCATAGGTGCCGGTGAGCTGGGCGGCGAACTTGCCGGGCTCGGGGAGCTCGTTCTCGCCCCAGGGGTGCTGGTCGCCCCAGTGGTACAGGGACATGCCTACCCAGTCCACGGCGTCGTCGCCCGGGTAGTAGGGGGCGTACGCGTCGTCGGCCATGGTCAGCGCGCCGTCCCCGTCGGTGTCGAGGGCCGCGAAGTCGGCGGTGCCGGGCTCGGCCTCGTGCTGCCCGCCGGAGAACGGATAGCCGCCCCCGTAGTTCGGGGCCCACATCATCGCCGAGCCCGGAGCCTGCTCGTGCACCGCGGCCGCCACGCGGCGATAGGCCATCACGTAGGCGGTCGGTTGCTGCCCCCAGGCGTACCAGGAGCCGTTCATCTCGTGGGCGAAGCGCACCACGACCGGCACCCCGGAGTCGTTGATCGCCGCCAGATCGGCGACCAACTCCTGGACGGCGGCGTCGGTGACCTCGGCGAGCCCGCCCTCGGGCTCGAGGGTCAACAGCATCATCTGGCCGTCGGACCGGATCTGCTCGGCCGCCATCCGCAGGTAGTCGTGCCCGCGCTCGTCGTAGGGAAACCCCGTGAAGGACACGGACACGGCCGGCCGGTGGCCCAGCCGCTCGGCGTAGTCGGCCAGCGGCTTGTCCTCCCAGTCGAGGTTCACGCCGTAGAGGGCGCCGGTCCCGGGGACCAGTTCGGACCGGTCGAGGACGGTGCACGAGGGCAGCGGCGCCGCCTGGACCTCCTCGTCGGATGGGGAGGTGATCTGGGCCGCGAGGGTACCGCTGCCCAGGGCGAGGGCGGCGACGAACACGACGGCGACGAGCGAGGATTCCTTCACCCCGTCAGCTTAGGAAGCATTCGATCGCAAATCATGGAAATGAGAGTCCGGCGGCGCGGCTCATGATGAACGACGACGACGCACCGGCCGGTCAGCCGGGCCGGCTCACGCCCCGGCGCCCTCGTCCGGGCGGTCGTCGGCCTGCCGGCGGCGGTAGGCGGTCATGTTGGTGCGGTTGGCGCAGCGCTGGCTGCAGAAGCGCTTGGAGCGGTTGCGGGAGAGGTCCAGGAGCACCGCGTCGCAGTCCTCGGCTCCGCACTCCCGCAACCGGTCCGTCTCGTCGGCGCGGATCACGTCCACGAGGGCGAACGCCGTCTCCAGGCGCAGCCGGGCGGCCAGCGGGGCGTCCGAGGGCGAGGCGTGCAGGTGCCAGTCCTTCCCGTCGTGCCGGGCCAGGTGCGGAGCGAGCTCCGTGGTGTCGAGCGCGGCGTTGACCGCTTCCACCATGGCGTCCCGGTCCAGGGCCCAGACCCGCCGCAGATCGCGGCGCACCTCGCGCACCTCGGCCAGCTCGTGCTCGTCGCGGTCGAAGCGCCCCGACCATCCGTGCTCCTGGAGGAGAGCCCGCAGCTGCGCGGTGGTCACGAGCTCGTCCTCCCCGGAGCGGGAGGCGCCCGGCGCGGTGTTCATCAGCGCCACGTCGGACTCGAGCACGTCTTCGGTGTCATAGGCAAAATGCACTTGACTACTTATCCTCTCCACGGCTAGCGTGAGTGTCATCATCAGTTTAGGTCCTTACGCGACGATGGTCGCGAGAAGGAGTTCCTCATGGTCGGCGGACTCTACCTCCTGGCGCTGCTCTTCGTGTTCGCCACCGTGGGCCGGCAGTCCGTTCCGCGGCGGGAGCGCACGGATCTGCGCAGCTGGACGTTGCGGGACGTGTACTACAACGTGCGGCGCGGCGTGACCGTGCTCGGCGAGCACGGACCGTCCTACCCCGCCCTGGACGACGCGGAGCTCTCGGCGGCGCAGCGCTCGCGCTGAGCGGCACGCAGCCGGCGGGGCCTCTCGTCCCGGCCGGTGTGCATCTCCTCGGCCGGGGCACGGCCTGCCGTCCGGGGCGCACCCGCTCCGGTCAGAGGTCGACCCTCTCGAACAGGGCCGCCGTGCCGATGCCCCCGGCGGAGCTGATCATCGCCAGCAGCAGGCTCCCGGTGGGCAGCGCCCGAGACCGGGCGAGCAGGCGCACCACGGACACCGCCCCGGAGGCGCCGTAGGCGTGGCCCAGGGCCAGGGCGCCGCCCTCGGCGTTGAGCACCGCCTCGTCGAGACCGAGCAGGTCGGTGCAGGCCAGCACCTGCCCGGCGAAGGCCTCGTTGAACTCGACGGCCGCCAGCTCCTGGACGGCCACGCCCTGCTCCGCCAGCAGCTGCCGGGCGGCCACGGCCGCACCGATGCCCAGCCGCGCCGGGTCCACCCCGACCGTAACTGCACCGCGGAAGGCGAGCCCGTCCCGCCGGCCGAGGCTTTGGGCCGTGGCCGGGTCCGTGACGAGGACGGCGGCCGCACCGTCGGCGTCGCCGCAGGAGTTACCGGCCGTGACCGTGCCTGCCGTGGCGAACACGGGCGGGAAGCGCGCCAGCAGCCCCGCGGTCAGGGTGCGGCGCGGGCCGTTGTCGGCCCGCACGTCCCCGCGCGGCCCGGCCACCGGCACCAGCTCGGCCTCGAACCTCCCCGTCTCCGTGGCCGCGAGCGCCCGCCGGTGGCTGTGCAGGGCGTAGGCGTCCTGCCGCTCGCGGCCGATCCCGTGCTCGCGGGCGACGGTCTCGGCGGCCTCACCCATGTCGGGGTCGCCCAGGTGCTCCGGGGCGAACTGGGCGCGGCGGTAGAACTCGACTCCCCCGTCCTCGCGTCGTCGTCCGCGCAGCGGTGCGGTGCTGATGCTCTCCGCCCCGCCGGCGAGGAAGGCCCGGCCGGCCCCCGCCTGGGCGAGCCGGCAGGCCAGCACCACGGCGTCCAGGCCGGAGCCGCACTGCCGGTCCACGGTCAGGCCCGGCACGGACAGGGGCAGACCGGCCTCCAGGGCGGCGAGCCGGGCGAGGTTGCCGCCGGCGCCCACCGCGTTGCCGACCACGACGTCCGCGAGCTGGGCGGAGTCCAGGCCCGCGTCCGCCAGGAGGGAGCGGAGCACCGGGGCCAGCAGCCGGTGGACGGGCACACCGTCGAACAGGGTCCCGGCCCGCGCCAGCGGCGTGCGCCGGCCCAGTACCAGCACGGGGGCATCAGCCGAGCGGACGGACACGGGAGTCTCCTTCGACGATCCAATGGCGGAACAGCGCTCGGCTGAGCTTGCCGTTCGCGGTCACGGGCAGCTCCTGGAGCTCCCAGTACTCCTGCGGCCGCTTGGCGGGCGCCAGCCGCTGCTCCAGACCGGCCCGGATCCGCAACCGGTCCGGTCCGCCGGGGACGAGGAGGATCCCGGCCACGATCCGCTCTCCGCGCGCCGCGTCGGGAAGACCGGCGACGACGACGTCGGCCACTCCGGGCACCCTGGCCAGGGCCGCCTCGACCTCGTGCGGGTAGACGTTGTGCCCCCCGGTGTTGATCATCTCCGAGGCCCTGCCCAGCACGTGCACCTGCCCGTCGCGCAGGTGGCCCCGGTCCCGGACCGTGGCCAGGCCGCCGAGCCGGCCGAAGGCCCGGCCGTCGTCGCCCCAGAGGTAGCCGTCGCAGACCAGCTCCGAGCGGACACCGATGGTGCCGGGCTCACCCTCCGGCACGGGACGGCCGTCCTCGTCCAGGACGGCCACCTCCACGCCGGGGAACGGGGCGCCCACCGCGGTGCCGGACAGGTCTGCGGACCTCTCGGTGGACTCCTCAGCGGGCTCGGCGGGGGCCTCGTCGGCGAGCACGTCGGCGGTCTCGCCCGGGCGGTGGCATCGGGCGGCGACGAAGCCGAGCTCGGCGGCGCCGTAGTACTCCCAGAGCGCGGCGTGCGGGGCCCAGCGGCCGGCCGCCTCCAGCGTGGTGCGGTCGAGCTTCTGCCCGGCGCACACGATCGTCGTGACACCGCTCGCGTCGACGCCGGCGGCCAGGCCGCGTTCGGCGAGGACGCGCAGCACGGTGGGCACGAGCACCAGGCGGGTGACCCCGTGCCCGGTGATCTCGGCGTGGGCGGCGGCGACGTCGAAGCCCGGCAGGGTGACGAATGCGGCCCCGGCGTACAGACACTCGGACAGGGCGTACAGGTTCAGGCTCGACGTCAGGGGGCCGGGAGCCAGCACGCGGTCCCCCGGTACCAGGCCGAAGTGCGCGGCAGAGGCCTCGAAGGAGCGCCGCCAGGATTCGCGGCTGCGGCGGAAGCCCTTGGGCAGGGCCGTGGTGCCCGAGGTGAGACCGATCAGGAACGCCGAGGCGGGGTCCCCGTCGCGCAGCCGCGCGGGAGCGGGTTCGACGGGGAGTCGTGCCGCGCAGTGGTCCTGCACTCGCTCGGCCACCTCCTCCGGCCAGGACGGGTCCAGGACGGCGCACACGCGCTCCTCGGCCACCCCCGCGGCCCACCGGACGGCGAAGTCCACACCGTTGTCCTGCCGCAGGATCCCCGTGGGTTCGCCCGAGGCGGCCAGGAACGCGGCCGCGGCGCGCAGCCCGTCCCAGCTCAGCCGGTCGTTCCCGCAGACGACGGCGGACTCCTGCGGGCGCTCCTCGGCCCAGCGGTTCAGGCGGTCCAGAAAGGGCATGTCCTCGTCCTCGGTGGTGGTGGCTTCTCCCCTGGGAGCGCTCCCGGGTGGTCAGCGGGCGGCGGTCTGCACCCCGCCCAGGAGCCGGCGGTAGCTGCGGTGGACGTTGATCGCGGCCAGGGTCGCCACGACCGCCTTGAGCAGGTCCCCGGGAATGAAGACGAGGGAGCCGAGGGCGGAGGTGGACAGCGGCAGCCCGGTGACCACGGCCGTCCACGGGATGCCGAAGGCGTAGATCACCACGATCCCGCCCACCACGACACTGAGCAGCACGGCGGTGAAGCGGGCCGCGCGGCCGGTGCGCCGGATCGCCCAGTACTGCACCAGCATCCCGATGACCAGGGCCGCCGGGATCCAGCCGATCAGGTAGCCGCCGGTCGGGCCCAGGAACACCCCGAGCCCGCCCCGGCCCCCGGCCAGCAGCGGCAGACCGGCCAGCACCAGGGCGTGCAGGACGACGACGGAGAGCATGCCGCGCACCGGCCCGAGCAGCGCGCCGGCGAGCATCACCCCGAGGGTCTGGAGCGTGATGGGCACCGGGATGATCCCGACCGTGATCGGCGGCACCAAGCCCAGGGCAGCGATGAAGGCGGCGAACACCGCCACGAGGACGGTGTTCTGGGTGGTCTGCGAGGCGTCGGTGGCCATGGGGTCCTTCGGGTCGGGCTGCTGGGAGTGGGGACGAGCGGAGGGACTCGGGTGTGCGGGGCGGCAACGAAGGCGTGGGACAGGGGTCAGTCGGTGGCGGACGGGACGGCGCGCCGTGGTGGTGCCGCGGAATCGTAGCACCGTGCGTCGAGGGCCGCGGCGATCTCCTGGGCCGACTCCAGGGTGCGCACGAGCAGGGGCACCAGCACCGCCACCGGGCTGTTGTGCAGACCGCGGGCGAACTGCGCCTCCCGGACCTCGAGGTACTGGGTGCGGATCTGTGGGATGAACCGGATCGTCATCGACAGGGCCAGACTCATCTGGGCCGGGTTCAGCCCCAGGTGCCGGGTCGGTGCCAACAGCCGCTCGAACAGGGTGAGCATCTCGCCGAAGGTGGTGCTCAGGCTCACCGCCCAGGCGAACAGGCACAGGCTGAGCAGTCGCAGCGCTGAGACGGCCGCGGCCTCCCAGGTCGTGGTGAGCCCCAGGGTGAGGAACACGATCCCGACGATGAGCACCAGCCCCGCCAGCATCCGGGCCAAGCGGACCGGCGGGGTGCGGGTGAGCACTGCCGCGCCCACGGCCAGGGCGAAGACCACGACCTGGACGGCCAGGCTCCCCACGGCGTAGATGCCGAGGCTGGCGGCGAACAGGAACGCGAACTTGTACCCGGCCGGGATCCGGGCCAGCACGCCGGTGGGCCCGGCGCCGTGCGCTCCACCGCCCCGCGCCCGGGCGGCATCGTGCCGATCAGCACGGCTGCGGGCGTCCTGCCGCCGGGCCGCGCCCATCAGTCGCTGATCCGGCAGTAGAACCCGACCGCTTCGGCGGGGGCGCCGTCGAAGGCGATCCGGCCCTCGTGCACCACGAGGACGCGCTGATAGCCGCCGATCAGCTCCAGGTCGTGGGTCACCACGACGGCCCGCTGGTCGAGGTCGTCGATCGTGGCCTGCAGCCGGCGCCGGTTGCGTCGGTCGAGCATCGTCGTCGGCTCGTCGAAGACGATCGTGGCCGGTTCCATGACCAGCACCGAGGCCAGGGCCACGAGCTGCTTCTCGCCGCCGGACAGGGCGTAGGACTCCCGCTCGCGCAGGTGGCCGATGCCCAGCCGCTCCAGGACCTCGTCGACCCGTGCCGCGAGCTCGGCCCCGCGCAGGCCCAAGTTCTTCGCCCCGAAGGCGAGGTCCTCGGCCACCAGCGGCATGACGATCTGGTTCTCCGGGTTCTGGAACACGAACCCCACCTGGCGGCGGATGAGCTTGGCGTCCTTCGCGGTGGACAGCCCGCCCACCCGGACCTCGCCCCGGGTGGGCAGCAGCAGACCGTTGAACAGGCGCACCAGGGTGGACTTGCCCGAGCCGTTGAGCCCGATCACCGCCACGCGCTGCTCCTCGATCACCAGGTCGACGTCCCGCAGGACATCCTGGCCCTCCCGGGTGACCGTGACGCCCGTCAGCCGGATGTCCGAGGGCTGCGATCCCGGCGGACCCGGCGCGGCAGAAGGCTCCGCCCGGCGGGACCGGTCCCGCAGCGGATGCTTGATCGACACCGTGGAAGCCTTCCTCTCCTCGTCGTGCTCACCGGTCCGCGGACGCTGCCGCACCACGCCCGGTGCGTCCCGGAGGCGATGCCGCCGTCCCGGGACGTCTCCGCCCCGAGAAGCCTCCGTCCCGCGGCGTCTCCGTCCCGAGGAGTCTTCGTCCCGGCACGCCGCGGTCCGCAGTTCCTCAGTCCCGCGGTGCCGGCTCGAAGTACAGGTCGGCGTGCAGGGCGCAACCCGGGTTGAACCGTGCCGCGCACCGCGGACAGCCCTCCACCGCCAGGTACTCGCGCACGGAGAGCTCGTGGCCGCAGACCCCGCAGAGCACGGCCTCGGCGTCCTGCTCCTCGGCCGGCCACTGCGCCGCCGGATGGCCGGCGGTCTCCTCGTGGCACAGATGACAAGGGTAGTACTCCCGGCAGCACCAGAACTTGACGGCGATCACATCCAGCGCCGTCCGGTAGTGCACGCACCGCGTCTGCTCGTCGACAGGGCTGCCCAGAACCCGCATCATCGCCGCCCTCTCCATGACGCACGGGCCCGGGCCCGGCTCCTCGTCCGTCTCACCACCTCCACTGTACGGAGCAGGAGGCGTGCGACGGAGGACCAGCGTGCGACAGGGCACGGCGCTCAGCCGAGCAGGATCACGTCCAGCGTCCGGGGCCCGTGCACGCCCTCCACGCGCTCGAGCTCGATGTCCGAGGTCGCGGACGGCCCGGAGATCATCGTGACCGGGGCCGTGGGCTCCACCAGGGCGAGGGCCTCGGGGACCAGCTCGACCACCGACTCCAGCGGCACCACGCAGATGTGGTGGTCGGGGACCAGGCTGATCGCCCGGCGGCCCTCGTCGGGACGGCCGGTGAGGAAGATCGTGCCGGTCTCGGCGCAGGAGACGGTCGAGGAGGTCACCACGGCGTCCACGGCGTTGAGCTCCCGCACCCCGAGGGCGGAGGCCGCCCGGGCGTCGTTGGGGTCCACGATGACCCGCCGCATGCCGGACTCCTCGGGCAGCCAGGAGCGGTCCAGGCCCTCCGGCACCACGTACCGGGCGGAGGCGCCCAGCAGCTCGGCGATCCGGGCGGGCAGGGACTCGGGGGTCTCGTGGTGCACCGCGGCCTTGTAGTCGACCAGCCGGTCCTCGAGCATCTCGACGACCTCCTCGCGCGGCCGGTCCGAGGTGCGGCGGTAGGCGCGCTCCGCCGGTGCGGGCGCGGGCGTGTCGTGCAGCGCCCCGCGGATCCGGTGGAGGATCTCGGTCCTGGCGTCGGTCATCGCTCTCCTCCGTCGTGCTGAGTGTCGTCCGAGGACCCGTCCTGTGGGCCGTCGGCAGTGCCGGTGGTGCCGGTGGTTCCGGCCGTTCCGTCGGGCGGGTGGCCGCCGTCGGCGGCCACCCGCTGCCGTGTCTCGTCTGCGTGCTTGGCCCACCAGTTGCGGAAGGACTCCTTCGGCGGGGCGGGGACGTCCCGCTCGTCGGTCCAGCCGCCGGCCGCCCCGGGCAGCCAGCTGATCGCCCGGTCCCTGCCCGCGACCGCCCGGCCCAGCGGCAGGGCCTTCTCGGCGAGTGCCATGCGCTTGCCGGAGGACATCACGAAGGACGCTCCCTTCATCATGAGGTCCATCTCAGACGGGGCCTGCGGGAGACGCCGGGTCCGGGCCGGTGCCGCGGCGGCGCCGTCGTCGGAGCGCTCGCCGTGCCGGGTGCGCACGTCCTCGTCGCGCAGGTGCACGAGGATCTCGG
Organism: Kocuria himachalensis; assembly: GCF_054784195.1. Classification (NCBI taxonomy): domain Bacteria; kingdom Bacillati; phylum Actinomycetota; class Actinomycetes; order Micrococcales; family Micrococcaceae; genus Kocuria; species Kocuria himachalensis. The sequence continues at coordinate 162,217 of NZ_BAAGPL010000019.1, forward strand.
GGATGTTGATCTTCACCGGGCACACGTCGTAGCAGGCTCCGCACAGCGAGGAGGCGTAGGGCAGGGAGGCGTTCTGCTCGGAACCGATGCCGGTCAGCTGCGGGGAGAGGATCGCCCCGATGGGCCCCGGGTAGGTGGAGCCGTAGGCGTGGCCGCCGGCCTGCTCGTAGACGGGACAGACGTTCAGGCACGCCGAGCAGCGGATGCAGTGCAGCGCCGAGCGCCCGGCGGGGTCGTCGAGCACCGCGGTGCGGCCGTTGTCCAGGAGCACCACGTGCACGTCCTGCGGGCCGTCCCCCGGGGTCACGCCCGTCCACATCGAGGTGTAGGGGTTCATCCGCTCCCCGGTGGAGGAGCGCGGGAGGAGCTGCAGGAACACCTCGAGGTCGGCGAACGTGGGCACGATCTTCTCGATGCCCATCACGGTGATCAGGGTCTCGGGCAGGGTCAGGCACATGCGTCCGTTGCCCTCGGACTCCACCACGGCCAGCGTCCCGGTCTCGGCCACGCCGAAGTTGGCCCCGGAGACCGCCACGGAGGTGGAGAGGAACTTCTCCCGCAGGTGGGTGCGGGCGGCCTCGGCGAGGTCGCGCGGTTCGGACGTGAGCGTCTCGTCGGTCTCGGCCATCCCGGCGAGGAAGATGTCACGGATCTCGTGCCGGTTCTTGTGGATGGCCGGGACCAGGATGTGGGACGGCTTGTCGTGGCCGAGCTGGACGATCAGCTCGGCCAGGTCCGTCTCCGTGGCCGTGATCCCGTGGCCGGCCAGGTGCTCCTCGAGGCCGATCTCCTGGGTGGCCATGGACTTGATCTTGATGACGTCCGTGGCCCCGGTGGCCTGCACGAGCTCGGTGACGATCCGGTTGGCCTCGGCGGCGTCGCGCGCCCAGTGCACCGTGCCGCCGCGGGCCGTGAGGTTGCGCTCGAACTCCTCGAGCAGGTCCGGCAGGTTCGCCATGACGTGCGCCTTGATCGCGGAGCCGGCGGAGCGCAGCTCCTCCCAGTCGGGCAGCTCGCCCGCCACCCTTGCGCGCTTGCCGCGGATGGTGTGGGTGGCGTGGCGGATGTTGGCGCGCATCTGCGTGTTGCCCATCTCGGCCTTCGCGGCGGCGGGGAACGCGGTCTGCGCGTGCAGGTTCCCCTGGCCGTGGACGGGGCGGACGGCAGGCATGCCCAGGGCTGTGCGGCTCATCGAGCACCTCCGGTCGTGCGGGGGGTCGACGACGACGCCGTGCGGCGCGCCCCTGGGCCCGGGATGGACAGCTCGACCGGCCCGGAGACCTCGAGCGGGTTCTCGCGGGTGGACGCGAGGATCTCGGCGAAGTGGACGGTGGCCGGCCCGGAGTCCCGGCGGTTCATGGCCCCGCCCAGGTGCATCAGGCAGGAGGCGTCGCCCCCGGTGCACAGCTCGGCACCGGTCGAGACGATGTTGCCGATCTTCTCCTCGGCCATCGCCGCGGAGACGTCCGGGTTCTTGAAGGAGAAGGTCCCGCCGAACCCGCAGCACTCCTCGGCGTCGGGCAGCTCCACGAAGTCGAGGCCGCCGACCGAGGCGACCAGGTCCTTCTGCCGGTCCCCCAGGCGCAGCAGCCGCATCCCGTGGCAGGACGGGTGGTAGGTCACCCGGTGGGGGAACCAGGAGCCGAGCTGCGCGGCCGCGTCCGTCACGCCGAGCACGTCGGTCAGCAGCTGGGAGAGCTCGTAGGTGTTCGCGGCGACCGCCTCGGCGCCGCGGGCGAGGGCTTCGTCGCCGCCGGCGCGGGCGACCATCGGCTGCTGGTGGCCCAGGGAGGCGACGCAGGAGCCGGAGGGGGCCACTGCCACGTCGTAGTCCGCGGCGGAGAAGGCCTCGACGTGGTTGCGGACCACGGGCAGGGCGTCGGCGAAGTAGCCGCTGTTGACGTGCATCTGGGAGCAGCAGCCCTGGCCGGGCGGGAACACCACCTCGTGGCCGAGCCGCTCGAGCACCCGCACGGTGGCCAGCGCGACCCGCGGATACATCGCGTCCACGATGCACGTGGCGAACAGGGCGATTCTCATGGGACCTCCGGGGACGGGAAGGGGAGAGGAGGACGACGACGGGCCGCCGCATGTGGTCTGACCATAGTAGGCCGGTGAGTCCCGTCACACAATCGGCCGCCACAACGAACCGGCCGGGCCGGCGGAGCGGTTGGTGGTGTGACGTGGCTCATGTACTCTTCGTGGTCGGACCATTGTGGTCCGACCATAGCCGTGACGTGTTCCCGGCCGGTCCCGCACTGTTCCGCCCTGCCCGTCCCCGTCCCTGGGAGCCCGAGTGACCACCTTCACCGCAATGACCGACGCCGTCGGCGGGAGCGTCGCGCTCTCCGCCCTCGTCGGCACCGTCCCGCTGCTCACGTTCTTCGTCATGCTGCTGGGCGTCAAGGCCCGGGCCCACGTCTCCGGCGCCACCGCGCTGCTGGCCGCGATCGTCGTCGCCGTCCTGGCCTTCGGCATGCCGCTGTCCCTGGCCCTGCTCTCGGCCACCCAGGGAGCGGTCTACGGACTGTTCCCCATCGTGTGGATCGTGGTCATGGCGCTGTGGTTCTACCAGGTCACCGTCCTCAGCGGCCGTTTCGAGGACCTGCGGACCATCTTCGACACCATCGGCGGCGGGGACCTGCGCATCCAGGCGGTGCTCATCGCCTTCTGCTTCGGCGGCCTGCTCGAGGCCCTCGCGGGCTTCGGCGCGCCCGTGGCGATCACCGCGACCATGATCCTGGCCCTGGGCCTCAAGCCCCTGAAGACCGCCACCGTGGTCCTCATCGCCAACACCGCGCCCGTGGCGTTCGGCGCGATCGCCATCCCGATCACCACCGCCGGCGTGCTCACCGGCCTGGACCCCGCCCGGATCGGCGCGGTCGTCGGCCACCAGGCGCCCTTCTTCGCGGTTATGGTGCCGTTCATCCTGCTGTTCATCATCGACGGGGTGCGCGGGCTCACGGAGGCGTGGCTGGCCGCGCTCGTCATCGGCGTCTCCTTCGCCGTCGCCCAGTGGTGGTGCGCCACGTACTTCTCCTACGAGCTCACCGACGTCGTGGCCTCCCTCACCGGCCTGGCCGCCGCGGTGGTCCTCCTGCGCTTCTGGCGGCCGAAGGGCGCCGACGCCGTCCGCACCCGCCTCGGCGTGGAGAAGCCTCCCGCGCCCGAGGGGCTGACCCCGGCACGCGTGTGGATGGCCGTGCTGCCCTACGTGCTCGTCGTCGGCGTCTTCGGCGTCGCCAAGCTCTGGAAGCTCGGGGCCGACGTGCCCGCGGCCCTGGCCGCCACCGACGTGGCCGCGCCCTGGCCGGGCCTGCACGGGCACCTGCTGAACTCCGCGGGCGAGCCCGTCACCAGCACGATCTACAAGTTCCAGTGGCTCTCCAGCCCCGGCACGCTGCTGCTGATCACGGGTCTGCTCGTGGCCGTGATCTACTCGGTGTTCACCTCCGACGGCCGTTTCAAGCTCTCGCTGGGCAACGCGGTCGCCGAGATCGGCCGCTCCTTCTGGAAGATGCGCTTCTCCGCGCTGACGATCATGAGCGTCCTCTCCCTGGCCTACGTCATGAACACCTCGGGCCAGACGATCTCTGTCGGCACCTGGGTCGCCGGCCTCGGCGCGGCGTTCGCCTTCTTCTCCCCCGTCCTGGGGTGGCTCGGCACGGCCGTCACCGGCTCCGACACCTCGGCGAACGCACTGTTCTCGAACCTGCAGAAGACCGCCGCCGAGGGCACCGGGCTGGACCCGCACCTCATGACCGCGGCGAACACTTCCGGGGGCGTGGTGGGCAAGATGATCTCGCCGCAGTCCCTGGCCATCGCCGCCACGGCCGTGGGCATGGAGGGCAAGGAGTCCGCGATCTTCCGCTCCGTCATCTGGTGGTCGCTCGGTCTGCTCCTGCTGCTGTGCACCCTGGTGTTCCTGCAGTCCAACGTGCTGGCCTGGATGCTCCCGACCTCCTGAGCACCCGACCCCGGGGCCCTGCCCGACCGCCCGGTCCGGCGGGGCCCCTGCCGGTTCCCTAGACTGGTCCGCGTCCCGCCCGCCCCTTGAGGAGCCCCCGTGCCCGCAGCCTCGCGCATGTACACCGTCGTCCTCGACTGGCTCGAGGAGCGCCTGCGCTCGGGCGAGATCTCGGTGGGCGACAAGCTGCCCGGGGAGCGCCACCTGGCCGAGGAGTTCGGCATCTCCCGGGCCTCGGTGCGGGAGGCGATCCGGATCCTGGACGCCATGGGGCTCGTCCGCTCCTCGACCGGGTCCGGGCCGAACGCGGGGGCGATCGTGATCGCGGAGCCCTCGGCGGCACTCGGGTGGGCACTGCGGATGCACGTGGCCAACCGGTCCCTGCCGGTGCGTGATCTCGTGCAGACCCGGCTGCTGCTCGAGACCCAGTCCGCCCGCGAGGCGGCCGGCGCGGCGGAGACCCCGGAGCGGGCGGCGGTGCTCGAGCGCGCGGCGGAGCTCGTGGCGGCCATGGAGGATCCCGACCTGCCGGACGAGCGCTTCCACGCCGACGACGCACAGTTCCACATCCTGCTCGCCTCCCTCGCCGGCAACGTGGTGGTCGAGACGATCATGGCCTCGCTGCGCCAGGCCATGATCGGGTACGTCCAGGAGACCGTCGCCGGCCTCGAGGACTGGCCCCAGGTGCGCCGCACCCTGCAGGAGCAGCACCGGGAGATCCTGCGCGCCTTCCAGGAGCGCCGGGGCGAGGACGCGGCCGCCGCGCTGCGGAAGCACATCACCTGGTTCTTCGGCCACAGCGCCGCCGCCCGGGAGGTCCGGGACCCGCGGACCTGACGGGGCGAACTCGTCGACGCACGCGAACGGGCCCACCGGTTCCGGTGGGGCCGTTCGCGTCTTCAGGTCTGCGGAGCAGATGTTGCACGGTAGGGGGCCCTCGGCCGAGGGGGGTGCAAGGTGATCCAGGCCTTGCGCGGCCACATCCCGGGTCCAGGGGGGACTGTCCCGGGGCGGCCCCCTACCGTGAGCAGGTCGGTGGACCATCCGGTCCGGGGCTCGGCCACATGGGGGGATGGGCCGTCCGCCGTGGGGATGTCTCTCACTCATCCACCGACTTTTCTTCTCTGCTCGCACTACCGATCATGCCGGGTTTGCTAATGCAGATGAATACACTTTCGTCTACAGATGGACTGGACTTCCGTCCGGGTCCGGCTCCGGGTCCGGGTCCGGGTCCGGGACCACGGGAGCAGCGTGCGGCTCAGAGATCGCGCAGCTGCGGATCCACGAGTCCGCTCTGGTACGCCTTGATGAGCGCCTGCACCCGGTCGCGGACGCCGAACTTCTCACAGACCCGCCCGAGGTAGGCCTTCACGCTGCCCTCGGAGACGTGCATCTGCTCGGCGATCTCCCGATTGCTCAGCCCCTGCGCCAGGAGCGTCACGGTCTCCATCTCCCGATCGGTCAGCAGCGAGCGCAGGCCGTTGTCCGCCGACCGCACCGGCTGCTGCTGGTCCGGGACGGAGATGACGTTGTCCGCGAGCGCGCGGGCGATCGCCGGGGAGAGGGCGATCTCGTTGTTGCGCACCTGGTTCACGGCGTCGATGATCTCGTCGGGCCGGGCGTCCTTGACCAGGTAGCCGGCCGCACCGGCACGCAGGGCCGGCACCACGAACTCCAGCGTGGAGAACGTCGTAAGCGCCAGCACCTTGGACCGGGGGCTTCGCGAGGTGATCTCCCGGGTGGCCTCGATCCCGTCCATCACGGGCATCTTCATGTCCATCAGGACCACGTCCGGGTCGATCGCCAGACATCGGTCGACCGCCTCACGGCCGTTGGCCGCCGTCCCGATGACCTCGAACCCGGGCTCGGCCGAGAAGAAGGACTTCAGGGCCTCCAGCATCAACGGCTGGTCGTCCACGACAAGCACTCTGCAATCAGTCACCCGCACAGTCTATTTTTCCTTGTCCCCCAAAGTGCAACACGTCATATTCGACAAAAGTCACAAACGGTCTGGACAAAGGTCGATAGGTTCGTTCAGTTAACGTTGGCAAAATGGAACTACCAGGGCAGCACACCCCCTCGCGACCGGGAGATCTCTCCCCCACCCCGGCCGCAATCCCCCCGATCCGGTGCTGCCCTCGTGATCCAAGGAGCCCCCCATGAAGAAGAAGATCACCAGCGCCCTCGCCGCCGTCCTCGTCGCCAGCACCCTGGTGGCCGTCCCCATCGCCCCCGCGAACGCCGCGCCGCGTTACGTGGTGTGCAGCTGGTGGCCTGCCATCTGCTGATGCTGTATCACTAGCCTTGTGGCCAATGTAACTTCATCCATAGAACGCGCACCGCGGACGTCCGGGAAGACTTCGTTCTTCCACGCCGAGCCCATCGCTTGGTGGTTGTCCGCGGTGCTCGTCGTGTACGCGATCTTCTCCCTGGCCGACAACCTGGCCCATCTCGTCGGAAGTTTCGACGGCTCACTGTCGCAAGAGTTTCTGTTCGTATTGGACGGGGTTCTGTCCTACGTCGTCGTCAGCCTCGTCGCCTGGCGGGCCACCTGGGCCAGCGTCGCATCGCTGAGCTGCCTGCTCACTTCCGTGGCGATCGACAACTTCGGCGCCGTGATCGTCCCGGTCCTCGTGGTGACCGTGGCCGTGGTCGCCACCGCGACATCCCGCTTCATCACCGCACATCTTCTCGTCTACATTGTCTGGACCTTCATGGCCACTCTCTTCCGGGAGGGCGGGTTCGACGGCATCGCGTTCTGGAACCTTCTCATCCCTCTCCTCGTGGCTGCCCTCATCGGCGCCGGCCTCCGCCACTTCCGGCTGCAGCGCCGCAAGAGCGAACAGCGTGTCCGAGACCTGGAGGTCCTCAACGAGCGGCTCCGGGAGGACGAGCGGCAGGCGCTGGCCCGCGATCTGCACGACGTCGTCGCCCACGAGCTCACCCTCATCACGATGCAGACCATGAGCCGGCGCCGCTCCGGGGACGTGGGCGAGCTGCACCAGGTCCTCGAGACGGTGGAGGGCGCCGCGCGCTCGGCCCTGCACGAGCTGCGGGTGCTGCTGCGGCTGCTGCGCAACGAGAACGAAGGGGAGCACCCCCGGGACGTCACGGGCGCCGGCCTGGCCATCGGCAGCCTGGAGCACGTGGTCACGTCCCTCGCGGCGAGTCTGCGGGACCTGCGCTTCGATCCCGAGGTGATCATCACGGGCGACCTCGAGGCCATGCCCACCACGGTGCGCGGCACCGCTGCCCGCATCCTGCAGGAGGCGGTCACCAACATCATCAAGTACGCCCCGGCCGGGTCCCGCTGCCGGATCGAGGTGACGGCGGACGACCACGAGCTGTGTCTGCGCGTCGCGAACCCCATGCCGCGCAGCACCCAGCGCACGGGCGACCACTCCTCGGAGATGTCCTCGGGACTCGGCCTGCGGGGCATCACGGAACGCGTCTCCCTGCTGGGCGGTCACGCCGAGAGCGGTACCGCGGACGGCCAGTGGGTCCTCGACGTGTGCCTGCCGGTGGACCGCCGGGAAGCCCTGTGACCGAGCGCGCCGAGCCGAACCCCGGCCTGGCGCGGCGCGTGGCGGACGTCGTGGCCGCCATCCCCCCGGGGCGGGTGCTGTCCTACCGGGACGTCGCGGAGCTGGCGGAGTGCCGCTCCCCGCGCCTGGTGGGCACGGTCATGGCGCGCAACCCCACCGGCGACGAGCTCCCGTGGTGGCGTGTGGTCACCGTGCAGGGCACCCTCGCGGGCCACCTGCAGGTCGAGGCCCGGGACCGGTACCGGGAGGAGGGCACGCCGCTGCGGGAGGACGACCGGCACCTCGTGCGCGTGGACATGGACCGCGCCCTGTGGACCCCGGACTCCCCCGGCCGCTGACGCTGCTCGGTGCAGCCGCTCCGTGCATGCCGTGCACTGCGCCCGCTCCACGCTCCGGCCCGGTGTCCGGACCCGGGAACCAGGATAGGTGTCCGGAGCAGAGGTCCGGGCTCGGTGTCCGTGCTCAGTACTCGAGCGGGCCTGCCACCTCGAAGAAGTTTCCGTTCGGGTCGAAGGTCCGGCCGGTGAGCCGCTCGAACGCCTCGACGTAGCGCGCGCGGGTCCGCTCCACCACCTGCTCCGGCAGCGGGGGCACGGGGCCGGTCCCGTTCCAGCCGGACTCGTCCGAGCGCAGCCAGTCCCGCACGTACTGCTTGTCGAACGAGGGCTGGGCCCTGCCCGGCTCGTAGGTCTCGGCGTCCCAGAAGCGGGAGGAGTCGGGGGTGAGCACCTCGTCCCCGAGGGTGATCGCACCGCGGTAGGAGTCCAGGCCGAACTCCACCTTGGTGTCCGCCACGATGATCCCGCGCTCCCGGGCGATCCGCTCGGCGGCGGTGTAGATCTCCAGGGTCAGCTCGCGCAGCCGGTCCGCCACCGCGTGCCCGACCCCGTCGGCCATCTCCTGGAAGGTGATGGGCAGGTCGTGCTCGCCCACCTCCGCCTTGCCGGTCGGGGTGAAGATCGGCTCGGCGAGCCGGGAGCCGTCCACGAGCCCCGGGGGAAGCTCGATCCCGCAGATCTCACCGGTCTCCCGGTAGTCCTTGAGAGCCGACCCGGTCAGGTAGCCGCGGGCGATGCACTCGACCGGGAACATCGAGAGGTTCTTGCAGACGATGGCCCGCCCGCGGACGGACTCGTGCACGTCGGTCGACAGGACGTGGTTGGGCACGGCCGCGAGCTGCTCGAACCACCACAGGGACAGCTGCGTCAGGATCTTGCCCTTGTCCGGGATCACCGTGGGGAGGATCTCGTCGAAGGCGCTGATCCGGTCCGTGGCCAGCACCAGGACCGAGCCGGCCCGGTACTCGGCGTCGTCGTAGATGGCCACGCCCGTGGCGCGCAGCCGCGACTCGTCGGGGACGTAGAGCTCCCGGACCTTGCCGGAGTAGATGTGCCTCCACCCGGGGATCTCGGGAGGGGTGGTGAGGGTGCCCTGCTCGCTCATGCCTGCTCCTGACGGGGACGGGGATCGGAGGCGCCGGGAACGGTGACCAGGCCGCGGGCGGCCTTCAGCGCGATGTCGGTGCGGTGCTGCGAGCCCTCGAGCGCCACGAGCCCCACGCCCCGGTAGGCGCGCTCGCGGGCGTCGTCGAGGTCAGCCCCGAGGGCGACGACGGCGAGCACCCGCCCGCCGGCGGAGACGATCCGCCCGGCGTGCTCGCCCTCGGGGGCGACCGCGGTGCCGGCGTGGACCACGTGCACGCCCTCGAGCGCCTCGGCGTCCTCCAGCCCGCCGATCGGGTCGCCCTTCCGGGGTCTGTCCGGGTAGTCCTGCGCGGCGACGACCACGGCGACGGCCGTCTCGGGCCGCCAGCGCAGCCGCTCGGCCTCGTCGAGGCGCCCGGCCGCGGCGTCGTGCAGCAGCCGCCCGAGCGGGGTGGTGAGCCGGGCGAGCACGGCCTGGGTCTCGGGGTCCCCGAAGCGGGCGTTGAACTCGATGACCCGCAGACCGCGGGTCGTCACGGCCAGCCCGCAGTACAGCACGCCCACGAACGGGGTGCCGCGGCGGCGCATCTCGTCGACCGTGGGACGGGCCACGCGCTCCACGACCTCGTCCACGAAGCCCTGCGGCAGCCACGTCAGCGGCGTGTAGGCGCCCATCCCGCCGGTGTTGGGGCCCTCGTCGTCGTCGTGGATCCGCTTGAAGTCCTGGGCGGGGCTCAGCGGGATCACGCGGGAGCCGTCGGTGAGCACGAACAGGGACACCTCGGGCCCGTCAAGGAACTCCTCGACCACCACGCTCCCGCCCGCGGCGAAGCACGCGGCGGCGTGCTCGAGGGCGGCCGTGCGGTCGGAGGTGACGACCACGCCCTTGCCGGCGGCGAGCCCGTCGTCCTTGACCACGTAGGGGGCGCCGAAGGTGTCGAGGGCGTCGGCGGCCTCCTCCTCCGTGGTCGCGACCCGCGCCATGGCGGTGGGCACCCCGGCGGAGGCCATGACCTCCTTGGCGAACGCCTTGGAGCCCTCGAGCCGCGCCGCGGCCCGCGAGGGACCGAAGACGAGGAAGCCCGCCTCGCGCAGGGCGTCGGCCACACCGGCCACCAGGGGGGCCTCCGGGCCGACGACGACGAGATCCACCGCGAGCTCGCGCGCCAGCGCGGTGGCCGCGGCGGGGTCGTCGGCGTCCACGGCGTGCACCGGGACGAGCTGCGCGATCCCGGCGTTGCCCGGCGCGCAGTGCACCTGCTCGACCTCGGGATCGGCCAGCAGTGCGCGGATGATTGCGTGTTCGCGGCCTCCGGGGCCCAGTACTAGAACCTTCACGCCCTCAGGCTAGTTGGCGGCACCGGGAAGTGGCACATCGTTCCCGGCATGCGGGCACGGCCCTCGCCGGTTCCGGGCGCCGCCGGACATTCCCGGCCCCGCTGACATACTGGGGCGATGCAGACCTTCACCTCGGACCGTGCCGTGGACCTCGCCGTGCTCGAGCGCAGCGGCTTCGTCGAGTCCCGCCACCGCGGCTCCGCCGTGGTCCTGGACCCGGACGGGACCGTGGCGGTGGAGCTGGGGGACATCGGCACCCCGATCTTCCCGCGGTCCACGCTCAAGCCGTTCCAGACCATCGCCGCCATGAAGGCCGGTGTCCCGCTGCGCGGGGCCCAGGTGGCCATCGCCTCCGCGTCCCACATCGGCTCCTTCGATCAGCTCGACGCCGTGAGCTCGATCCTGGACGCCGCGGGCCTGACCGAGGACTCGCTCCAGTGCCCGCCGGACTGGCCCGAGGACGAGGAGGTCCGCACGGAGCTCGTGCGGGCCGGGCGCGGCAAGGCCCGGATCTGCATGAACTGCTCCGGCAAGCACGCCGCGTTCCTGTGGGCCTGCACCGAGAACGACTGGCCCACGGACAGCTACCTGGATCCCGAGCACCCCCTGCAGCGGACCGTGCTGGAGACCGTCGAGGAGTTCTCCGGCGAGCGCGTGGCGCACGTGGGCGTGGACGGGTGCGGCGCCCCCCTCGCGGCGATCTCCCTGACCGGCCTCGCCCGGGCGTACTCGACCCTGGGCCGGGCCGCCGGCAATCTCGACGCCGACGCGCGCGCCGCGACGGTCTCCCAGTGCATGCTCGACTACCCCGAGCTCGTGCACGGGCCGGGCAGGTACAACACCGTGGTCATGGAGGAGCTGGACGTCGTGGCGAAGCTCGGGGCGGAGGGCGTGCTCGCCCTCGGCACCCGCACCGGCTGGTCGGTGGCGCTCAAGGTCCTCGACGGCGGCTCCCGCGCCAACGCGCTCATCGGCCTGAGCCTGCTCGCCCAGGCCGGGGCCGTGCCCGCCCCGGCGGCCGCCGCGGTGATCGGGCGGGTGGTGCGCCCGATCATGGGCGGGTCCCGTCCCGTGGGCCGGCTCCGCCTGGCGGACCCCCTCCTGGAGCTGCTCGGACCGGAGCTGGTCCGGGCGCTCGGGCAGGACTAGGCCGTGGCCCGCCGCCGCGTCGACCCTGCGGACGGGACCCTGGCCCTGAGCGCCTGGCGCGCGGACCCGGACGGCACCCCGCGCCGGACCGTGGCCACCGCCGTGCGCTACTCGCTCGAGGAGCTCGCCGCGCGGGTGCCCGGCAACAGCGTGGAGGTGCGCGTCCCTCCCTTCGGCGTGACCCAGTGCGTGGCCGGGCCCCGGCACACCCGCGGGACCCCGCCCAACGTCGTCGAGACCGACGCCCGCACGTGGCTCGGCCTGGTCACGGGGGCCGTGACCTGGCCGGAGGCCGTCGCCTCGGGCGCCGCTGTGGCCTCGGGCACAAGGACCGATCTCGCGGACGCCCTCCCCCTCTTTCCCCGGTAGCCTTGGAGACATGAGCTCCACTCCCTCCTCCCCCTCCGCGCGCCCGTCTCCGCGGAAGGTCCCGCGCCGGCGCCGCCGGCAGCGGACGGCCGTGCCGCTGGTCGTCTCCGGCAGCCAGCAGATGACCCTGCGCCGGGCCCCGAACATCTGGGCCTTCGTCCTGCTCGGCGGCGTCCTCGGCGCCGTGGCCGGCGTGCTCGTGGGGCTGTCCGGCGGGGGCAGCGCCGAGTTCACCCAGGGGGCCGTGACGCTGTTCATGGTCTCCGTCTGCACGGTCCTGGGGCTCGCCGCCGGTGCCGTGCTGGCCCTCGTGCTGGACCGGGTCTCCGTGGCCCGGGCGCGGGCCGTCACCACCGAGGTCGTGGACGGGGACGACGACGCCCCCTCCGGCGCGCCGGCGGACGCACCCCGGCCCACCGACCCCCGAAGCTCGAGAGAAGGCTGATCGACGTGGTTCGCCCTGATGGACAACTCAGCCACGACCTGCTCCCCGGAGAGAAGGGCCCCCAGGACGCGTGCGGCGTGTTCGGCGTGTGGGCCCCCGGCGAGGAGGTCGCGAAACTGGCCTACTACGGCCTCTACGCCCTGCAGCACCGCGGCCAGGAGTCCGCCGGCATCGCCGCGAGCGACGGCAACCGCATCGCGGTGTACAAGGACATGGGCCTCGTCTCCCAGGTCTTCGACGAGGCGACCCTCACCACCCTGACCGGGCACCTGGCCGTGGGCCACTGCCGGTACTCGACCACGGGCGGGTCCCACTGGGCCAACGCCCAGCCCACGCTGGGCGCCACCCCGCACGGGACCGTGGCGCTCGCCCACAACGGCAACCTCACCAACTCGGCCGAGCTGTACGAGAAGCTGATCGACAAGTCCGGCTTCCCCTCCCAGGGGGAGATGGCGCAGGGCAACACCACGGACACCGCGCTGGTCACCGCGCTGCTGGCCGAGCACCCGCACGGCTCCCTCGAGGACGCCGCCATGCACCTGCTCCCCCAGCTCGTGGGCTCCTTCTGCCTGGCCTTCATGGACGAGAACGCCCTCTACGCCGCCCGCGACCCGCAGGGCATCCGCCCGCTGGTCCTCGGCCGGCTGGAGCGGGGATGGGTGGTGGCCTCCGAGACGGCCGCGCTGGACATCGTGGGCGCCTCGCTGGTCCGGGAGATCGAGCCCGGCGAGTTCGTGGTGATCGACGAGCACGGTCTGCGCTCCCAGCGCTTCGCCGAGACCCGCCGCGCCGCGTGCGTGTTCGAGTACGTCTACCTGGCCCGCCCGGACACCACCATCAACGGCCGCTCCGTGTACGAGTCCCGCGTGGAGATGGGCCGCCGGCTCGCCCGGGAGCACGGCATCGACGCGGACCTCGTCATGCCCACCCCCGAGTCCGGGACCCCGGCCGCCATCGGCTACGCCGAGGAGTCCGGCATCCCGTTCGGCAACGGCCTGGTCAAGAACGCCTATGTGGGACGAACGTTCATCCAGCCCTCGGACACCATCCGCCAGCTCGGCATCCGGCTCAAGCTGAACCCGCTGAGGTCCGTGGTGGCGGGCAAGCGGCTGGTGGTCATCGACGACTCCATCGTGCGCGGCAACACCCAGCGAGCCCTCATCCGGATGCTCCGGGAGGCCGGGGCCGCCGAGATCCACGTGCGGATCTCCTCCCCGCCCATCAAGTGGCCGTGCTTCTACGGCATCGACTTCGCCTCCCGCGCGGAGCTGATCGCCAACGGGCTCGGGGTCGAGGAGATCAGGGCCTCCCTGGGGGCGGACTCCCTCGGCTACATCTCCGAGGACGGGATGATCGCGGCCACCCTGCAGGAGCGCGCCGAGCTGTGCACCGCGTGCTTCTCCGGGACGTACCCCACCCGGCTGCCGGACGCGGACAAGCTGGGCAAGAACGTCTTCGAGACCCGTGGGCCCGTGGACTCCTCGCCCCGCCGGGGCGCGGGCGGGCCGTCCGTGGCGCAGCGGCCCGAGCACGCCTCGGCCGTGTCCATCGACACCCGTCCCTCGGCCGCCGACGGCGTCTCCCGCCGGCCGGTCGAGCGCACCAGCATCTCCGACGAGGACCCCGGCGTCCACGAGACCTCCACCGGGTGCGACCCCGGGCCCGACGCCGACCTCGAGGACCTGATCCTGCCCGAGGACCGGGTCCCCGCCGGACCCGCTGCTCGGACGACCACCGGGCACGCCGCCCGCCCCGGATCCCAGCACGCCGCCCAGCACGAGACCGCGAAGGACGCCTGACATGGCCCAGCCCCCCTCCTCCACGAACCGCACCGTCACCTACGCCAGCGCGGGCGTGGACGTCGAGGCGGGAGACCGCGCCGTCGAGCTCATGAAGAGCGCGGTCAGGGCCACGCACACCCCCAACGTGATCGGCGGGGTCGGCGGGTTCGCGGGACTGTTCGACGTGTCGGAGCTGCTCGCCTACCGCAAGCCCTACCTCGCCACCTCGACCGACGGCGTGGGCACCAAGGTCGCGATCGCCCAGACCCTCGACGTGCACGACACGATCGGCTTCGACCTCGTGGGCATGGTCGTCGACGACATCGTCGTGGTGGGCGCCAGGCCCCTGTTCATGACCGACTACATCGCCACGGGCCGCGTGGTGCCCGAGCGGATCGCCGACATCGTGCGCGGCATCGCCGCGGCCTGCGAGCAGGCCGGCACCGCCCTGGTCGGCGGCGAGACCGCCGAGCACCCCGGTCTGCTCCGCCCGGACGAGTACGACGTGGCGGGGGCCGCCACCGGCGTGATCGAGGCCGACGAGCTGCTGGGCCCGGACCGCGTGCGCGCCGGCGACGTGGTCATCGGCATGGCCTCCTCCGGGCTGCACTCCAACGGGTACTCCCTGGTCCGCAAGGTCATCAACGTGGCCGGGTGGTCGCTCGACCGGCAGGTCTCCGAGCTCGGCCGCACCCTGGGCGAGGAGCTGCTGGAGCCCACCCGCGTCTACGCCGCCGACGTCCTCGACCTCGCCGCCGCCTTCCCCGTCAACGGCCCGGACCGGACCACGGGCCGCGGTGTCCGCGGCTTCAGCCACGTGACCGGCGGCGGCCTCGCCGCCAACCTCGCCCGGGTGCTGCCCGGCGGACTCGAGGCCACGGTGGACCGGAGCACCTGGGAGCTGCCCGCCGTCTTCCAGCTGATCAGCCAGCTCGGCAACGTCCCCCTGCCCGATCTCGAGCGGACCCTCAACCTCGGCGTGGGCATGGTCGCGATCGTCGACCCGGCGGTGGCCGACGACGCCGTCGCCCACCTCACGGCCCGCGGCCTGCCCTCCTGGGTCATGGGTACGGTGGCCGAGATCGACCCGGACGCCGACCACGGCGGACCGGACTGGGTGCAGGGCGCGAAGGGCGTGGACGGCGGCGCGGTGCGCATGGTCAACGCCTACGCGGGCTGATCCCGCCCGGCGGGACCGCCGGGGAGACGACGAACGCCCCGCCGGCCGGCGGGGCGTTCGTCGTTCGCGGGAACGCGAAGAAGGTGCTCGTCCTGGACGGGCACCTCGTTGCGTCATGCGGTGGAGACGAGCGGAGTTCCCGGTGCTTACCGGCGGTAGTCCTCGTCGTAGTCGTCGGCGTACTTGTCGACGTAGGCCGAGTACTCGTCCTCGTCCTTCTCGACGGTCTCCTCGACCGGCTCTCGCAGCGGCGGCAGCTGCTCGCTGCCACGCAGTTCCCGCTGGAGTGCCGTGAGGTCGGTCTGCGGGCTGAAGTACTTCATCTCCCGCGCCTGCCGTGTCGCCTTCGCCTTTTGACGGCCGCGCCCCATGGCGTGACCCCCTCTGTCTCTTGGTCCGGACGGCGGCACTCAGGCACAGAGTACGGCCCCGGAAATGTCGTATGAATGGTTCGTGAGACCAGGGTACATGGTTTGTCAGCCCGTTGCGCCCGGCCCGGGACCGGCGCGGTGGACTGTCGGCAACCTCACGGGAGGCGGACGGAACCCGGTCCGGGGCGGGCCGTGACGGGCCGTCGCCGGGTCCCCCGACGGCGGCCCGCCGGCCGACCTGGGCCGTGCCCGCCGCTGCTCACGGCGCGGCCCGGCGCTCGGCCGGCGGCACGCCCCGCACCTCAGCTCGCGGCGTGCGCCTGCTCGGACACCGCGGTGACGGTGAGCCCGTCCGCCACGACGTCCGCGTTGACGTCCACCCGGACCGCGTCGCCGTCCACGACCGCCCCGGAGAGGATCGCCCTCGCGAGCTTGTCCCCGATCTCCCGCTGCACCAGCCGGCGCAGCGGACGGGCCCCGTAGGCCGGGTCGTAGCCGGTGATGCCCAGCCACTCGGCGGCCGCGGGGGTGACCTCCAGGCCCAGGCGGCGCTGGCCCAGGCGCTCGGCCAGCTGGGCGACCTGGATGTCCACGATCTTCGACAGGTCGGACGTGGACAGCGGGTCGAACAGGATCACGTCGTCGAGCCGGTTGAGGAACTCCGGCTTGAACGAGGCGTTGACCACGTTCATCACCGCCTGCTTCTTCGCCTCCGGATCGATGGTCTGGTCCACCAGGAACTGGCTGCCCAGGTTGGAGGTGAGGATCAGGATCACGTTGCGGAAGTCCACCGTGCGCCCCTGGCCGTCGGTGAGCCGCCCGTCGTCGAGCACCTGCAGCAGGATGTCGAAGACGTCCGGGTGGGCCTTCTCGATCTCGTCGAGCAGGACCACCGAGTACGGGCGGCGCCGCACGGACTCGGTGAGCTGGCCGCCCTCCTCGTAGCCGACGTAGCCCGGAGGGGCGCCGACCAGCCGGGAGACCGTGTGCTTCTCCCCGTACTCGGACATGTCGATCCGCACCAGCGCGCGCTCGTCGTCGAACTGGAACTCCGCCAGGGACTTCGCGAGCTCGGTCTTGCCCACGCCGGTGGGTCCCAGGAACAGGAACGAGCCGATCGGCCGGTTCGGGTCGGAGATGCCGGCGCGCGAGCGGCGCACGGCGTCCGCGACGGCCTGCACGGCTCGCCGCTGGCCGATGAGCCGCTTCCCGAGCAGCTCCTCCATGTGCAGCAGCTTCTCGGTCTCGCCCTGGAGCATGCGACCGGCGGGGATGCCGGTCCAGGCCGAGATCACCTCGGCGACGTCGTCGGCCGTGACCTCCTCGGAGACCATGGTGTCGTGCGGGGCGGAGGTGCCCTCCTGCTCCTGGGCGGCGTCGAGCTCCTTCTGCAGGGCGGGGATCTCCCCGTAGAGCAGCCGGGACGCCTCGCCGAGGTCGCCCTGGCGCTGGGCCATCTCCGCCTGCGAGCGCAGGTTGTCGATCCGCTCCTTGAGGTCCCCCACACGGTTCAGACCGGCCTTCTCGGCCTCCCACCGCGCGTTGAGGGCGTCGAGGTCCGCCTTCTTGTCGGCCAGCTCCTGGCGCAGCACGGCGAGGCGCTCCACCGACGCGGGGTCGGTCTCGCGCTCGAGCGCGAGCTCCTCCATGGTCAGGCGGTCGACGGCGCGCCGCAGCTGGTCGATCTCCTCCGGCGCGGAGTCGATCTCCATGCGCAGCCGCGAGGCGGCCTCGTCGACCAGGTCGATGGCCTTGTCCGGCAGCTGCCGGCCCGGGATGTACCGGTTGGACAGCGTGGCCGCCGCGACGAGCGCGGCGTCCGCGATCTGCACCTTGTGGTGGGCCTCGTAGCGCTCCTTGAGCCCGCGCAGGATCGCCACGGTGTCCTCCACGGAGGGCTCGCCGACGTAGACCTGCTGGAAGCGGCGCTCCAGGGCGGCGTCCTTCTCGATGTTCTCGCGGTACTCGTCCAGGGTGGTCGCGCCGATCAGGCGCAGCTCGCCGCGGGCCAGCATGGGCTTGAGCATGTTCCCGGCGTCCATCGAGCCCTCGGCGGCGCCGGCACCGACCACGGTGTGGATCTCGTCGATGAAGGTGACGATCTGCCCCTCCGAGTCCTTGATCTCCTCGAGCACGGCCTTGAGCCGCTCCTCGAACTCGCCGCGGTACTTGGCGCCGGCCACCATGGACCCGAGGTCCAGGGAGATCAGCGTCTTGCCGCGCAGCGACTCGGGGACGTCCCCGGCGACCATGCGCTGGGCGAGGCCCTCGACGACGGCGGTCTTGCCGACGCCGGGCTCACCGATCAGGACGGGGTTGTTCTTGGTGCGGCGCGACAGCACCTGCACCACGCGCCGGATCTCGGAGTCCCGCCCGATGACGGGGTCCAGCTTGCCCTCGCGGGCCATGGCGGTCAGGTCGGCGCCGAACTTCTCGAGCGCCTGGAACGTGCCCTCGGGGTTGGCGGTGGTCACGCGGCGGTCTCCTCGCACGGACGGGACGGCGGTCTTGAGCTGCTCGGGCCCGGCGCCCGCGCCCCGCAGGATGTCCCCGACCTTCCCGTCCTGCTGGGCGAGGCCGTACAGGAGGTGCTCGGTGGAGATGTACTCGTCGCCGAGGGACTGGGCGAACTGCTCCGCGGCCTGGATGACCTGCAGCGCGCCCCGGTTGAACTGGGCCTGGGCCGTGGAGGACCCGGACGCGGAGGGCAGGGCCTTGATGGCGGCGCTGGCCTGCGCGGAGACGGCGTCGACGTCGGCCCCGGTGGCCTTCAGGACGGCGACGGCCACGCCCTCCCGCTGGTCCATGAGGGCCTTGAGGAGGTGAGCGGGCTCGACCTGCGGGTTGCCCGCCGTCGAGGCGTTGGTCGAGGCGGCGGAGAGCGCCTCCTGGGACTTGGTGGTGAACTTGGTCTCCACTGCGGCTCCTTCACGAGGGACGATCGGGGACGAACCGACCCGGCACGGCGCTCCAGCGAGTGCGGCCAGACGGTTCAGCTAACCTGAGTCTACCCCACTCAACTGTGGTCCGACAGCGTCTATTCCTGCCCTGCCCGTCGCCAGGAGTGCCCGATGGCTCCCAGTGGCCCTCCGTGGCCCCCGGTCGCCCTCGGCGGCCCCGTGGAACAGCGCGGACCCCTGTCGGGCGAGCCTTCCGAGGTGCTCGCCCGACAGGGGTCCGTGCGGTGCGGGTCGTGCGGACCTCGCGCCGGCCTATCCGGTGCTCCGGCCCGTCAGCTTGTCGCGGAGGCGGTCGACCATGCCGACGCCGGGCCCGATGGTCTTGTGGAACAGCTCCGAGTGCGGTGCCGACGGGTGCGGCCGGGTCGGCGCCACCTTCTTGGCACTCTGCACTTTCTCCCCCAGCTTCACGAGGTCCTCGGCCGGGATGTGCGCCCGCAGCTTCGGGAACTGGTCGGACTCCTCGTCCTCGATGTGGTGGCGCAGCTGCGCCTGCATCTCACGGATCAGCTCCATGAACGCCGGCTCGGAGGCGTCGACGCCCTCCACCTGCTTCATGACCTGGACGAGCTCGTCGTGCTCCTTCTTGTCGTGCTCGACCTCCTCGGCGCCGTCGGGCAGGTGCTTCGCCATCACCGGGTAGACGTGCATCTCCTCCGCGACGGCGTGGCGCATGACCTCGGCGATGACGGTGTCGGCCAGGTCCCGGCGCCGGGCGGCGTCCGGCGCGCTCTCGATCTGGCCGAGCAGTTCGAGCATCTCCCGGTGGTCGGTGGTGAGGATGTCGATGACATCCGTGCCCGGTCCCGCTGCGTGGGTGTCGGTCATGAGACGCGCCTCCTTGAAGTCGTGGATCCCGGTTCCGCGGGCGGCAGGACGAGCTCCCGGTGCCTCAGCACCGGCCGCGCTCGTGCCGTCCTTCAGCAGTGTGCTGATCACTTGCGACTCTAGGTCACGCGGACACCGGCCGACCAGGTCCCACCAGCGGATGACACCGCTCACCCGGCACAGCGGCCGCCCGAGGCCCCGGACCACTCCGCGGCCCGCCGGAGCGGGTCGCGACCTATATCACACGAGGATCCGATTTGTCCAAGATCACAGGCCCGAACCGTTGGATGTTCCCGACATCGTCCGTAGCATCGAGGTTTCAACCTGTTCGGCCCGACGACGCGCCTTCCACTCCCCCTCGTTCCACACGGAAGGATCTGCCATGTCCGCACCGCGCACTGCCGTGCTCCAGGTGATCAACGCCCCGGACCGCACCGGCACTCGACTCGCCCTCTTCGCCCTCGCCCTCGGCGGCTTCGGCGTGGGCACCACCGAGTTCGCCTCGATGGGCCTGCTCCCCTTCATCGCCGAGGACCTCGACGCCTCGATCCCCGCCTCCGGGCACGCCATCGCGCTCTACGCGCTGGGCGTGGTGGTCGGCGCGCCGCTCATCACGTCCCTGACCTCCCGGGTGGAGCGCAAGACGCTCCTGCTCGGGCTCATGGGCGCGTTCACCGTGGGCAACGTCCTGTCGGCGGCCGCACCCTCCCTCGAGTGGCTGTACGTGGCGCGGTTCCTCTCCGGCCTGCCCCACGGCGCCTACTTCGGGGTGGCCGCAGTGGTGGCCTCCTCCCTGGTGCCGCGCGAGCGGCGCGGCACGGCCGTGGCCCGGGTGGCCCTCGGCCTGACGGTCGCCAACATCGTGGGCGTCCCCCTCGCCGCCGTGCTCGGCGGGTCACTCGGCTGGCGCTCCGGCTACGGGCTCGTGGTGGCCATCGGCCTGCTGACCGTCACCGCCCTCGCCCTGTGGGTGCCACGCACCCGCAACGGCGGCGGCGTCTCCGTGGCCCAGGAGGTCCGTGCCCTGGGCCGCCCCCAGGTGACCCTGACCCTGCTGGCCGGAGCGGTCGGCTTCGGCGGCATGTTCGCGGTCTACACGTTCATCTCCCCGATCCTGACCGAGCTCAGCGGTCTCGGCCTCTCGGCGGTGCCGTGGGTGCTGGCCGTGTACGGGGTGGGCATGACCGCGGGCTCCCTGCTGGCGGGCCCCCTGCTGGACCGTTCCATCGAGAAGACCGCCCTCGGAGCGGGGGCCGTCTCCGGCGTGGCCCTGGCCTTCTTCGGCCTGTTCGCCCACTCCGCGGTCGCGGCCGTGATCGGCGTGCTGTGGATCGGCGCCATGGGCGCGCTCTTCAGCACCGCGCTGCAGATGCGCCTGCTGCGCGAGGCCAAGGACGCCCCGTCCCTGACCGCCGCCATGAACCACGCGGCGTTCAACCTGGCCAACGCCATGGGCGCCTTCCTCGGCGGCGCCGTGATCACGGCCGGCTGGGGCTACCGCTCCCCCGCCTGGGTGGGCGTCGGCCTGGCCGTGGCCGGCCTGCTCATCCTGGGCTACGCGACCCGCCTGCACCGGACGGGAGGAGCCCCCGCCTCCTCGCCCGTCCGCACCGGGCCCTCCTGGGCCTACCAGGCCGTCTCCGACCTGGCCGTGCTCCTGCCGGAGGCCGCGCAGTCGCGCCCGGTCCTGGCGAACAGCGCCCGGATGACCAGCTGGGCCGATCTCGGCCGGTGACCGGTGGCCGCCGGCGCGCCCTGCCTCCTGAGCAGGGAGCGCCGGCGGAGCCACGGCACCCCGGCTCCTTCGCCTCACCGCCTCCTCGCGGCCAGGGTCGCCTCCACCGGTCGCTCTTGTCCGCCCCGCACACCGAGGGCCAGGATGGAAGCGTCCGGACAGGAGGCGGCTCATGCGGATCGCGCTGGTCGGCGACGTCATGCTCGGCCGGCTGGTCAACGACCGGCTGCGCCACGAGCGCCCCGCCTTCCCGTGGGGAGACGTCCTCCCCCTGCTCCAGCAGGCGGACCTGCGCTTCGCGAACCTCGAGTGCGTGCTCGCCGACGACGGCCCGCCCTGGCCCGGCAAGAGGTTCCACTTCCGCTCGGACCGCAAGAACGTCGCGAGCCTGACGGCCGCCGGTGTCGACGTCGTCTCGCTGGCCAACAACCACGTGCTCGACCACGGTGCCGAGGCCCTGCGGGAGATGCTCCCCCTGCTCGACGAGCAGGGCATCCTGCACACCGGGGCCGGCCCGGACGCGGAGGCGGCCCGGCGTCCCGCGGTCTGCACCCGGGCCGGGACCGCGGTGGGCTTTCTCGCCTTCACGGACAACGAGCCGGGCTGGGCGGCAGGGCCCCGCTCCCCCGGCGTCCACCACGTGCCCGTCCGGCTGACGGACAGGCGCGCGCGGGACCTCCTGCAGCTCGTCCGGCAGACCCGGGAGCGCACCGACCTCCTCGTCGTCTCCGCCCACTGGGGGCCCAACTGGGGCGCCGCGGTGCCACGGGAGCACCGCGCGTTCGCGCACGCGCTGGTGGAGGCCGGGGCGGACGTGGTCTTCGGCCACTCCGCGCACGTCTTCCGGGGCGTGGAGGTGCACCGCGGCCGGCCGGTGGTCTACAGCGCCGGGGACTTCGTCGACGACTACGCCGTCCGTTCCGACGAGCGCAACGACCAGTCGTTCGTCTTCGTGCTCGACGTCCGGGACGGCATGCCCCGCCGCCTGCGCCTGCACCCCACGGTGATCGAGGACCTCCGGGCGAGAACGGCCACGGTCGAGGCCCGGGCCGTCGCGCGGCGGATGGAGCGGCTCAGCGCCGCGCTGGGCACGCGGTGCACGTGGCACGACGACGAGCAGTGCCTCGACGTCCCGCTGAGCTGATGCCCGACCCGCCGCTCCCCGTCCTGCGGTGCGCGCGCCCTGAGCAACCCCGGGCGGGGGTGGCACACTCGTCCCATGCGTGAGCTCGTCGTCCTCGGCACCGCCTCCCAGGTCCCCACGCGGACCCGCAACCACAACGGGTACCTGCTGCGGTGGGACGGCCAGGGCCTGCTCTTCGACCCGGGCGAGGGCACGCAGCGGCAGATGACGCGTGCGGGCGTCCCCGCCTCCGGGATCACGCGCATCTGCCTCACCCACGTCCACGGCGACCACTGCTACGGACTGCCCGGCGTGCTCTCCCGCATGGCCCTCGACGGCGTGCCGCACCCGGTCCACCTGCACTACCCGGCCTCCGGCGAGGACGTGGTCCGCGCGCTCGTGTCCCTCGCGGCTGCCGGCACGGACCTGCGGCTGCACCCGCACGGGACCGGCGGGACGGTGGCGCCGGGCCTGGAGGTGCGGCCGCTGCACCACCGCGTGGAGACCTACGGCTACCGGCTCGTGGAGCCCGACGGCCGCACGATGCTGCCCGACCGGCTCGCGGCGGCCGGGATCGCCGGCCCGGACGTCGGGCGGCTGCAGCGGGAGGGGCGGCTGGACGGGGTGCGCCTCGAGGACGTGAGCGCGCGGCGGCCGGGGCAGCGCTTCGCCCTCGTCATGGACACGGCGCCCTGCCCGGGCGCCGAGGAGCTCGCCGCCGGCGCCGACCTGCTCGTGGCCGAGTCCACCTTCGCCGACGACGACGCCGCCCTCGCCGCGCGGCACCGCCACCTCACCGCCGGTCAGGCGGGCGCGCTGGCCGCCACCGCCGGCGCCGGCACACTGGTCCTCACCCACTTCTCGTCGCGGTATCCCGACGTCTCCCGCCTCGCCGGACAGGCCCGCGAGCGCGCCGGCGTAGCGACCGTGCTGGCCGCGGAGGACCTGGACCGGATCCCCTTCCCCCGCCGGCGGTGACCGGCCTCCCCCTCCTCCGGACCCCCGCCGGAGCGGCTCGTTCCGCGTCCGCGCCGCCCGACGGTCCGCCGTGACCCTGACCCGACGTTAGAGTTGTTCCAGACTTCTCGGGGCAAACCGGCCCCGCACGCGGCCCCGGCTCGACGAGAGCCGACCGCACGACCTTGCACCACCCCACGTTGAACCCACGATGAAAGCGAAATCCTTTGACCATTTCCTCCCGCAAGCTCAAGTCCCCGCCCCCGCTGCCCTCCGGAGGCCTGCGGATCACCCCGCTGGGCGGTCTCGGCGAGATCGGACGGAACATGACCGTCTTCGAGCACGCCGGCAAGCTGCTCGTCGTCGACTGCGGCGTGCTCTTCCCCGAGGAGCACCAGCCGGGCATCGACGTGATCCTGCCCGACTTCACCTCGATCCGGGACCGGTTGGGCGACATCGTCGGGATCGTGCTCACGCACGGCCACGAGGACCACATCGGGGGCGTGCCCTACCTGCTCAAGGAGCGCCCGGACATCCCGGTGATCGGCTCCGAGCTGACCCTGGCGTTCATCACGTCCAAGCTCAAGGAGCACCGGATCACCCCGAAGGCGGTCCACGTCGAGGCCGGCGACCGGCACCAGGCGGGTCCCTTCGACTGCGAGTTCGTCGCGGTCAACCACTCGATCCCGGACAGTCTGGCAGTGGCGATCCGCACGGACGCCGGGCTGGTGCTGCACACCGGGGACTTCCGGATGGACCAGTTCCCGCTGGACGACCGGATCACCGATCTGCGCCACTTCGCGCGGCTGGGCGATGAAGGGGTGGACCTGTTCCTCACCGACTCCACCAACGCCGAGGTCCCCGGCTTCACCACCTCGGAGCAGGAGCTGACGCCGGCGATCAACCAGGTCTTCGCCACCGCGCCGAAGCGGATCATCGTCTCCAGCTTCGCCAGCCACGTCCACCGGATCCAGCAGGTCCTGGACGCGGCTCACGCGCACGGGCGCAAGGTCGCCTTCGTGGGCCGGTCCATGGTCAAGAACATGGGCATCGCCCGGGACCTGGGCTATCTGAAGATCCCGCGCGGGCTGGTGGTCGACTTCAAGAAGCTCCAGTCCATGCCCGACGCCAAGGTCTGCCTGGTGTGCACCGGGTCCCAGGGCGAACCCCTGGCCGCGCTCTCGCGCATGGCCAGCGAGACGCACCAGATCCAGCTCAACGCCGGGGACACGGTGCTCATGGCGAGCTCGCTGATCCCCGGCAACGAGAACGCCATCTACGGGATCATCAACAAGCTCACCGACCTCGGGGTGAAGGTGGTGCACAAGGGCAACGCCAAGGTCCACGTCTCCGGCCACGCGTCGGCCGGGGAGCTGGTCTACTGCTACAACATCGTCAAGCCCACCCACGTGCTGCCCGTGCACGGGGAGTCCAAGCACCTGCACGCCAACGCCGAACTCGCGATCCGCACCGGTGTCGATCCGGAGAACGTGCTGATCGGCCGGGACGGCACCGTCATCGACCTCGTCGACGGCCGGGCGCGGATCTCCGGGCAGGTGGAGGCCGGGCTCGTCTACGTCGACGGCCACACCGTGGGCAAGGTCACCGAGGAGACCCTCGTCGAGCGCCGACTGCTGCAGGAGGGCGGCGTGGTCACGGTCGTGGCCATCGTCGACGCCGACACCAACGCGCTCGCCGAGCCCCTCGAGTTCCTCGCGAAGGGCTTCGTCCACGACGAGCACATCTTCGACGGGGCCGCCGACAAGGTGAAGAACGCCCTGGCGCGCCCGGACACCTCCAAGGTCGCCGACCTCGACAAGCTCGAGTCGATCATCGCCGACACCGTCAGCCGCCACCTCGAGCGTGCCTACCGGCGGGCCCCGCTGGTGACGGTCGTCGTCGTCGACGCCTGAGCCGCACGACCCGCCCGGCCCCGGTCCCGGGGCCGGGCGGCGCACGGTGCCTGTCCCGGGACCGGGACCGTGCGGTTGGTAGACTCGGGGTCCCCTGATCTCTGGAGGTCGTTCGATGCCGCAGCGCGTCCGTGGAGGCACCATGCAGATCGGCGAGCTCGCCGAGCGGACCGAGCTGTCCCTGCGCACCATCCGTCACTACGACGAGGTGGGCCTGCTGCCGGCCTCGCGCACCGAAGGCGGCTTCCGCGTGTACACGGAGCGGGACGTGGAACGGCTCACCCACATCAAGCGGATGAAGCCGCTCGGCTTCTCCCTGGAGGAGATGGCCGAGCTGCTCGAGCTGCTCGGCGCCGACGAGCCCGCCGGGGCTCGACTGGCCGACTACCTCGCCCGGGCCCACCCGGAGCGGGACCGGCTGGCCAGGAAGCTGGCCCAGGCGGACGAGTTCATCGCGATGCTGGAGCAGCGGCTCCGGCGATGAGCGACCGCTCCACCTGGCGCGGTGCCGCGCTCCTGGCGGCACTCCCCGGCCCGTCCACGCAGGAGACCTCCAGGCAGTCGTGATCGACTGCTGGGACCTCCACCCCGGGGATGCTTCCTCGGGGGCCGTCCGGGGCCGGAGGGCGACGGGCGCGGTCGCCGCGGCAGCGACGTGCCGGTCGCCGACCTGCCCCCGGCCGCCCGCCACCGACCCGTACAGGCACTGCACCCCATGACGTTCCCCACCGCGACCACCCAGGTGCTTCCGGACACCGCGCCGTCCACTCCCTCCCCGCGGGTCCGGCACCGCCCGGACCTGCAGGGCCTGCGCGGAGTGTCGGTGCTGCTCGTGGTGGTCTTCCACGTGTGGACCGAGAAGGTCTCGGGCGGGGTGGACGTGTTCTTCGTGCTCTCCGCCTTCCTGCTCACCGGTTCCTTCCTGCGCCGGATCGAGCACGGCAAGCCGCTGGGGCTGCCCGCCTACTGGGCCCGGACGTTCGCCCGCCTGCTCGGGCCCGTGGCGGTGATGCTGCTGGCCGTGCTGGCCGCGATGTTCATCTGGTTCCCGCCCAGCCGGTGGCCCGAGCTGCTGACCCAGGCCTGGGGGTCGCTGTTCTACACGGTGAACTGGGTGCTGGCGGACCAGGCCGTGGACTACTACGCCGGCAACAGCGCGGCCACCACCCCGTTGCAGCACATGTGGTCGCTGTCGGTGCAGGGCCAGGTGTTCCTGGCCTGGCCGCTGCTGCTGGCGGGCTGCGCGTGGGTGGCCCGGCGAACGGCGCTGCGGGTCCGCCCGGTGGCCTGGGCGGTGTTCGGCGCGGTGTTCGCCGGCTCCCTGGCCTGGTCGGTGGTCGCCACCGCGGCCGGCCCCGAGGCCGCCTACTTCAGCACCCTCACCCGGCTGTGGGAGTTCGCCCTGGGCTCGCTCACCGCCCTGGCCCTCACCGCTGCCGCCGGGCTGCGGGGCGCCGCGCCGGGCGCCGCGCCCCCGGTGGGGGTCCGGCCGACAGGCGGAGCCCCCGGCGTGAGCCCCCGGGTGGGACTGGGCGTCGTGCTGGGTTGGGCCGGGCTGGCCGCGATCCTCGCCACCCCCTTCCTCGTCGACGCCGAGATCCGCTTCCCCGGCACCGTGGCCCTGGCCCCGACCCTGGGGGCGGCCGCGGTGCTGGCGGGCGGGGCCCTGGCCCCCGACGCACCCCACGGGGTGGGCCGGGTGCTCGCGCTGGGCCCGCTGCAGTGGTTCGGGGACCGCGCCTACGGCATCTACCTGTGGCACTGGCCGCTGCTCATCACCTATCTGCTGGTCACCGCTCGCGACACCGTCCCCGTGCCGGCCGGGCTGGGCATCCTGGCCGCCTCCGTGGCTCTCACCCGAGCCACCGCGCTGCTGCTGACCGGCTGGCGCGCACTGCCCGGGGTCCGGGCGGGCAGCGGGATCCGGCTGGCCGCCACCGCCCTGCTCGTGGCGGTCCCGCTCACCGGCGCCCACCAGTACACGATCCAGCGCGACCCCACCGCCGGGGTGGAGCGCACGGCGCAGAACTATCCCGGGGCCGCGGTGCTGCGCGATGAGGCGACCGAGGTCCCGGACGTGCCGATCATCCCCACCTACTCCGAACGCGGGTACGAGTGGGGCGACACCGGAGACCCCTGCGCCCCCGAGCAGACCCCGGCAGGCATCGAGGAGCTGGGCGGAGAGTGCTGGATCATCACCCCCGACCCCGGCACCGGCACCGGCACCGGCACTGGTACCGGCACCGGTGCTGGCACGAGCAGCGGCCACCGCGACGATGCTGACAGCGCCGACACCGGCACGAGCAACGGCGACGACAGCACCCGCAGCACCGGCTCCCAGCGGACCCTGGTGGTGCTCGGGGACTCCCACGCCCGGCAGCTGCTCACCCCGATCCACCGGGTCGCCGACGCCCAGGGCTGGACGGTGGTCTCCTACCTGCGGATGGCCTGCCGCTACACCGCCCCGTCGGAGAACTACCAGGCCGAGTGCAACGACTTCAACGCCGCCGCCCGGGACGCGGCCCTGGAGGCCGAGCCCGATGCGGTGCTGACCGTCGGCACCCTGAGCCTTTCCGAGGCCCCGCACGAGAAGCTCGTCGAGGGCTACGAGGACGGGGTCACCCCGTTCCTGGACGCCGGCATCCCGGTGGTGGCCTTCCGGGACAACCCGCGCTTCCCCTACGACATGTTCGAGTGCGTGGAGACCTACGGACCCGACCACGACCGCTGCAACGTCCCCCGCTCCGAGTCGCTGCTGCCGGTCAACCCCCTGGAGGAGCTGGCCGCCCGGCACGAGGACCTGCACAGCATCGATCTCACCGACCGGCTGTGCACCGAGACCACCTGCCCCGGGGTCGTCGGCAACATCCAGGTGTACATGGACCTCGACCACGTCACGTCCGCCTACGGCGAGACACTGGTCCCCGACGTCGAAGCGCGCCTGCTGGAGGCTCTGGGACGGGCATGAGCTGCGTCTCCTCCGGACCGAGACCGAGGACTCTACCCTGACGCCAGGGTAGAGTTGGTGCCCGGTCTCCACCGGTGCGCCTCCGCGCCCGGACGCCGCACCTCTCGCGCGACGCCGCGCCCACCCGCACGCGCACCAGCCGGAGTGCCTCAGCTCGTCCGTCCTGCCCTTCTCCTCCGTCCTTCCCTCCCGGCCTCCCAGCCCTTGCCTCCCGGCCTCCCAGCCCTTGTCTCCCGGCCTCCCCGTCCATCTTTCCCGCCCCCACCCCTGCGAACGGAGCCTCCTTGGCCACCACGACAGCCGGCCCCGCAGCCGACCACCTCACGCCCGAGCAGCGCCAGTCGGTGCGCCTGAGCCTCCGGTCCCCCCGCCACCTCAAGACCGAGGTCCTGGCCGGGCTCGTGGTGGCCCTGGCGCTCATCCCGGAGGCGATCGCCTTCTCGATCATCGCCGGCGTGGATCCCCGCCTGGGCCTGTTCGCGTCCTTCACCATGGCCGTGACCACCGCCGTGCTGGGCGGGCGGCCGGCGATGGTCTCCGCGGCCACCGGTGCGGTGGCGCTGGTGATCGCCCCGCTGGTGGCCTCCCACGGCCTGGACCACTTCCTCGCCACGGTGATCCTGGCCGGGGTCTTCCAGGTGGTCCTGGCCCTGGTCGGCGCGGCACGGCTGATGCGCTTCATTCCGCGGTCGGTCATGGTGGGCTTCGTCAACGCCCTGGCGATCCTGATCTTCAGCTCACAGATTCCCGAGCTGATCGGCGTGCCCTGGGCCGTGTACCCCCTCACGGTCCTGGGTCTGGCCATCGTGTTCCTGTTCCCCCGGCTGACCGGCGTGGTCCCGGCCCCGCTGGTGGCCATCGTGGTGATCACCGCGATCGTGGTGCCGATGGGCATGGACGTGCCCAGCGTCGGCGACAAGGGCGAGTTGCCGGACTCCCTGCCCTCGCCGCACTTCCCCGACGTCCCGCTGGACCTGGAGACCTTCCGGATCATCGCCCCGTTCGCGCTGACCATGGCGCTGGTGGGCCTGCTGGAGTCGCTGATGACGGCCAAGCTCGTCGACGACATCACCGACACGCACTCGAACAAGACCCGCGAGTCGTGGGCGCAGGGCGCGGCCAACATCGTGACCGGCTTCTTCGGCGGGATGGGCGGGTGCGCCATGATCGGCCAGACCATGATCAACGTGCGCGCCTCCGGGGCCCGCACCCGCATCTCCACCTTCCTGGCCGGGGTCTTCCTGCTCATCCTCGTCGTCACCCTGGGCGAGATCGTGGCGGTCATCCCGATGGCCGCACTGGTGGCGATCATGATCTTCGTGTCCTGGGCGACCTTCGACTGGCACTCGGTCCGCCCCTCGACCCTGACGCGGATGCCGGTCCCGGAGACCCTGGTGATGCTCTCCACCGTGGCCGTGACCGTGTGGACGCACAACCTCGCCCTCGGCGTGATCGTGGGTGTGCTCGTGGCGATGGTCGCCTTCGCCCGCCGGGTGGCCCACTTCGTCACCGTCGACCGTGTGCTCGAGCGGAGCGACGGCCGGGAGACGGCGGCGGTCTACACCGTGCACGGGGAGCTGTTCTTCGCCTCCTCCAACGACCTCTACACGATGTTCGACTACGCCGGGGACCCGCAGCGGGTGGTCATCGACTTCTCCGACTCGCACCTGTGGGACGCCTCCACGGTCGCGGCACTCGACTCGGTGACCGACAAGTACACCCACTACGGCAAGGACGTGGAGATCGTCGGGCTGAACCAGGCCAGCCGCCGGATGCGCGTGCGCCTGGGCGGGATGCTCAACACCGGGCACTGACCCGACATGCCGCCCCGACGTGCCGCCCCGACGTGCTGACCGGCCGGCACGCACGGCGGGCCAGCGCATTTGCGATCACAACCCTTTGTTTCTGCATGTGAACTGGGTCACACCCCGGCCCTTGCCGATCCCCGCGGAATCGAGCATTCTTGCTTCTCACCAGGGGATTCTGTGGTCCGGCAAGGATCATCCCCCGGCTCCCGCACCGTCGACCGACAGCGCGCCGCCTCCCGGCTCCGGGGGCGCGACAAGCACCGGGTCCGGGCGCGGGAGCAGCAGGGAGCGGGGCCGGCTGGGGGGCCGCCCCGCTCCCCTTCTGCGCGTCGTCGACATCCGCACCAGCATCCTTGAGACCCGTCCCGGCGTCCATGCCAGCCGGGACGGCAGTGACAGCAGCGACCACTGTGGAGGTCGTGCCGGCCGGCCCGGACGTCCGGGGGAAGCACCGACGGTCCGGAAAACGCACGCGTCCGGGTGTCGGATGGTGACCCCGTGCCCGGCTCGGAACCATGATGGGGGCGGCGGTGCCACCGCACCGCCACGGACGGTCCCGGACCGCTGCGCAGCGTCGCGCCCGGTCCGGGGCCGTCCCCGGACCGCAGCACCACAGTGGGGGGAACCGTGGACGACAACAGGCTTGGAGCCGTTCAGGCTCGCCTCGCCCGGTACGCCGTCGAGCGGGCCGGTCTCGACCTGACCCGGCTGTGGTGGCACTACTTCCAGCTCGGCGGCGAGGCCGGGATGCTGGAGGTCGACGCGTACCTGCACGGATGCCTGAGCCTGCCGGCCGCCCACCGCAACCTGGTCGCACGCGCGGTCAACGGACTCGTCCAGGGCGCACCCGTCGCCCGGGTCCCCTTCTCCTGGGAGATCGCGGCTTCCCGGGACGACGCCGGGCCGCACGATCTCGGCAGCACGCCGGGCACCGGGCCGCACGGCTGAGCCTGCCCCTCCCCCGCAGCGAATCCTGACGGGCGCCTTCTCCACGGCACCTCCCGAGCAGCGCCTCCGGTGCGGCACCTCGCGCACAGCGCCTCCGGGGCAGCGCCTCGCGCACGGCGCCTCCGCCACGACTGGCGGCAGCCTCGATGGCAGAATGGTCCGGGGTGCCGGCCCCGACGAGGGCTCGCACCCGGTCGGTCGCGTCGAGCCTGCCGCAGCGCGCCCGTCGTCGTCCCTGCGCTCCCCCCTCGACCCTAGGATGTCGGATGGCCCAGCCCTCGCCTCGCACCCCTCCGCTCCCCGCGTCGACCGGCTGGTCGACCCTGCACCGGCACCACATCGGGGTGGACGTGGGCGGCACCCTGGTCAAGTACGCGGCCGTGGACATGGCCGATGGCGAGCTGACCACCCCGGTCCTCCAGCGCCCGACCCCTGCTCCCGCCACGCCGGAGGCTCTCGCGGAGCAGCTCATGCTCATCGTGCAGGAGCTCTCCGCCGGCCCCGGGGCCCCGCACCCGGAGGCCAGCGTCGGAGTGGCGCTCCCCGCGATCATCCGCCACGGCGTGGCGCGCTCCGCCGCGAACATCGACGACGCGTGGATCGGGCTGGACGTCCACCGGTTCCTCACGCAACGGCTGGGGCGCACCGTCCAGGTCCTCAACGACGCCGACGCGGCGGGCCTGGCCGAGCTCCGCTACGGCGCCGGGCGCGGGAGCACCGGCACCGTCCTGGTCATCACCCTGGGCACCGGCATCGGGTCAGCGCTGTTCGTGGACGGCAAGCTCGTGCCCAACGTCGAACTGGGCCACCTGGAGCTCGACGGGGTGGACGCCGAGATGCGGGCCTCGGCGGTGGCCAGGGAGCGGGACGGACTGGACTGGCCGGACTACGCCGAGCGTCTCCAGCAGTACTTCGCGCACCTGGCGTTCCTCTTCTCCCCGGACCTGATCGTGGTCGGCGGCGGGATCTCCGCCCGGCACGAGGACTTCCTGCCCCGTCTGCGCCTGGACACGCGCGTCGTCCCGGCCGAGCTGCGCAACGCGGCGGGCATCATCGGCGCCGCCCGGCACGCCTACCTCGCCGTGCCGCCGGCGACGACCTGACCCTGGAGGGCCTGACGGAAGTACTGCACGCCCGCCAGGACGTGCAGGACGGCCGCTGCCTGCACCATGACCCGGCCGACGTCCGTCACCTCGGGGCTGGCCCAGGCGGGTCCCGCCAGGACGAACACGGTCCCCACCATGAGCAGAGCGGTCTTCGCCTTGCCGACGGTGGTGACCCGCAGCGTGCCGAGGGACCTCCGGACCAGGGTGGCGATCCCCACCACGACGTCGACGACCGCGATGACGATCAGCACCCACCAGGGGAAGAGCCCGACGATGCTCGCGGCCACGGCGATCGCCACGGTCCCCAGCCGGTCGGCGATGGGGTCCATGACCTCGCCGACCCGGCTGCGCTGCTTGAGCGCCCGGGCCAGGGTGCCGTCGACCCAGTCCGTCAGGGAGAAGAGGGCGACGAGGACCAGCGCGCGCACCGGCCGCTCGTCGATGTCGAGGACGGCCAGCACGGCGGGGACGATGAGCGCGAAGCGCACCACCGAGACGACGTTGGGCACCGTGAGGACACGGTCGTAGTACGGCGACTCCGCCGGCTCGACCGCGTCCTGGTGCTGCTGTGCCATGTGCTCGTCCCGTCCTCCGGCGCTGCGGGCGAGCGTCCCGCGCCCGTTGGTGCTGCCACCGAGACTAACCCCTCGGTGCCGGCGGCCCGGCAGATGACGTCGCCCGGCACGGGCACCGGCACCTCGCGGACCGCACGGACCGGCACCGTCGTCGTCCACCGGGATCTCGACCAGGTCCCCTCGGACCGCGGGGCCACGCCGACCCTCGACACCGGGGAGCGGCCGACGTCTACGCTGGACCGGTGACGGCGGGGCCGCTCCCGCCCCGGACCCCAGGAGGCAGCCGTGGACCCGCGCGTGCACTTTCTCACCCTGTCCACCCCGGACCTCGACGCCGCCCGGAAGTTCTACGCGCAGGGCCTCGGCTGGGAGCCGCTGCTCGACGTCCCCGGGGAAATCCTCTTCTTCCAGATCGCTCCCGGGACGGTGCTGGGCCTCTTCGACGCCGGGAAGTTCGCCGAGGACCTCGGCCTCCCGGCGGCGTCCCCGGCCCAGGGCCTGACGCTCGCGCACAACGTGGACAGCGAGGCCGCGGTGCGCGCGAGCGTCGACGCGATGAGCGCCGCGGGCGGCACCGTGCTCACGGCACCGCGACCGGGTGCCTTCGGGGGCGTCTTCCACGCGCACGTCGCCGATCCCAACGGCGTGGTGTGGGAGATCGCGCACAACCCGGGATGGCGGGTCGACGACGACGGGACCGTGCGCCTCGGCTGACCGCTCCCGGCCCGCTCCTGTCCGCCGAGCGATTGCCCAGCGGACGGGTCCAGCCGCGGACGGGTCGGCCGCCGACGGACCCGGTGCGGCCGGGTCAGCCGCGGACGTCGAAGCGCAGGTGGTGCTCGACGTCGTGCAGGAAGTACGCCGCGAAGCTCGCCACGGTGAAGTCCTTGCCGTCCCCGCGCCGGCCGGGCCGGGCCCACTGCTCCTCGGCCACGGCGTCGAAGGCGTCCGCGGTGGCGCGGAGCTCCTGCGCGAGCTCCCCGGAGACCTCGTAGGGGTCCTGGAGGTTGTACCGCTCCTCGACCGCTGCGGCGTCCTGGTCCCAGTCCGCGAAGACCGGGTCCTCCTCGTCGAGCATGAGCCGCAGCCGCTCGCGGAAGACCCGGCAGAGGTCCCGGACGTGGCACGCGTACTCGAGCGGGGACCACGTCCCCGGACGGGGCCGGTCCGTCATGCCCAGCCGGTCGAGGACCGTCGCCCAGCGCTCGACCGTGGCCCGCGCACGCTCCCCCGTGGTCGTGACGTCGTAGTCCGGGTCGAACCCGCAGTCGGGGCAGCCCCGGTCGAGCACCACGGTCCAGTCCTTGGTCTCCGGGGGGACCGGGGAGGTGTCGGGGGTGCCGGGGCGCTCGGTGCTCATGCGGTCAATGTACCCGGGCCCACCGGGCGCTGCGAGGTCCCGTGGCGGGCCGGGCGGGTCAGAGCCCCTGCCGGTCCAGGATCTCGTCCTCGCTGAGCGGCTCCCCGCGCTGGATCCGGCGGGTCCGGCGCAGGTCGGTGGCCGCGAGCACCACGGTGGCGGTCGCCAGGACGAACGAGAGGATGCCGAGGGTGTTGGCGAACCCCGCGGACAGGCCCAGGTGGACGGGGTCGGTGGCCCGGGTCAGCACGGAGGCGCCGGTGCCGTCCACGCGGTCCGGGAGGACGGCGCCGAAGCCGAGGAGCACGGCCCACACGGCGGGCGTCGTCAAGGAGGACCGCAGGGACGCCCCGGGCGGGACGTGGGCGCGGGCGTCCCGGCGCAGCAGGACGCCCGCCACCGCGAGCAGCGCCGTCAGCGGCAGGGCCAGCGTCAGGGTGTAGAGCGGCACCAGGT
The DNA here is from genome assembly GCF_054784195.1 of Kocuria himachalensis. Lineage (NCBI taxonomy): Bacteria > Bacillati > Actinomycetota > Actinomycetes > Micrococcales > Micrococcaceae > Kocuria > Kocuria himachalensis. The sequence goes on from NZ_BAAGPL010000019.1 coordinate 196,523, forward strand.
CACCGGCGGCTCCGGCGAGGCCGCGCCCCACGGCGACCCACGCCCCGAGCAGCAGAGCCGCCGGGACGCCCAGGACGGGCACGGCGCGCTGCAGGGCGGTGGGCCGGTGCGCCACGCGGTCGAGGGCTGTTTCCACGCCCGCCAGTCCATCGGCGGGCGTCCCGCCGCGGGCCCGCCCCCGGGCGTCCCGGTAGGCTGGAGCGCATGCCCTCCCCCGGATTCCCGCACGCCGTCCTCTTCGACCACGACGGGACCCTCGTCGACACCGAGCCGCTGTGGGACCGTGCCAAGCAGAACCTCGCCGCCGAGCACGGACTGCTCTGGACCCCCGAGGACTCGCTCGCGACCCTGGGCCTGCCGGTCGCCGCGACGATCGAGCGCATGCAGCAGGTCGGCGTGCCGCTCGGCGAGGACGAGCTGTTCCGGGCGGTCTTCGAGCACAGCATCCGCGTCCTGGAGGACACCGAGCTGACGTTCATCGACGGGATCGAGGAGCTTCTCGAGGAGCTCTCGGCCGCGGGGATCCCCGCGGCGATCGTCACCAACGCGAGCTCGGCGATGGGCCGCCACACCGCGGGCACGGCGCCGGAGGACCTGTTCCGGGTGATCATCGGCACGGACGAGTACGCGCAGGGGGTCCGCCCCAAGCCGGACCCGGACGCCTACCTCACGGCGGCGCGCCGCCTCGGGGTGGACCCCGCCCGGTGCGTCGTGGTGGAGGACTCCCCCGCCGGGGCCGCCGCGGGCGTCGCGGCAGGCATCCCCACGGTGGTCGTCCCCGGCGAGATGGAGGTCGAGCGCGGCCCCGGACTGCTGCACGTCGGATCCCACCGGGAGCTGACCCTGGAGCTGCTGCGCTCGCTGGACCCGCAGTCCCCGTCGTCGCCCTTCCACCCCGCGCAGGAGGCCCGCCCGTGAGCTCCCCCGACTTCCCCGCCGCCGTCCTGTTCGACCACGACGGCACCCTCGTGAACTCCGAACCGCAGTGGGCGGTGGCCAAGCGGGCGGTGGCCGGCCGGTACGGCGTCGGCTGGAGCACCGAGGACGACCTCGCCACGCTGGGGAGGACGGTGCCCACCTCGGCGCGGCTGATGGTCGAGCGCGGTGCCGAGGGGACCGTCGAGGCCATCACCGCCGAGCTCGGGCGGGAGGTCGCGGCCTCGCTGACGGGCGAGGTCCCGTTCCTGCCCGGCATGCGGGACCTGCTGACCGAGCTCGAACGGGCCGGCATCCCCGGGGCCGTCGTGACGAACGCCCTGACCGTGGTCGCGGAGGGCACCGCGTCCGGGGCGCCCGAGGTGCTGCGGGTGGTCGTCTCCCAGGAAGACGTGGAGCACGCCAAGCCGCACCCGGAGCCCTACCTGCTCGCGGCGCGGCGGCTGGGCGTGGACCCGGCGCGGTGCGTGGCGGTCGAGGACTCGCAGACGGGGGCGGCGAGCGCGGCGGCCGCCGGGATGCCGGTGGTGGTGGTGCCCGGTGAGCTGCCGGTGGAGCCCGCGCCCGGCTTCGTGCTCGTGGACGCCCACACGGACGTCACCCTGCAGTTCCTGCGGGGGCTGGCCCCGACCGTCTGACCACGGCGACGACGACGAGGGCCCGTTCCCCGCCGGTCCGCGGGATGCGGGACGGCAGGGAACGGGCCCTCGTGGGACGTGCTGGGGCTCAGCGGGTCGCGGTGCCCTGGGGGGACGACGCGCGGCGCGGGCTCCGGGTGCGGCGACGGGCCGCGGCCTGGGTGGAGCGGTCCGGTGCGGACTCGGTCGAGTACGCGGGCGCCGCGGAGCGGGTGGGCGCCGCGGAGCGCGCCGGTGCCGCCGAGCGGGAGGCCGAGCCGTTGCCGGGGCGGGAGCCCCCGCGGCTGCCGGTCTCCCCGCGCTGGTCGCGGGAGCCGCTGCGCCCCTGCTCGGACCGGTTCTGTCCGCCGCGGCCGCGGTTGCCGCCGGAGCCCGCACGGCCGCCGCCGGAGCGCTGACCGCTCGCCGGACGGCCCTGGGCCTGGACGGGCTGCGGCACGTAGGCGACCTTGTCGGCGAGCTCGCCCACGAGCGCCGCGACGGCCGGGGAGCCGACGGTCACGGTGTCGAAGTTCGCGGTGACGCCCGCGGCCTTCATGAGCTGCGTGACCTCACGACGCTCCTCCTTGGTGGCCACCGTGACCACGGAGCCGGAGGCGCCGGCGCGGGCGGTGCGCCCGGAGCGGTGCAGGTAGGACTTGTGCTCGGTGGGCGGGTCGATGTGCACGACCAGCTCGACCTCGTCCACGTGCACGCCGCGGGCGGCGACGTCGGTGGCCACGAGCACGCGCACGTCACCGGCGGAGAACTGGGCCAGGTTGCGGTCACGGGCGTTCTGGGAGAGGTTGCCGTGCAGGTCCACGGCGGGGATGCCCATCTGGCTGAGCTTGCGGGCCATCTTCTTGGCGCGGTGCTTGGTGCGCGTGAACATCACGCGGCGCCCCGTGCCGGAGGCCAGGGCCTCGATGAGCTCCTGCTTCTCGTCCGCGTCCACGACGAGCACGTGGTGGTCCATGGTGGACACGGACGCCTGCGGGGCGTCCACGGAGTGCTTGACGGGGTTGGACAGGAACTGCTTGACGAGCTTGTCCACGCCGCCGTCGAGCGTCGCCGAGAACAGCAGTCGCTGGCCGCCCTGGGGGGTGCGCTTGAGGATGCGGGTCACCACGGGCAGGAAGCCCATGTCGGCCATGTGGTCGGCCTCGTCGATGACCGTCACGCGGACGTCGTCGAGCGTGAGGACGTTCTGCTTCAACAGGTCCTCGAGCCGGCCGGGGCAGGCGATGACGATGTCGGCGCCCTTGGCGAGCGCCTTCTCCTGGTTGCGCTGGGAGACCCCGCCGAAGATGACGGTGGTCGTCTGCCCGGCGGCCTCGGCCAGCGGGGCGATCGCACGGTCGATCTGGGTGGCCAGCTCGCGGGTGGGGGCCAGCACCAGGCCGGTGGGCCGGTTGGCCCGCCGCGCGGCGCGGGCGCCGTTGCCGGTCAGCCCGGCGAGCCGGGACACGAGCGGCAGCGCGAACGCCACGGTCTTGCCCGAGCCGGTCTTGCCGCGGCCGAGCACGTCGCGGCCGGCCAGCGAGTCGGGGAGGGTCTTCTCCTGGATGGGGAACGCCTGCTCGATGCCCTGCTGGGCGAGGACGGCGGAAAGGGCCTTGGGCACGCCAAGGTCGGTGAAAGTAGCCAAAACTGGGATACGTCTTTCGATCGGATGTCCCGGCAAGGGGGTAGCGCGCCGGGTTGCGCCGAATGACTCCTGGAGCCCCTGCGAGCGGGCTGAGACCGTCTGGAACGGTGCCACGCTGGAAGAAGAACGGGGTGCTCGACGCCTGCCTGCTCACCCGGGGACGGGGAGCAGTGCCATGTGCAATACGACCCACCCTACAGCACCGGCGGCACGGCACCACCCGGATGTGGCGGAGGGCACGGCCGCGGCCGTCCGCGCCCCACCGGTGCGAGCGGCGGCGGCACCTGCGCCCTTCTCGCACCGGTGCGGTAGGTTCGGCGGCGCGGGGACGGTCTACAGGGCGGTGTAGCCGCCGTCGACCAGGTAGTACGCGCCCGTCATGAAGGAGGCCTTCTCCGAGAGCAGGAACGTGGTCAGGGCGGCGACCTCCTCGGCGCGGCCCAGCCTGCCGAGCGGGTGCTTGGCGGCGAGTCCCTCGAGGACGGCCGCCGGCGCGGTCCGGAGCAGCGGGGTGTCGATGTAGGCGGGGCCGACGGCGTTGACCCGCACCCCGCGCAGGCCGTACTCCACGCCGGCCTGCTTGGTGAGCCCGACCACGCCGTGCTTGGCGGCGGTGTAGGCGCTGTTGCCCGCCGCTGTGGCCACGGTGCCGTGGATGGAGGCCATGTTGACGATCGCCCCGCCGCCAGCCTGCTCGATGGCGGGCAGCTGGTAGCGCATGCCGAACATGACGGAGTGCAGGTCGATCTGCACGGTGCGCACCCACGCGTCGAGGTCGGACTCGCCCACGGCGTCCGCGGAGCCGCCGACCCCGGCGTTGTTCACCGCCAGGTGCAGGGCGCCGTAGGTCTGCTGGGCGAACTCGACCGCGGCCTCGCAGTCCTCGGGCTTCGCCACGTCCTGCCGGAAGCCCGCGGCGTTCCCGCCGGCGGCCATGATGGACTGGACGACGTCGTCGATCCGCCGGGTGTCGATGTCCGTGACGACGACCTTGACGCCCTGCGCCGCGAGGTCCTTGGCGCAGGCCTCGCCGATGCCGGAGGCGGCGCCGGTGACGAGCGCGACCTTGTCCCTGAGGTCAGCCATGTGGTTCTCCTGCCGTGTGTCCGCTGGGCCGGACCGGGCGGTCCGACGCTCCCAGTCTGTCCGGAAACGGCGGGACCCGCGAGGGGCGGCGCGGGCGTTTCCGCCCGCGCCGCCCCTCGCTCGGGGTGGTCGGGGCTCAGCCCTGGTCGTCCTCGGACTTCTCGGCGTCGTGCGCCCGGCGCAGCGCGGCGGAGTCCGCCTCCTGCGCCGCCTTCTGCTCGCGCACCACCTCGGTCAGGAGCTTGGTCATCTCCTTGGCCACGCCGGCCGCGGACTGCGGGTTCTGCCCGGTGACGAGGCGGTCGTCCACGACGACGTTCTCGGTCCAGTTCGGCGCCGTCCGCACGTCCGCGCCCTGCTCGACGAGCTTGTCCTCGAGCAGGAACGGGACGACGTCGGACTTGCCGACCTCGTCCTCCTCGGCGTTGGTGAAGGCGGCCACCCTGCGTCCCTCGACGATGCGCAGGCCGTTGGAGAGCTCCACGTCGACGAGACCGGAGGGCCCGTGGCAGACGGCGCCGACGACTCCCCCGGCGTCGTGCACGGCGGCCACCAGCGACTGCAGGTCGGCGTTGCCGGCGAAGTCCCACATGGTGCCGTGCCCGCCCACGAGGTAGACGGCGTCGTACTGGGCCGGGTCGACCACGCTGATCCGCGGGGTGTTGAACAGGGAGGCACGCACGGTCTCGTCCTCGAGGTACTGCCGCTGGACCTCGTCCTCCTCGTCCTTGCCGTCCTGCGGGGGCTGCCCGCCGGCGATCGAGGCGAAGTCGACGAAGTACCCGGCGTCCCGGAACACCTTCCACGGGTGCGCCGCCTCGCCGACGAAGTAGCCGGTCGGCTCCCCCGTGTCGCCGAGGGTGTCGTGGCTGGTGAGAACGAGCAGAACCTTCTTCATGGTCTCGATGTCCATGTCTGTCCTTCCGTCGGGTGGCAGGACGCGGAGGGCGTCCCGCGGGCCGGTGGCCAGCCTAGGCTCCACGGGCCGCCACCGGCGCGGGTGTTCGCTCCCGGCCCGTCCCGCGCGGAGGGCGCGAGGCCTCCCCTGATAGGGTCGTTGACGACTCAATGACCCTGTTCGCCCTCCTGAAAGGACCGACCATGAGCCTCTCCAACGCGATCCTGCGCGGCGTCTCCGGCGCCTACCTGCTGCAGTCCGGCTACGGCAAGAAGGACCTCCCCACGGAGGCCGCCGCGGGTCTCCAGCAGTTCGCCGCCACCGGCGTCCCCCAGTTCAAGGAGTGGGACCCCGACACCTTCGGCAAGTTCGTGGCCTACTCGGAGATCGGCATCGGCGCCGCCCTGCTGACGCCGTTCGTCAACAAGCGTCTCGCGGGCCTGGCCCTCGGCGCGTTCTCCGCCGGACTGCTCTCGTTGTACTTCCGCAACCCCGAGATGACCCAGGAGGACGGCATCCGCCCGACCGAGGCCGGCACGGGCCTCTCGAAGGACGCCTTCCTGGCCGCGATCGCCGCGGCCCTGGTGGTCTCCAAGTAGGCACGGTTCCCGCAGGACCCCACGGGTGCCGCACGTCCGCACGGACGGGCGGCACCCGTTTCCTGTCCCCGGCCGTGGGTCGCGCGGCACGCGCCTTCCGGACGGACCCTCAGGACGTCCGAGGCGCCCGGGACAATGGGCCCCATGACGACGCCGGCGCACCGCCGGGCCCGTCCTGCTCCGGGTCCGCACCGTGCCGGACCCCCGGCGGGGATCGGACCGGGCGGAGCCGTACTGAGCAGGGCCGCGCCGGACGACGTAGCGCCGGAGGACACGGATCCGCCGCCGTTCTGACCGCCGGACGGTCCTGGGCGTCAGGCGGGAGGCCGTCCCGGGTCCTCCGCCGTGGTCTCCACCGACAGCCGGTAGCCCATGCTGTGGGTCTCCTCCGGCTCGAGGTGCACGGTGTCGGCGTGGGTGTTGGCGCCCTCCACGCACACGAAGTCCGTCCAGCCGTCCGGCCCCACGTCGGACATCGCGGCCGCCTTCTCCGCCCAGGGGTTCCACACCACGGTGGTGCCGGAGTTCTTCTTCCGGATCCGCAGCACCCGCCCCAGCACGGGATCCACGACGGCCACGTCGCCGGTCGAGCGGTACACCCGGTCGGTCTCTCCGTCGAACCGGAGGTCCCCCTCCTGCACGCAGTCCTCCCGGTCCAGGACCTTGTCGCGGTAGGAGGCGCCGGCCAGGCCCTCGACCTGGATCTTCCGCACGTCCCCCACCACCAGGTAGGCGTGCAGAGCCTCCTCGAAGTCGAACGGGCGCTCACCGGTGTTCGTGACGCTCAGCTCGAGGGACAGCTCGGCGCCGAAGCGCACCACGAAGTACGCCTCGAACGGGTGCGGGAACTGTTCCCGGTGCGCGGGATCGGTGATGTCCGCGTCCGAGAGCCGGTAGACGACCACCGCCTCGTGGTCCGAGGACTCGCGCGACTCGACGTGCCACGGGAGCGTGCGGGCGAAACCGTGCTTGGGCTCGCGCCCGCCCTCCGCCCCGTTGGCGAACCACGGGAAGCAGATCGGGACACCTCCGCGCACGGGGCTGCCCGTCTCGAGCGCGGTGCTCGGGGACAGCCACAGGACCGGGGCGTGGCCGGTGGGGATCCAGTCGGTCACGTGCGCGCCCTGGTCGTAGACGGCGCCGGTGGCGTCCGCGCAGGAGAACGGGCGGGGCTCGGGAAGTTGGCTCATGCCCCTCAGGCTAGACGGAGGGCCCGGCCCCCGTCAGGAGGCCGGGCCCTCGTGGACCGACAGCCGTCAGACGCCGGTGCGCTCGTACGAGTCGATCGCTCCGGGGTGGCCCTCCATGAACGCGTCGACCTGCCGGCGGTCCGCCCGCAGCTTGGGGTCGTGGTTCAGGTAGTGCTTCGTCTCGCGGACGACCAGCCCGGAGAGGAGCAGCAGCCCGAGGAGGTTGGGCAGTGCCATGAGGCCGTTCATCACGTCGGCGAAGTTCCACACCACCGCCAGCGGCACGGTGCAGCCCACGAACACGATGAGGGAGAACACGACCCGGTAGGGCATCACGGCCGCCCTGCCGAAGAGCCGTTCCATGCAGCGCTCGCCGTAGTAGGCCCATCCGAGGATCGTCGAGTAGGCGAACATGACGAGCCCGATGGTGACCACGTAGTGCCCCCACTGCCCGGGCAGGCCCTGGCTGAAGGCGTCGCCGGTCATGGTGGCGGCGAAGTCCGCCCCCTGCTCCCAGACACCGGTGGTGATGAGCACGAGTCCCGTGCAGCTCACCACGATGATGGTGTCGATGAAGGTCTGGGTCATGGAGACCAGTCCCTGGCGGACCGGGTGGGTGGTCTGGGCCGCGGCCGCGGCGATCGCGGCCGAACCCATGCCGGACTCGTTGGAGAAGATGCCGCGGGCCACGCCCATCTGCACGGCGAGCATGATGGCGGACCCGGCGAACCCGCCGACCGCCGCGGTGCCGGTGAAGGCGTCGGTGAAGATGAGGACGATGGCCTGCGGGATGGCCGCGACGTTGACGATGAGGATGAACAGGGCGCCGAGGACGTAGAAGAGGATCATGACGGGGACGAAGCCCGCCGTGACCTTGCCGATGGACTTGATGCCGCCCACGAGCACGGCGAGCGTCAGCACCGCGAGCACGGCGCCGGTGAGCCAGGTGGGGACGCTGAAAGAGCTCTCCAGGTTGGAGGCGATGGAGTTGCCCTGGGTCATGTTGCCGATGCCGAAGGCGGCCAGCGCGGCGGCGATGGCGAAGAAGATCGCCAGGAACTTCCCGAACCCGTTGCGGATGCCGCGCTCCAGGTAGTACTGGGGTCCGCCGGAGATCTCCCCCTTGGCGTCCGTGGTGCGGAACCGCACGGCCAGGAAGGCCTCGGAGTACTTGGAGGCCATGCCGAGCAGGCCGGTGACCCACATCCAGAACAGGGCGCCGGGCCCGCCGATCGAGATCGCGGTCGCCACGCCCACGATGTTGCCGGTCCCCACCGTGGCCGCGAGCGCCGTGGTCAGCGCCTGGAACTGGGAGACGTCACCGCCGCGGGCGTCCGCGTCCTTGCGGTCGAACAGGGCCAGCCGCAGCGCGGAGCCGAGCTTGTGGAACTGCAGCCCACCCAGCCGGATGGTCAGGTACAGACCGGTCAGCAGCAGCAGGGGGATGAGGACGTAGGGCCCCCAGATGATGCCGCCCAGTTCGCCGAGGGCGGTCTCGATGGTTTGGAGCATGTGTTCTCCCGTGGGTGTCGGGTGGATGAGGAAGCGGGCCGGAACGGGACTGTGACCTCTGTCTCGGCAGAAGGCATCTAATCACAGGTCCGCCGGTCCTCCCGTCAGGGACCGGTGGATCGGCCACAGTGTGGCCCCGGACCGTTTCCGCCCGGTTACGGCCCGGGCGGGGCGGCGAGGTCCTCCGGTGCTCGCCGCGAGAACCGGTGGGCGAGGAGCACGGCGCCCGTGGCGAGCAGCGAGCACACCGCCATGGCCACGGCCATCGGCACCGCGCTGTGCTGACCGGCCAGACCGGTCAGCGGGCTCACGAGCCCTCCGAGGAGGAACTGGACCAACCCGAGCACCGCCGATCCGGCCCCCGCTCGGCCCGGGACCCGGCTCTGGGCGAGGGCCACGGCGTTGCCCATGACGAAGCCGATGCAGGTCTGGCTCACGAAGAGGTGCGCCAGCGTGGTCCACCCGGTGATCCCGGCCAGCACCAGGCCCAGGCCCACCACGTTGACGGTCGTCATGACCACGATCGCGGTGCGGAGGATCGTGCCGGGCTCGACCCGGTCGACGAGGCGGGTGTTGACGACCGCGCCCAGGATCGAGCCGCCCGCGTTGACGGCGAAGACCACGGAGTAGCCGAGCGCCGAGTAGCCGAGCACGTTCTGCAGCACGAAGGAGGACGCGGAGATGTAGGAGAACAGGGCGCCGAAGGCGAGCCCGAAAGTCAGCGCGTAGGCCATGAAGGACGGGGTGCGCAGCACCCGCCAGGACCCGGTGACGACCGCACCGACCCCGCCGCGGTGCCGCCGGCGCGGGGGCAGGGTCTCGGGGACCACGAGCACGGAGCACGCCAGCATCAGCAGCCCGAAGGCCGCGAGCGCCCAGAACACGGTCTGCCACGGGGCCACCGTGGCGATCACCCCGCCCAGCAGCGGGGCCACCACCGGGGCGAGGGAGGTGATGGTCGCGAGGATCGAGAACAGCTTGGCGGCCTCGCGGCCGGAGGCGATGTCCGAGACCACGGCGCGGGCGATCACCACGCCGGCCGCCCCGGCGAGGCCCTGGACGGCCCGCAGGACCAGCACCGTCCCGATGGTCGGGGCCAGGACCACGGCGACTGAGCTGAGCAGGAACAGCGCGTTGCCGGCCACCATGAGCCGGTGCCGGCCCAGCACGTCGGACACCGGGCCGAGCAGGAACTGCCCCACGGCCATGCCGATCATGTAGGTGGTCAGCGTCAGCTGCACCGCGGAGGCCGACGCCCCGAAGTGTCCTGCCATCGCCGGCATCGAGGCCAGGTACATGTCCGTGGCCATCGGGCTCACCGCGCTGAGGATCCCCAGGGCCGCCACCAGCACCACCCGGTCCTTGCCGCCGGAGAGGCGCAGGCGGGAGCGCACGCGGTCGTCGGGGGGCGGTGAGCTCACGGGAGGTCCTTCGGCAGGGGTCTGCGGGGCGGGCGCGGGGCGCGACTCATGCTATCGACGCCGCGACGGGCACGGCGACGGGCACGGCGACGGGCGCGGCGACGGGCGCGGGGACGGGCGCGGGGACCGGGACCACAACCGCGCCGACGATCGCGACGAGGACAGGAACGACGGCCTCGACGACCACTGCGACGACGACCGGGACCACCACCGCGACGACGACCGCGACAATGTCCCTATGAGACTCGCCGTGTACACCGGGGCCTCCCTCGGTTCCGACCCCCTGTTCGCCGAGGCCGCCCGCGCCTTCGCCTCCACCCTTGCCCGCCGCGGCGTGGGCGTCGTCTACGGCGGCGGCCACGTGGGGCTGATGGGCGTCGTCGCCGACGCCGCGCTCGCCGCCGGGGGCGAGGTGGTCGGGGTCATGCCGCAGTCCCTCGTGGACGACGAGACGGCCCACACGGGGCTGACCGAGCTGCGGATCGTCCGGACGATGCACGAGCGCAAGGCGGAGATGGCCGCGCTCGCCGACGGGTTCGTGGCCCTGCCCGGCGGCCTGGGCACCCTCGAGGAGATCTTCGAGGCGTGGACCTGGCTGCAGGTGGGAGTGCACGCCAAGCCGGTCGGCTTCCTCGACGTGGCCGGCTACTGGAGGCCCCTGCTGGACGCGGTGGCCTCCATGTCCGCGGCCGGCCTCGTGCGCGCCGAGTACCGGGACGCCGCCGTGGTCGCCCAGGACGGCGACGAGCTGCTCGCCCGCTTCGCGGTGTGGGAGGCGCCGCGCCGGCGCTGGTCCGAGCCGCCCGTCCCCGGCGCCGACGCGCCGGTGGCCCGCCCTGCGCCTAGGATGTAGGGCGATGAGCGAGCACACCCCTTCCCCCGCCGAGGGCCCCGAGCAGGGCCCCGTCCCCGAGGCGTTCCACCGCCGGCCGTACTCCTTCGTGCGCCGCGGCGACCGCCTCACCGCCCGCCGCCAGAAGGCCTGGGACGACTGGGCGCCCTCCCGGGTGCTCGACGTCCCGCGCGTGCGCACGGACACCTCCGTCCACCCCGACCACGAGTTCGACGCGGCCGCGGCCTTCGGGCGCGAGGCGCCCCTGGTCGTGGAGGTCGGCTCGGGGCTCGGGGAGGCTGTCGTGCACGCCGCCGCCCAGGACCCCGCGCGGAACTTCCTCGCCGTCGAGGTGTACAAGCCCGGGATCGCGGACCTGCTGCTCAAGGCGGGCCAGGCCGGTGTGGACAACGTCCGCGTGGTGCAGGCCAACGCGCCCGAGGTCCTGGAGCACATGCTCGCCCCGGCCTCGGTCGACGAGCTGTGGGTGTTCTTCCCCGACCCCTGGCACAAGACCCGCCACCACAAGCGGCGCCTGGTCTCCCCCGCGTTCGCCGAGCTCGCGGCCCGGGTGCTCGCGCCAGGCGGGCTGTGGCGGCTCGCCACGGACTGGCAGGAGTACGCCCTGGTGATGCGCGAGGTCCTCGACGCGTCCCCGCACTTCGAGAACGTCCACCCGGGACCCCTCGCCGACGACGAGCACCCGGACACGGGCTGGGCCCCCCGCTGGGAGGGACGGGTCCTCACGAGCTTCGAGCGCAAGGCGCGGGAGACGGGCCGCGTCCCACGCGACCTCGTCTACCGCCGGACGGCGTGAGCGCCGTCCCCGGCGCGGAGCGCGACGGCTTCGTCGTCGTGCTCCCGGGCGATCCCCGCACGCAGCCGCTGCTCGAGGGCCTGCACCTCGAGTACGTGGAGCGCTACGGCCCCGAGATCGGGGCGGAGGAGATGGCGCACCACCCCTTGGCCGACTTCACCGCCCCCACCGGGGGGCTCCTGCTCCTCCTCGAGGGCGGCGTGACGGTGGGCGGCGGCGCGTTCCGCCGGTACGACGACGCCACGGCCGAGCTCAAGCGGGTGTGGACCGCCCCGGCGCACCGCCGGCGAGGGATCTCGCGGCGGGTCCTGGCCGAGCTCGAGCGGCTCGCCGCCGCGGCGGGCTACCGGCGCGTCTACCTCACCACGGGCAGTCGTCAGCCCGAGGCCTCCGCCCTGTACCGCAGCAGCGGGTACGTCCCGCTGCCCGGGACCGCCCGGGCCTATGCGGGCGGCGCGTACGACGTGGGCTTCGAGAAGCACCTGCCCTGACCCGCACCGGTCGTCCGACCGGTGCCGCTCAGCGCTCCTGCTGGCGCGGGGGCCGGTAGAGCACCACGGCCTGCGAGATCTTGCGGGCCCGGGGACGGGCGCCGCGGGCCATGCGCACCACGTCCCCGCCGACACCGGCGGCGAAGATGCGCGAGGACTCCTCGGCCCGGTCCCGGGCGTCCTCGAGCTCCTGGGACAGCTCCGCCACCCTCGACCGGAGGGCCGCGACCTGGTTCTCCAGCTGGAGGATGCGCCGGATCCCCTCGAGGGACACGCCCTGCTGGGACAGCACCTGGATCTGCTGCAGCTTCTCGATGTCGCGCTGGGAGTAGCGGCGGGCGCGGCCGGGGGCGCGGGACGGCTTGACGAGGCCGAGCCGGTCGTACTGGCGCAGCGTCTGCGGGTGCATCTCCGCGATCTCCGCGGCCACGGAGATCACGAACAGCGGCTGGTCGGCGTCCAGTGCCATCTCACACCCGTGCCTTCTCGGCCAGGCGGGCCCGGGGGTCATCGGCCGCGGTCGCCTCGGCGAACGCCCGGACGGCGGCCTGCGCCTGCTCGTCCAGCTCCGCCGGCACGTGCACCTCGACCGTCACGATCAGATGGCCCGTGCCCTTGGCCGTGCTGAACCCGCGCCCCTTGACGCGGAACCGCCGGCCCGAGGACGTTCCCGCCGGCACCTTCACGCGCACGGTGCCGCCGTCCAGCACGGGCACCTCGATCGTGGCGCCCAGGGCCGCCTCGGGGAACGTGATCGGCACAGTGACCTCGACGTCGTCCGTGCCCTCGACGCGCTGGAAGAAGGCGTGCGGCGTCACGTGGACGGTGACGTAGAGGTCACCGGCCCCGCCGGCGCCCGAGTGGCCCTTGCCGGCGAGCTTGAGCCTCTGCCCGTCGCGCACGCCGCGCGGGATGCGCACCGTGGTCTCCTGGCCGTTGCCCCGGCGCAGCTTGATGGTGGTGCCGTGCACCGAGGACCGGAACGGGATGGTCGTCTCCGTCCGGATGTCCTCCCCGCGCGCCGGGGGTGCCTGGTACCCGCCGTAGCCGCCCGGCGCCCCGTACCCGGTCTGGCCGCCGAACTGGGCGAACAGGTCCTCGAACCCGCCCGGGCCGCCGGGACCGCCCGACCCGCCCGTGGAGTAGGTCGTGCGACGACGGCGCCCTCCGCCGCCGCCCCCGAAGATGTCGCCGAAGAGGTCCTCGAAGTTCGCCGAGCCGCCGGCGCCGCTCGGGCCCCCGGCGGTGAAGCGCGCCCCGGAGCCCATCGCGCGGATAGCGTCGTACTGCTTGCGCTCCTCGGGGTCGGAGAGCACGGAGTTCGCCTCCGTGATGTCCTTGAACCGCTGCTCGGCCTCCGCGTCGCCCGGGTTCTGGTCCGGGTGGTGCTGGCGGGCGAGCTTGCGGTAGGCCTTCTTGACGTCGGCGGCGGACGCGTCCTTGGACACGCCGAGAATGCTGTAGAAGTCCTTGTCGATCCAGTCCTGGCTGGCCATGACGCCTCCTTTCTGTGGGGCCGGTCGGGGTCCTGGGGGGCAGGGCCCCGTGGTGGTCCTCGTCCCCGGCGCCGCGGCGCCGGGGACGGGTGGACGGGGCAGGGGAGGCCCGCCGGCGGACCTCCCCTGCCGTCGCCGGGATCAGGCCGGGACGGGCCTCACTCGGCGACCGCGACGGCGACCTGGGCCGGCCGCACCACGCGCTCGCCGATCCGGAAGCCGGAGCGCAGCACCATCGAGATCTGGTCCGGCTCGACCACGCTCGTGGGCTGCTGCAGCACCGCCTCGTGGACGTTCGGGTCGAACTTCTCCCCGACCTCCCCGATGCGCACGAGCCCCTGCCGCACGAGGGTCTCCTCGAGCTTGTTCGCGATCGCCGCGAACGGGCCGTCGGTGAGGTCGCCCGCCTGCCGGGCCGCGTCGATGTCGTCGAACACCGGCAGCAGCGTCTGGAGGAGGTCGCCCGTCACGAAGGTCCGGAGCTGCTCCTTCTCGCGGGCCGTGCGGTGCTTGAAGTTCACGAACTCGGCCTGCAGCCGGCGCAGCTCCTCGAGCCGCTCCTCGGCGAGGGCGGCCGCCGGGGAGTTCTCCCCCGCGGCCGCCGCCGGGGCGGCGTCCCCGGACTCCGCGTCCGTCGACTGCGGCGTCGAGAGGATGTCGTCCACCGTCAGGCCCTCCGGCCCGGCCTCCTCGCGGGGGCCGTCGCCGGAGTCCTGCGCGCGCTGCTCGCCGGGGTCCGCGGCGGGGTCGCCGGGGACGTTCCCGGTGCCGTGGTCCTCCGCGTTCTCGTCGGGTCCTGGCGTGGGGTCGGGCATGCTCACTTCTTCTCGTCCTCGTCGTCGACGACCTCGGCGTCGACGATGTCCTCGTCACCGGTGGCGCCGGTGGCGCCCGCACCCGGAGCGCCCTCCGCGCCCTCGGTCTGCGACTGCGCGTAGAGGGCCTCGCCGAGCTTGGTCTGGGACTGCTGCAGCTTGTCGTAGGCCGTCTTCACGGCGTCGTCGTCCTCGCCCTCGAGCGCCTTCTTCAGGGCGTCGACGTCGGCCTGCACCTCGGACTTGACGTCCGCGGGGAGCTTCTCGTCGTTGTCCTTCAGGAGCTTGTCGACGGAGTACGCCTGCTGCTCCGCGTTGTTGCGCAGGTCGGCCGCCTCGCGGCGCACCCGGTCCGCCTCGGCGTTGGCCTCGGCGTCCTTGACCATGCGGTCGATGTCCTCCTTGGAGAGGGAGGACCCGCCCGTGATGGTCATCGACTGCTCGGTGCCGGTGCCCTTGTCCTTCGCGGAGACGTGCACGATGCCGTTGGCGTCGATGTCGAAGGTGACCTCGATCTGGGGCATCCCGCGCGGGGCGGGGGCGATGCCGGTCAGCTCGAAGGTGCCCAGGTTCTTGTTGTCCCGGGTGAACTGGCGCTCGCCCTGGAAGACCTGGATGGACACGGACGGCTGGTTGTCCTCCGCGGTGGTGAAGGTCTCGGACCGCTTGGTGGGGATGGCCGTGTTGCGCTCGATGAGCTTGGTCATCACGCCGCCCTTGGTCTCGATGCCCAGCGACAGCGGAGTCACGTCGATCAGCAGCACGTCCTTGCGGTCGCCCTTGAGCACGCCGGCCTGGATCGCGGCGCCGACGGCGACGACCTCGTCCGGGTTCACGCCCTTGTTGGGCTCCTTGCCGGCCAGGCGCTGGACGGTCTCCGCGACGGCGGGCATGCGGGTCGAGCCGCCCACCAGCACCACGTGGTCGATGTCGGAAACGGAGATGCCGGCCTCGGCGATGACGTCCTTGAACGGCTTCTCGGTGCGCTCGAGCAGGTCGCGGGTGAGCTCCTCGAACTTGGCGCGGGTGAGGCGCTCGTCCAGGTGCACCGGGCCCTCGGGGGTCACGGACAGGTACTGCAGGGAGATGCTGGTGCTGGTCGCGGAGGACAGCTCCTTCTTGGCCTGCTCCGCGGTCTCCTTGAGGCGCTGCAGGGCGATCTTGTCCTTGGACAGGTCCGCGCCGGTCTTCGACCGCACCTGCGCCAGCAGCCAGTCGACCACGCGCTGGTCCCAGTCGTCGCCGCCGAGCCGGTTGTCACCGGCGGTCGAACGGACCTGGATGGTGGAGAAGTCGTCCTCGTCCTTGCCGACCTCCAGCAGGGAGACGTCGAAGGTGCCGCCGCCGAGGTCGAAGACGAGGATGAGCTCGTCCTCCTTGCCCTTCTCCAGGCCGTAGGCGAGCGCCGCGGCGGTGGGCTCGTTGACGATGCGCAGCACGTTCATGCCGGCGATCTCACCGGCCTCCTTGGTGGCCTGGCGCTCGGCGTCGTTGAAGTACGCCGGGACCGTGATCACGGCGTCGGTGACCTTGTCGCCGAGGTAGGACTCGGCGTCGGTCTTGAGCTTCATCAGGATGCGCGCCGAGATCTCCTGCGGCGTGTACTTCTTGCCGTCGATGTCGGTGGACCACCCGGTGCCCATGTGGCGCTTCACCGAGGCGATCGTGCGGTCCACGTTGGTGACGGCCTGGCGCTTGGCGATGTCGCCGACCAGGGTCTCGCCGTCCTTCGAGAAGGCCACGACGGACGGCGTGGTCCGGTTGCCCTCGGCGTTGGCGATGACGGTGGGCTCTCCGCCCTCCAGGACGGACACCACGGAGTTGGTGGTGCCGAGGTCGATTCCTACTGCACGAGACATGGGCGTGTTCTCCTTCGGGTCGAGCTGAACCGGGCGGGCCGTGGTGGCCCCGTTAAGGTCCCGGAGGTCTCACTTCTTGAGTTTTCCTGGCTCAAGTCTGCCACATGAGCCGCCGGTGTCAACTTAACTTGAGCCACATCGGCTCAACTTCGGTGCGGTGGTCGGTGTGAGACTCCGCGCACTCCCGTCCCCCGCGGCAGGGCGTCGGCTACGGTGGAAGCTTTGTGCCCGTTCCGGCGGGCCGCCGTCGACACCCCCGGGTCCGCCCCGCACATCACCGCACGCACCCCGACACCCCAGGAGCCCCCGTGAGCAGCACGCCACCCCGTTCACCGCAGCCGCCGAGCCCGGCCGAGCCCTCCCGCCGGCCGAAGCCCCGGGAGGTGCTGCGCGAGATCAACTACCCGCACGGCATCCACCCCGCCCTGGTCCCCGGCATCGCCGTCGAGGACCAGAAGCTGCGCTACGGCACGGACAAGGTGGTCTTCTTCGTCACCGCCGCGCTGATCGTGGCGTTCATCTCCTGGGGGGTGCTCTCCACCGACACCCTCTCCGCCGCCTCCGCCGCGGCCCTGGCCTGGGTCACCGGCAACACCGGGTGGTTCTTCACCGCCCTGTCCACGGCTGCCGTCCTGTTCATGCTCGTCGTCGGCTTCAGCCGCACCGGCCGGATCCCCCTGGGCATGGACGACGAGAAGCCCGAGTACTCCTTCTTCTCCTGGCTCGCCATGCTCTTCGCCGCCGGCATGGGCATCGGCCTGATGTTCTACGGCGCCTCCGAGCCCCTGAGCCACTTCGGCGCGGGCGTGCCGGGGTACGGTGCGGAGCCCGGCTCCGAGGAGATGACCGTCTACGCCCTCGTCCAGACCGCCTTCCACTGGGGTCTCAACCCCTGGGCCATGTACGCCGTGGTGGGCGCGGCCGTCGCCTACGGCGCGTACCGCCGCGGGCGTCCTCCGCTCATCAGCCGGATCTTCGTGCCGCTGATCGGCCAGCGGCGCGCCGAGGGCGGCCTCGGCCGGCTCATCGACGTGTTCGCCATCTTCGCGACCCTCTTCGGCACCGCGGCCTCGCTGGGGATCGGCGCGCTGCAGATCGCCCGGGGCCTCGAGCTCGTCGTCGGATGGGGGCCGCTCGGCAACGGGGGCCTGATCGCGATCATCGCCGTCCTCACGGCCGCCTTCGTGGTCTCCGCCGTCTCCGGTGTGGCCCGCGGCATCCGCTACCTCTCCAACACGAACCTGCTGCTGGCCTTCCTGCTGGCCGTCTTCGTGTTCGTGGCCGGGCCCACCGTCCTGATCCTGGACCTGGTCCCCGCGGTGTTCAGCACCTACCTGCACGAGTACCTCTGGATGACCGGGCAGACCGGCGGCTGGGGCGAGGACGCCACGGCGTTCGCGGGCAGCTGGACCGTCTTCTACTGGGCCTGGTGGCTCTCGTGGTCCCCGTTCGTCGGGATGTTCATCGCCAAGATCTCCCGCGGGCGCACCCTGCGCCAGTTCGTGACCGTGGTCCTGGTGGTCCCCTCCTCGATGTGCGTGCTCTGGTTCGTGGTCATCGGCGGCACCGCCATGCACCTGCAGCGCACCGGGACCGACCTGGCGGCCGCCGGCGGCCAGGAGGCCGTGCTGTTCGGCATGCTCGACGCCCTGCCCCTCGGGGCGCTCACCTCGGTGCTCGCGATGGTCATCATCGGCCTGTTCTTCGTGACCAGCGCGGACTCCGCCTCCATCGTCATGGGCACGCTGTCCCAGCGGGGCCACGGCGAGCCGAAGCGCCCGATCGTGATCTTCTGGGGCCTGTGCCTCGGCGGCATCGCGGCCGTCATGATGCTCGTGGGCGGAGACGACGCCCTCACCGGCATGCAGAACCTCGTGACCGTCTCGGCCCTGCCCTTCGCCGTGGTCGTCGCCTTCCTGATGGTCGCCTTCTACAAGGACCTGCGCAGCGACCCGGCCACGATCCGCCACGCCTTCGCCCTCACCGCCGTCCGCAAGGCCGTGATCCACGGCATCGAGGAGCACGGCGACGACTTCGCCCTGCAGGTGGAGCACGCCCCCGGCGCCCGCGCCGCGGGCGAGACCTTCGACTCGCACGACCCGGCCGTCACGGACTGGTACCGGCGGGTCGACGAGAACGGCGATGAGATCGAGCTCCCCGCCGGATCCGCCCCGGCACGGGGCTCCGATCAGGAAGCCGCGCCGGACCCCGAGCGGGAGCTCGATCCGGCCGGTGACCGGGCCTGACGAGCCGGTGCCGGGTGCGGCCGCCGCCCCCGGGCGGCGGCCGCACTTCTCGTGCCGGGACCGGACGGCTTAGACTGCCCGCTATGTATTCGATCGTGACCGTGTGCACCGGCAACATCTGCCGCTCGCCCATGGCGGAGTTCGCCCTGCGCCGCGCCTTCGAGGCCGCAGGACTGGCCGAGCGCGTGCGGATCGACTCGGCGGGCGTCAGCGACGAGGAGCTCGGCAACCCCGTGGACCCCCGCGCCGGCGACCTCCTGCGCCGCGAGGGGCTCGACGCCTCCCGGCACGCGGCCCAGGTCTTCGACCCCGTCCGCTTCGACGACCGCGACCTCGTGCTCGCCCTGGACGTCGTGCACTGGCACCGTCTGAGAGCGCTCGCCCCGGACGGGTCCGCCGCCGCCAAGGTGCGGCTGCTGCGGGAGTTCGACCCCGCCGTCGGGGACCTCGAGCACGGCGACCTGGGGATCTACGACCCCTGGTACGGGGGCCCGGAGGACTTCGAGACCACCTACGGCATGATCGCCGCCGCCGTGCCGGGCGTCGTCCGCGCCGTCGCCCGCGAGCTCGGCGCCGACCCGGGCCCCGCCGAGAGCCCCGCGCAGGACGCCGGACGCGCGTGATCGACATCGAGCTGGAGCTGGACCCGGCCCTCGCCGCGGCCCACCCCGCCGGCACCAACCTGGCGCGGCTGCTCCCCTCCCCCACCCGCCGCCCGTACCTCATCGGCATCGACGGGCGCTCCGGCGCCGGCAAGACCAGCCTCGCGGAGCAGCTCGCCGCGGTGCTGCGCCCGGTGCGGGACGTGACGCTCTTCCACCTCGAGGACCTCTACCCGGGCTGGGACGGGCTCGGACCCGGCCGGCGGACCTACGTGGACGAGGTCCTCACTCCCCTCGACCAGGGCCGCGACGCGGAGTGGAGCGCCTGGGACTGGGTCACCGGCTCCCCGGGCACCCCGCGGCTGACCCGCGTGGCGGAGGTCGTGATCCTGGAGGGCGTCGGCGCGTGCAGCGCCGAGGCCCGGAAGCTGCTGGACGTCTCCGTGTGGGTCGAGCTGCCCACCGCCCTGCGCTACGACCGCGCGCTGAGCCGCGACGGCTCGTACTACGCCGAGCACTGGGACCGCTGGGCCGCCCAGGAGGACGCCTACCTGGCGGAGGACCACGTCTGGGAGCAGGTGGACATCCTGCACCCCGGCCCGGTCTGCTGAGCACCTCGGCCGCACCGACAGGAGGATTCGTGACCA
This sequence comes from Kocuria himachalensis, assembly GCF_054784195.1. NCBI lineage: Bacteria > Bacillati > Actinomycetota > Actinomycetes > Micrococcales > Micrococcaceae > Kocuria > Kocuria himachalensis. The sequence goes on from NZ_BAAGPL010000019.1 coordinate 216,235, forward strand.
GCACCGTCGTCGTCCTCGACGCCGCCCACCCGGGGGGCGTCCTCGCCGATCCGTCCGTCCCGCTCGTGCGGATCGACGACCAGGGTCTCACCCGCGGGGACGGCGTCTTCGAGACCATGCGCGCCGTCGACGGGACCGTGCAGAAGTTCGAGGCCCACCACCAGCGGCTGTCGGCCTCCGCGCGGCTGGCGCAGCTGCCCGTGCCGTCGGCGCGGGACGTGCGCGGGGCGGTGGAGCTGGCGCTCGCCCACGCCGCTCCCGGCGGGGACGGCGGCCTGGGTGCCGAGCACGCGGTCAAGGTCGTGATCAGCCGCGGCACCCCGGGGGACGGCCCGTGGTCCTGGATCGTGGTGAGCCCCGTGCCGGAGACCACGTTCCGGCAGCGGCGGGAGGGCGTGACCGCGGTGCTGCTGCCGCGCGGCCACGATCCCGCCCAGGACGCCGGGTACCCGTGGCTGCTCCCGGGGGCGAAGACGCTCTCCTACGCGATCAACATGGCCGCCCTGCGCCACGCCCGCTCCCTCGGCGCGGACGAGGCGGTTTTCACCACGGAGGGCCGCAGGGTCCTGGAGGGCGCGACGTCCTCCGTGGTCTGCGCCCGCGTGCGCGCCGGCCGCCGCACCCTGCTGACACCGGAGCCCTCGCACGGGATCCTGCCGGGCACCACGCAGGCCAAGATCTTCGCCGCCGCCCGCGGGGACGGCTGGGAGCTCGGCTACGGGCCGCTGTACCCGGCGGACCTCATGGAGGCCGACGCCGTGTGGCTGGTCTCCAGCGTCCGGCTCGCGGTGCCGGTGCGCCGGCTCGACCACCAGCCGCTGCCGGTGGACCCGGACCTGACGCGGCTCGTCACGAGCTGGGTCTCGCAGGCCTGATCCGGGCTCAGGCCCAGATGAACCGGTGCGTCCCGAGCAGGGCGGACACCGCCGGGCCCGACGCCGCGACCGCCGCGCAGCCCGCGAGGACCGCGGCGTCCCGCCAGGAGTACCCCGGCACGCGGGCCCACGTGCGCGGACCTGCGCCGAAGCCGCGCGCCTCCATGGTGACCGACAGCCGGGTGGCCCGGCGCAGGGACTGCACCAGGAGCGTGAACGCCTGGCCGCCGAACTCCCGCAGCGCGCCCAACGGTCCGTGTCCGGACCCCGCGCCGCGCGCCCGTCGCGCCATCGCCAGGGTGGCCCACTCGGAGACCATCACGCCCACCAGCCGCAGCGCGGCCAGGGACGCGAGCACGAAGCGGGCCGGGAGGCGCAGCGTCTGGGCGAGACCGTCGGCGAGGTCCGTGGGGTCCGTGGTGAGCACCAGCATCAGCCCGGGCAGGGCCAGTGCCAGCCCGCGCAGGGCGATCGCCGCGCCCGCGGCCACCGAGCCGGCCGAGATCCCGGTGACCCCCAGGTCGAGCAGCACCGCCCCGGAGTCCTCGGCGAGCAGTGCCGTGCCCCACCCGCTCACGAGGGCCGCCACGACCACCGGCCACGCCCGGCGCAGCAGCGCGAGCGGGCGCTGACCGGCGAGCGCCAGCAGGAGCACCTCGCCCAGGAGCACGGTCCCCGACGTCACCGGGTCCGCGCTGAGCAGCAGGACGACGGTCAGCAGCAGCGCCCCGGCCAGCTTGACCACCGCGTTCGTCCGCCCCAGCAGGGAGGTCCGGGCCGACGGCGCGATCGCGGAAGCGCTCACCGGACGGGCTCCCGCCGGGCGGGGACGGGCGGGGCCGTCTCAGAGGGAGCGACCGGAACGGCTGAAGCGGCCGGCACGGCAGGAGCGACTGGCGCTGCCGGCGCGGCCGGAGCGACCGGTGCAGCAGGAGCGACGGGTGCGGCCGGCGCGGCCAGGGACTCCCGCGCCGCCGGTGCCGCGCGAGTGGCGCGGTCCTGCTCCGGGGGCGTGCCGAGGGCCAGCACCTCGGCGCCGAGCGCCCGCACGAAGTCCTCGTCGTGGGTCACGGCGAGGACCGACGTGCCGGCATTGACGAGCTCCACGAGCAGATCGACGAGCTCCGCCCACGTCAGGGCGTCCTGGCCGAAGGTGGGCTCGTCGAGCACCAGCACGTCCGGGTCCGTGGCGAGCACCGTGGCCACGGACAGCCGCCGCTTCTCGCCGCCGGAGAGGGTGAACGGGTTGGCGTCGGCCAGGTGGGAGAGCCGCAGCCGGCGGAGCAGCTCGTCCGTGCGGCGCTCCCGCTCGGCCGCCGGCGTGCCCGCAAGCCGGGGTCCGAGCTCGAGCTCGGCGCGCACGGTGGCGCGCAGGAACTGGTGCTCGGGCTCCTGGAAGACCGTCCCGACACGGGCCACGAGCTCCCGGCCGCGCCACTCCAGGGGGTCGGGGCCCGCGCCGCGGTCGAGGCTCGGATGGGCGCGCACCGTGCCGCGCACGGGGGCGAGCAGGCCCGCCAGCGTCAGCGCGAGCGTGGACTTGCCGGCGCCGTTGGGCCCGGTCAGCGCGAGCGTGCGGCCGCGGCGCAGGGCCAGGTCCACGCCGGCCACCGCCGTGGGGAGGTCCTGGCCCGTGGCGGCGTCGTCCACCGGGCGGCCGCGGCGCCGCGTCCGCCGCCGGGCCCGCAGCTGCCGCGCCGAGGGCTGGCTGCGCGAGACGCCCAGACCGGTGGCGCTCAGCAGCGGTTCGCCGTCCGCCCCGGAGCCTCCGACCGCGGACGGGCCCGCAGCAGGACTTCCGGCAGGGCCCACAGCAGGGCTCCCGGCAGGGCTCCCGACGGGAACCGGCCGCGGGTCCGCGGCCGGGCGGGCGGGCGCACGCGTGGCCGGCACCCGGCCGGGGACCCACACCCCCGCCCGGCTCAGCTCGTCGGCGGCTGCACCGAGCACCTGTCCCGGGGCCCCGTCGTGGGTGATCCCCCCGTCGCGGCCGAGCACGACGACGCGGTCCACGACCTCGGCCCACACGGCGACGCGGTGCTCCACGACCACGAGTGTGGCCCCGCTGCGGTCGAGGCAGGACACCACGGCGTCGCGGACCTGCCGCACGCCGGCAGGGTCCAGGTTGGCCGTCGGCTCGTCGAGCAGCAGCAGCCCGGGGCTCATGGCCACGGCGCCCGCGAGCGCCAGGCGCTGCTTCTGTCCGCCGGACAGGGCCGCGGTGGAGTGGTCGAGCGGCAGGTCCAGGCCCACGGCGTCGAGCGCCGCGCGCACCCGCGGCCAGATCTGCTCGCGGGGCACCGCGAGGTTCTCGAGGCCGAACGCGGTGTCGTCGCCGATCCGGGACAGCACCACCTGGGACTCGGGGTCCTGCTGCACGAGCCCGGCCCGGCCGCGCGCCTGCTCCGGGGGCGAGCCGTCGAGCAGCAGCTCGCCGGAGCCGGACTGCCCGTCGTCGTCGTGGAGGACTCCTGCCAGGGCGTGCAGAAGGGTGGACTTGCCCGCCCCGCTGGGCCCCAGCAGGAGCACCCGCTCCCCCGGTTCCACCACGAGGTCGAGACCGCGCAGCGCCGCTGTCTCCCGCCCGGGGTGGTGCCAGCCGAAGCCGCGGGCCTCGACGCGGGCCCCGTGGGCCGCCGGCACCGCGGGGCGCCGGACCGTGGGAGCCGTCATCGGCGCACGGCCCGCCCCGAGGCGAGGCCCTGCAGGACGCCGGTGGCCGCGAGGGCCCGCACCACGGCCTGCATGAGGAGGCCCGCGAGCACCGCCCCGGAGACCGCGGCCAGCACCACGTAGACCACCTGGTGGCCCGGCGCCCACTCGTAGTTGTAGACGATGTTCTCGTGGACGCCGAGGAAGATCCCGCTCACGGCGCCCGCGACGGCCGCCGCGAGGGCGTCGAACCGGCGGTACCGGAAGGCGGCGAAGGCCAGTTCCGCGCCGATGCCCTGGACGAGGCCGGAGAGGACGACCAGCAGACCGAAGTGGGTCCCCAGGAAGCTCTCGATCACGGCGGCGAGCAGCTCGCAGAACAGCGCGGCGCCGGGCTTGCGGATGATCAGGCCGCCGAGCACGCCGGCCACCAACCAGCCGCCGGCGATCAGGCCCACGGCGGGCGGGTAGGCGACCGCGGCCGTGCCGACCACGGGGTAGAGCAGGTTCGACCAGGCCCAGAAGACGACCGCGCACACGGCGGCGAGGACGGCGGCCACGACGATGTCGACGACCCGCCAGGACGACGGGCGGGACGTGCCGGGGCGGCCGGCGGGGCGGTGGGTGGTGGTGTTCACGGTGCGTTCCTCCTGGGCTCAGCGAGCCGTCGGTGCCAGGAGGGGACGGGGTTCCGCGGGCCGCGCCGGTGGCGCGCTCCCGGGGAAACACCCCTGAGATGCTCGACTCCCTTCGCCGGTGCTAGCCGGAGCAGGTTCGAGGGTCTGCGGCGATCCGCACTCTCAGCGCCGCGCCGGTCTCACCGGCGGGGCGCTCCCCTGTCGTTCAGTGGCACCGAGTCTACCCCTCTGCCGCCCGCTCCGTGCACGCCCACGGGTCCGGAGCTCCGGCTGCACCCGTACGGCGTTCCCGCAGCACACCCTCGGCACGCTCGCCGCACACCCGCCGCGGCACGTCCCCCGCGGCACGTCCC
>NZ_BAAGPL010000019.1:220798-267246 GCF_054784195.1 Kocuria himachalensis
CTGGCTCGAGGCCTTCGGGTTGTCCTGCGGCTTGTTCTCCATCTTCGCGATCTGGCGGGAGATGGCGACCTTGATGACGGTGCCCACGAGACCGGTCACGAGCGACCAGATGATGATGCCCGCCCAGGCCTCGTCCGGGTCCGGGTTGCGGGCGGGGGGCGGGTCGCCGGTGATGCGCGTCCACGCGGCGCCGAGCACCTTGTGCGAGAGCGCCACGCCGCCGAGCGAGAGGCCGGTGCCCACGAGTTCGAGGACCTTGGTGTTCATGGAGTGCTGCTCCTTGTCGTCAGGGGGGACGCGGGTGCGCCCTGTCGATCCTGCCCAGCCTAACGCGTCGTCGCCGATCCGTCGGTCTGCTGTCCGTCCGGGCTCGGCACCGGGGGTCCTGCGGTGATGCCCTCCCCGGTGCTCTCTCCGCTGCCCTCCGCAGCGCGGTTGAGGACCGTCTGCAGGTCGTCCTGGGTCAGCGTGGTCCGGTTCAGGTGCTTGGTCCGGTAGGTCGAGCGGCCCACCATGTGCGCCGAGACGGGCACGGTGAGCAGCTGGAAGATCCAGCCGAGCGCGATGAGCGGGATCATCACGGGCTCCCGGTTCTCGAGGGCGACGGCCGTGAGCATGAGCAGCAGCCCGAAGACCTGCGGCTTGGTGCCGGCGTGCATGCGCGTCAGCAGGTCCGGGAAGCGGACCAGGCCGATCCCGGCGGCGAGGGACATGAGCGCGCCGACCACGAGGCACACGGCCGCGGCGGCGTCCAGGACGGTGTCCAGCACGGCGCTCACCGCCCGTGCTCGGCGGTCTGGGTGGCGAAGCGCGCCACCGTCACGGATCCGATGAACCCGACCAGCGAGACGATCACCATGAGGATCAGGTTGTTGAGGTGACCGTGGTAGGCCATCTCCACGGCGAGGGCGGCCGCGACGATGGCCAGGAGCACGTCCGTGGCCACCACCCGGTCCAGCAGGGACGGGCCCTTGGCGAGGCGGTAGAGGGTGCCCGCGGCGGCCGCGCTGAGCAGCACGGCCGCGACGGCCACGGCGATCTGCATCACGGGCGGTCCTCCTCGGAGGCGTCGGTCGGGGGTGTCGTCGGGGTGTCTTCCGGGGCGTCGGCGGGCGCCTCGTCCCGGCGGCGGCCCACGATCTGCCGGCTCGCGGTGACCGGTGAGCTGATCGCGGCGGTGTCCCGCCGGTCCGCGTCGGAGGCTCCTCCGCGGCGGCCCTCGGCCCGCAGGGCGGCGAGCTCCTCCGGCGTGCCCATGATCCGGATCCATGCGGCCTCCACCTGCAGCGCGGACCGGCGGAATTCCTCGGCCTCCTGGGCGCTGCGGACGTTGAGCGCGTGGAAGTACAGCGTGCCGGCCGCGCGGTCCACCTCCACCACGAGCGAACCGGGGATCAGGGTCATGGTGTGGCCGGTGGCCGTCAGGAGCAGGTCGGAGCGCGTGCGCAGCTGCACGCCGACCACGGCGTTGCGTGCGCGCGGCCCCACGAGGATCGCGATGAGCATCACCTCGAAGCTCGCCTTGGCGACCTGCCACACGAAGGTGGCGGCGAAGAGCACGAACTGGAACGGGTTGAACCGGCCGGACAGCTGCACGGGCGGCAGGTAGAGGACCCACGTCACCAGCAGGGCCAGGACCAGCCCGACCAGCAGGTTGCCGGGGCCGAAGTCGCCCCAGAGGGCGCCCCACACGACCACGAGCCACACCAGCAGCGGCAGCTCGACGAGCAGGGAGTTCTTGGGGCGGGTCACGGTGCCTCCCCCACGACGGGCCGCGGCTCGGACGCGGGGTCCAGCACGGCCTCGACGTAGCGCTCGGGGCGGACGAGGTTCTCCGCGGCGTTGTCCGCGAGCTGGAACAGCGGCCCGGCGAAGACGGTCAGGGCCACCCCCACGGCGACGAGGGCCGAGGCCCCGCCGAGCATCGAGGGAGACATGAGGCGCACGTCGCCCTTGCCCGCGAACCGGCCCGCCTGGTCGTCGACGGCGCCCGAGGTGAGCAGGAACCGGGACCCGGCGGGCACCGGGGCCAGCAGGATCGGGTCCGGGTACTCCGCGTCCTCCGGCGCGCGCAGGAACACGCGGTTCCACACCCGGATCATGGCGAGCAGGGTCAGGAGGGACACCGCCACGGAGCCCGCGACGAGGGCGTAGGCCAGCCCGTCGCCCTGGTCGACGCCGGCCTGGAGCAGGCCGGTCTTGCCCAGGAAGCCGGAGAACGGCGGGATCCCCCCGAGGTTGAGCGCGGGAACGAGGTAGAGCAGCGCGAGCAGCGGGGAGATCTTGGCCATCCCCGCGAGCCGGTCCACGTTGGTGGAACCGCCCCGGCGCTCGATCAGCCCGGCCACGAGGAACAGGCTCGTCTGGATCACGATGTGGTGGGCCACGTAGTAGACCGTGGCGGAGAGCGCCTCCTGGGTGCCCACGGCCACGCCGAAGATCATGTACCCGATGTGGCTGATCAGCGTGAAGGAGAGCATGCGCTTGATGTCGATCTGCGCGAGCGCGCCCAGGATGCCGACCACCATGGTGAGCAGCGCGACCCACATCAGGAGGTCGTCGAGCCGCTCCCCGGGGAAGAGCACCGTCTCGGTGCGGATGATCGAGTACACGCCCACCTTGGTCAGCAGGCCGGCGAACACGGCGGTGACGGGCGCGGAGGCGGTCGGATAGGAGTCCGGGAGCCAGAAGGACAGCGGGAAGACGGCGGCCTTGATGCCGAACGCGATGAGCAGCATCAGGTGCAGCTGCAACTGGGTGCCCACGGGCAGGCCCTCGAGCTTGACCGAGAGGTCGGCCATGTTGATGGTCCCCGTGGCCGCGTAGATCATCGCGATGGTGATCAGGAACAGCACGGAGGAGATCACCGAGACCACCACGTAGGTCACGCCGGTGCGGATCCGCTGGACGGTCCCGCCCATGGTCATCAGCACGTAGGACGCGGTCAGCAGGATCTCGAAGCCCACGTAGAGGTTGAACAGGTCCCCGGCGAGGAAGGCGTTCGACACCCCTGCCACGAGGATCAGGAAGGAGGGGTGGAAGATCGAGATCGGCCCTTCCTCGTCGCCGTCGGCCACGCCCTGCCCGCTCGCGTAGACGAGCACGGCGAGCGAGACGACCGTGGAGACCACGAGCATCAGGGACGAGAGCTGGTCCACGACCATGACGATGCCCCAGGGCGCCTCCCAGCCGCCGAGGTGCACGGCCTGCGGGCCGAGGTTCCACGTGGACCCGAGGACCAGGGCCTCGATCGCGAGGGTGAGCACGAGCGAGCCGATGGCCACGGTCCGCTGGAGGGCGTTGCGCCGCAGCAGCAGCAGGCTCAGGGCCGCGCCCAGGAACGGGATGATGACGGCCAGCGGGGCCAGCTGGGCGAAGTTGACGGTCACCGGTTCCCTCCCCACTTCTCGATGCCGCGGACCCCCGGCGTCTCGAGGGACTCACCGGGGTCCTGGCGCCGGGGGGCTTCGTCGAACTCGGTGGTGTCGGCGGGGACGTCGGCGTCGTCCTCCACGTCGTAGGAGGACTGCCGCGCCACGCGCCGGTCCTCGACGTCGTCCTGGATCTCGTCCCGGCGCCCGAGGACCCAGGACCGGTAGATCATGCCCAGGAGGAACGCGGTGACCGCGAGGGAGATCACGATGGCGGTGAGGATCAGGGCCTGGGGCAGCGGGTCGCTGTAGTCCTCCGCGGCGATCGACCCGTCGTACAGGGGCGCGGACCCGGCGGCCCCCCCGGCGTGCAGGATCAGCAGGTTCGTGCCGTTGGTCAGCAGCATCAGCCCCAGGAGCACCCGGGTGAGCGAGCGCTCGAGCAGCAGGTACACGCCCACGGCGTAGAGCACGCCCATCACGACCAGCAGGGTCAGGTTCACGGTCATCGGTCCTCCCTCCCTCCATCGGGGCCGGTCCGGGCGGTCTGGGTCGGCGACGAGACCGCGCTCGCGCCCCCGGGGGCGCCCGCGGCCACCTTCCGCTGCCGCGTGACGCGGATGCGCGTCCCTCGCCCCGGGGTGCGCCGGCGCCGCCGGACGGCGTCCTCCTCGATCCGCTGGTCGATCCGCCCGCCGAGGGAGCGCAGGATGTCGAGGATGAGCCCCACCACGATGAGGTAGACCGCGACGTCGAAGATCAGGGCGGTCACGAACTTCTCGGCCCCGAAGACCGGCAGCTCGGCCTCGAAGGTGTAGCTCTGCATCACCGATCCGCCGAAGAACACCGGGGTGACGGCGTAGAGCGCGGCGAGCGCCAGGCCGGTCCCGAGCATCGTGCCCGCGTTGATCGGGGTGGCCAGCTCGAGCTCGTAGCGCCCGCCCGCGAGGTAGCGCACGGTCAGGGCGAGACCGGCCATGAGGCCGCCCGCGAACCCTCCGCCAGGGTCGTTGTGCCCGGCGATCAGCAGGTAGAGCGAGACCATCATGAACGTGTGGAACAGCAGCCGGGTGACCACCTCGAAGACGATCGAGCGCCGCTCGGGGGCCAGGGTCCTCCCGGCGAGCAGATAGGGGTCCTCGAGGTCGTCGTCGCGGCGCGCGAGACCCACGTCCAGGGGCTCGCTGCCGGGCGAGACGGCCGCGGCGTTGCGCCGCCGGATCACCCGCAGCTGGTCGGTCGTGGGATCGTGCCCGGAGCGGACGATGCGGTCGCCGCGGCCCGTGACGAAGATCAGGGAGGCCACGCCGGTGGCGGCGAGCACGAGCACCGAGACCTCCCCGAACGTGTCCCACGCGCGGATGTCCACGAGGATCACGTTGACCACGTTCTGGCCGTCGCCGAGCTCGTAGGCCATCCGGGGCATCTCCAGGGAGATCGGGTCGGCCGTGCGGGAGGAGATGCTGAACGCCGCGAGCGCCATCATGAACAGCCCGAAGGTCACCGCGATGGTGCCGCGCAGCAGGCGGCGCCCGGCCGGGTTGCGGTGCCACAGCGGTGCGGGCAGCGAGCGCAGGGCGAGCACGAACGCCACCAGCAGCACGGTCTCGACGAGCGTCTGCGTCAGGGCGAGGTCGGGTGCGCCCTGCAGGGCGAAGATGAGGGCCAGCCCGTAGCCGGTCACCGACACGAGCAGCACCGCGAGGAAGCGCTTGGTGGCCAGTGGTACCAGCAGGGCCGCCACGACCATGGCCGCACCGGCGATGAGCTGGCCCGGGCCGTCGGAGACCCGCAGCGCCCCCAGCGGCGGGGTCTCCTCCGCGATCAGGGCCACGAGCGGCACGACGATCGCCGTGATCAGGATGACCGAGAGGTAGAACATCAGCGAACCGCGCTGGGTGCGGCCGGTGATCCACACGGCGACCAGGTCCAGCACGTTGACGGCCCGCCGGTAGACGAGCTCGCCCGCGGGCAGGGACGGCAGGCCCCGCTGCAGGTCGGCGACCTGGCGGCGGAAGAGGTAGAGCAGGAGCCCGGCCGCGATGATCGCGGCGGAGAGGCCGAGGGCGGGGGTGAACCCGTGCCACAGGGCCAGGTAGAACTCGTACTCCTCCGTGGCCGGGAACTGGTCGACGTAGGGCTGGAGCATGGCGTTGACGGGCTGGGGCCACAGGCCGAAGACCACGGTGAGCACGGAGAGCACGAGCGGCGCGGCGAGGAACGCGGGCTCGACCCGCTGCATGTCGCTGATCACGGCCTTGCCGCCGACCCCGGCGTCGAGCTCCGAGAACTCGGCGGACTTCTGGGCGAACCCGCCCCACACGAAGCGGGCGCTGTAGGCGAAGGTCAGGACGGAGCCGAGCACGAGTCCGGCGAGCACCGCGATCCCGGCCGCGCTGTCCACGTCGTGGGCGAACGCGGTCAGCACCGACTCCTTGGCCACGAACCCGGCCAGCGGCGGCAGGCCCGCCATGGACGCGGCGGCGACGAGCGAGACGGCGAACAGCACGGGCACGCGGCCGGCGAGCCCGGACAGGCGGCGGATGTCCCGGGTGCCGGCCCGGTGGTCGATGATCCCCACCACGAGGAACAGGGTCGCCTTGAACAGCCCGTGCGCGAGGAGCATGGCCAGGCCCGCCTGCGCCGTGTCCGCCGAGCCGCGGCCCACGATCACCACGAGGAAGCCGAGCTGGCTGACGGTGCCGTAGGCGAGGATCAGCTTCAGGTCGTACTGCTTCAGGGCGGCCCAGCCGCCGAAGAGCATGGTGCCCAGTCCCAGCACCGTGACGGTCGGCTGCCACAGCGCCGTCTCCGCGAAGCCGGGGGCGAAGCGGGCCACCAGGTAGACGCCGGCCTTGACCATCGCGGCCGCGTGCAGGTACGCGGACACCGGGGTGGGCGCGGCCATCGCGGCCGGCAGCCAGAAGTGCAGTGGGATCAGCGCGGACTTCGTCACGGCCCCCACGAGGAGCAGGAGGACCGCCACGTCCACCACGGTCCCGCGCTGCGCCAGCTCGGGGGCCGCCGCGAGCACCTCGGAGATCCGGTAGGTGCCCGCGGCCTGGCCCAGCATCACGATGCCGACCAGCATGGCGAGGCCACCGGCGGTGGTGAGCACCAGGGCCTGCAGGGCCGCCCGCCGGGCGGACAGGCGGGTCCGGCTGTAGCTGATGAGCAGGAACGACAGGACGGTGGTGATCTCCCAGAAGACGAACAGCACCAGCATGTCGTCGGCGGTCACCAGACCGAACATGGCGCCCGCGAAGGCGAGCAGCTGGGCGCCGAAGCCGCCGATGCCGCTCGCGTCGGACTTGAAGTAGCGGGCGCAGTAGAACAGCACCAGCGAGCCCACGCCGAGCACGAGCAGGGACATCGTCCACGAGAGGGCGTCCATCCGCAGGACCAGGTCCAGGTGCAGGGACGGGATCCACTCGCCGCCCTCGGTCCAGCCGCCCTCGGGGCCGTACACCCGCGGGGCGGTGCCCAGCAGCCACAGGAACCCCGCGAGCGGGACCGCCGCCAGGAGGTAGAAGGCACTGCGTCCCATCCGCGCGAACAGCAGGGGCGCGACCGCGGCCACCACTGCGTGGAGCAGGAGCACAGCGGTCATCAGGCGCCTCCGGAGGTCGGGGAAGGGATCGGCGGGCGGGCGTCGTGGAACCCGGACGCGGGCACGGAGAACCGGTGCGAGCACGGGAGGGCCGGGGCGCGCCCGGAGAAACCAGCCTATCAAAGCGGTGCTGCCGCCCCGTGCCCCGGCATCCCCGCCCCACCTGTGCAAGTCCTGCACGTTCCGGGACGACTGCCTGGGCGGAGCCGGGATTCCGGTGCGAGGTGTCGGCGAGGCCGACGCCCCGCACCGGGCCCCCGGGCCTAGCATGACTGCCATGGACGCCACGCCCTCCGGCCCCCCGGCCCCCTCGCCGACCCTTTCCGCGACGCCGTTCGTGCCGCGCCGCTCGCACGTGTGGGCGTGGAGCCTGTGGGACGCCGGATCCGCCGCCTTCAACGCCGTGATGACCACGTTCGTGTTCACTGTCTACCTCACGAGCGACCCGTTCGGCGGGGAGGACCACGCCTCGGAGGTGCTGGGCTACGGGATCGGCGCCGCCGGCGTCGTCGTGGCACTGCTGGCCCCGGTGGTGGGGCAGCGCAGCGACGGCGCGGGCCGGCGCAAGCTGTGGCTCGGCATCAACACGATGCTCACGGCGCTGCTCACGGCCCTGTGCTTCCTGGTCTATCCCGACCAGCCGTTCCTCTACCTCGGCGTGGGCCTGCTGGCGCTGGCCAACGTCTTCGACGAGTTCGCGGTGGTCAACTACAACGCGATGCTGCCGGGGATCGCGGGCCGCGAGCACATCGGGAGGGTGAGCGGCCAGGGCTGGGCGATGGGCTACTTCGGCGGGATCGTGGCCCTGACGATCGTGCTGTTCGGGTTCATCACCCCGGGCCTGCTCGGCATCCCGGAGGAGGACGCCCTCAACGTGCGGGCCGTGGCCCTGTTCTCGGGGCTGTGGATCGCACTGTTCTCGATCCCCGTCCTGCTGGTGGTGCCCGAGATCCGCCCGACCCGCCGGGGGCCGCGCCCGTCCGTGGCCCGGTCCTACCGCCAGCTGTGGCAGACGCTCCGGGAGCTGTACCGGGACGCCCCGCAGACGCTGTGGTTCCTGCTCTCCTCCGCCGTGTTCCGGGACGGGCTCAACGCGGTGTTCACCTTCGGCGGCGTCATCGCGGCCGGCACGTTCGGCTTCACCCTGACCGAGGTCATCGTCTTCGCGATCGTCGGCAACGTGGCCGCGGGGGTGGGCGCCCTCGTGGGCGGCCGGCTCGACGACCGGGTGGGACCCAAGCGCGTCATCGTGGTGTCCCTGGTCGGCATCCTGCTGGCCGGGGCCCCGCTGCTCGTCCTCGAGGGCACGGCCGCGTTCTGGGTCTGCGGGCTGCTGCTGTGCCTGTTCGTGGGACCCGCGCAGTCGGCCTCCCGCACGTTCCTCGGCCGGCTCACGCGGGCCGGGGAGGAGGGTGCCCTGTTCGGTCTCTACGCCACGACGGGCCGAGCCGTGAGCTTCCTGGCGCCGACCCTTTTCGCGGTGTTCGTCTCCGTGCTCGGCGCGCAGCGCTGGGGCATCCTCGGGATCCTCCTGGTGATCGGCGCCGGCCTGCTCCTGCTGCTGCGCGCACGCGACCCCAAGACCGCCGCGGTGCCGACCGCGGCACCGCCGCCCGCGGAACCCTCCGGGCCGTGAGCTGTCGCACGGTGGGCCGTCGGGCGCGGGCACGCCGGCATCGGGCGGCCGGGCGGTGCACCGTCAGATGCGGGTGCGGGAGAACCCGAGGTGGCTGCGAGACGCGGTGGGACCGCGCTGCCCCTGGTACCGGTTGGCGTAGGCGCCGGACCCGTACGGGTGCTCCGCGGGCGAGGAGAGCTGGAAGAAGCACAGCTGCCCCACCTTGGAGCCCGGCCACAGCTTGATGGGCAGCGTGGCCATGTTGGACAGCTCGAGCGTGACGTGCCCCGAGAAGCCCGGGTCGATGAACCCCGCCGTGGAGTGGGTCAGCAGACCCAGGCGCCCCAGCGAGGACTTCCCCTCGAGGCGGGCGGCGATGTCGTCCGGGAGGGTCACCTTCTCGTAGGTGGAGCCGAGCACGAACTCCCCCGGGTGGAGCACGAAGGCCTCGTCCGGGTCGACCTCCACGAGCCGCGTGAGCTCGGGCTGCTCCACGGACGGGTCGATGTGCGCGTACTTGTGGTTGTCGAAGAGCCGGAACCAGCGGTCCAGCCGCACGTCGATGCTGGCGGGCTGGATCAGGGCGGGATCGTAGGGTTCGAGGACGACCCGGCCGCCGTCGAGCTCCCGGCGGATGTCGCGGTCAGAGATCAGCACGGTCCCCAAGGTATCGCACGGCCGGCCCCCGGACCGTGCCGCGCGACCGCCCCGTGCCCGGCCCCGCCCCGGCGGGTGGTGTAGAGTAGGTGCTGTCCTCGTCCGGCGCACGCGCCGGACGAACTGTGGATGCGCGGCTGTAGCTCAATGGTAGAGCGCACGCTTCCCAAGCCTGATACGCGGGTTCGATTCCCGTCAGCCGCTCTCGCACCGAATGCCCCGAGCCCACCCGGCCGGGGCGTTCGTCGTCGCCGGGGACCGCGCGGTAGGATGTTCCCGCGCCCCGCTCCTGCATCGGGGCGGCGCCCGCCCGGAGAAGCCCCCGGGCCCTGCGCCCGTCACCCGCATCCCGCTCACGAGGAGCACACCTCCCGTCATGCTGCGCACCATGTTCAAGGCCAAGATCCACCGTGCCGTCGTGACCCAGGCCGACCTCCACTACGTCGGCTCGGTCACCGTCGACCAGGACCTGCTCGACGCCGCCGACATCCTCCCCGGCGAGCTCGTCTCCATCGTGGACGTCACCAACGGCGCCCGGCTGGAGACCTACACGATCGCCGGCGAGCGCGGCTCCGGCGTCGTCGGGATCAACGGGGCCGCCGCCCACCTCGTGCACCCCGGGGACCTCGTCATCCTCATCAGCTACGCGCAGATGGACGACGCCGAGGCCCGCGCCCACGTGCCGTCCGTGGTCCATGTGGACGCGGACAACCGGATCGTCGACCTCGGGACGGACCCCGCCGAGGCCCTGCTCGACGGCGTCGCCCGCCCTCCCCACTCCCGGACCCTGGCCGCCGCCCGCGCCGACCTGCCCGCCGCGTGACCCGTCGCCGGTCCGACCGCGGACGGGCCGGCGATGGGATAGAACTGTAGGGGCTCGCGGACGCGGACCCGCAGCAGCGCGAGGGAGGTCCCGTGACAGGAGTGTTCTCGGGGTTCTTCATCGTCTGGGCCATCATCCTCACCGGCTACGCCGTCGGCCGGCGGGGCGTCCTGGGACCCCAGGGACAGCTCGTGCTGAGCAAGTTCGCCTTCTACGTGGCGAGCCCGCCGCTGCTGTTCCTCACCATCTCCGAGGCCGACATCGCCCAGATCCTCTCGGCGCCGCTGCTGGTGGCCGCCGTGTCCGCCGTGGCCACCACCCTCGTCTACGCCGCGATCGCCCGGTGGGTGCTGCGCCGGGACGCGGCCACCACCCTGATGGGCGCCCAGGCCGCCTCCCAGGTGAACTCGGCCAACCTGGGCATCCCGATCGCCGTGTTCGTGCTCGGGGACGCGTCCCAGGTGGTGCCCGTCCTCCTGTTCCAGCTGGCGCTCAACACCCCCGTCTACCTGACGATCATGGACACCCTCACGGACGGCCGCCGCCCGAGCATGGGCAGCGTCCTGGGCAACGTGGTGACCAACCCGATGATCGTGGGCTCCGGACTGGGGATCCTGTTCGCCGTCACCGGCTGGCGGCTGCCGGAGGTGGTGCACGAACCCGTGGAGCTGGTGGCCGGGGCCTCCATCCCGGCGATGCTGATGGCCTTCGGGATCTCCCTGGTCGGCGCCTCCCCGCTGCAGCGGGCTGCCGGGCCGCGCCGGGACGTGGCGCTGGCCAGCACGCTGAAGCTGCTGCTCCACCCGGCGCTGGCGTTCCTGTTCGCCCGGTTCGTGCTGGGCCTGGACGGGCACCTCCTCTACGCCGTGGTGGTGATGGCGGCGCTGCCCACCGCCCAGAACATCTACGTGGCGGCCGTGCGCTACGGCCGGGCGGAGCAGCTGTGCCGGGACACGGTGCTCGTCACCACGGTGATCGCCATGCTGACCATGGCCGGAGTGGCCCTGCTGCTCTCCTGATCCTCCCCGGCGCCGGGTCGGTCCCGGCGCCGGGTCGGTCCCGGCCGCGCCGGACGGGCGGGAGCGGACGGACGCGCCGGGACACGCCGGGGCGCGCCGGGGCAAACCGTCAGGTTACTGGTCTGTGAGGTAGACCACTCATAGACTGAAGGCTCCGTGCAGGGGTGGTCGACCGGCAGCACCCGTCGCCGACCGTCCCGCCGACCGGGTCCCACAGGATCCCTCGACGCCCCTCGCGGACCGCCACATCGCCGAAGGGGAGGAACGACCGTTGACCACCACCTCACACCCCCACAGAGCACCGGGCAGGCGGCGGCTCAGCGCCGCCGCAGCCCTCGGCGCCGTGGGCGCCCTGCTCATGACGGGATGCGGTGACGCCGATGCCGGCGGCACCCCGACCCTGACCTGGTACATCAACCCCGACGCCGGCGGTCAGGCGGAGCTCGCCAAGCAGTGCTCCGAGGAGTCCGGCGGCCGGTACAACATCGAGACCGCCCTGCTCCCGCGCGACGCCGCGTCGCAGCGCGAGCAGCTCGCCCGGCGGCTCGCCGCCGGGGACAAGTCGATGGACATCATGAGCCTGGACCCGCCCTTCATCCCCGAACTGGCCGAGCCGGGCTTCCTGTCGCCCGTTCCGGGGGACGTCGAGGAGGCCACCACCCAGGACGTCCTGGCCGGCCCCCTCGAGGGCGCGATGTGGAAGGACGAGCTGGTCTCGGTGCCGTTCTGGGCCAACACGCAGCTGCTCTGGTACCGGGAGTCCGTGGCGGAGGCTGCCGGCCTCAACATGGACGAGCCGGTCACCTGGGACCAGATCATGGACGCCGCCCGCGAGCAGGAGAAGTACCTGGGGGTGCAGGGCAAGTCGGCCGAGTCGATGACCGTGTGGGTGAACGGACTCGTGGAGTCCGCAGGAGGCTCGATCGTGGAGAACCCGGAGGCCCCCTCCGACGAGATCTCCATCGGTCTGGAGTCCGATGCGGGCCGGAAGGCGGCCGAGATCGTAGGCACCATCGGCCAGGACGGGCTCGGCGGACCTGGCCTGCCGACCGCGGACGAGAGCGCGTCGATGATCCAGTTCCAGTCCGACGACGGCTCCTTCATGGTCAACTGGCCCTTCATCTACGCGGCGACGGCCGCCGCCGTGGAGGGCGGGACGGTCGACCAGTCCGTGTACGAGGACATCGGCTGGGCCCTGTGGCCCCGGGTGGACCCGGACGAGCCCTCCGCTCCTCCCCTGGGCGGGATCAACCTGGGCGTGGGCGCCACCTCCGAGCACCAGGAGCTGGCGTGGGAGGCCGTGGAGTGCATCGTCCAGCCCGAGAACCAGGCGTACTACTTCGTGAGCAACGGCAACCCGGCGGCGTCCGAGGCCGCATACGAGGACCCGGAGGTCCGCAAGGCCTATCCGATGTACGCCACGATCCGTGAGTCCCTGGACAACGCGGCCCCGCGCCCGCAGACGCCGTTCTACAACGAGGTCTCCACGGCCATCCAGCAGGAGTGGACCCCGCCGACGTCCGTCACCGAGGACACGCCCCGGGCCACCGCCGAGTTCATCGAGTCCGTCCTGAGAGGAGAGCGGCTGCTATGAGCACCGTCGTCAACCCCAACGCTCCCGGCACCGGTCCCCGGGAGATCTCCCCGGCACCAGTGACGGGGCGCCGCAGCGCCAAGGCGCCGATCTCGGACCGGGCCCGGTCCGAGCGCAAGCTCGGCTGGATGCTCGCCGGGCCGGCGTTCATCGTGATGCTGCTGGTCACCATGTACCCGATCCTGCAGGCGCTGTGGGACTCTCTCTTCTCCTTCCGGCTCACCGCCCCCGGAGAGAAGGAGTTCATCTTCCTCGGCAACTACGCCACGGTCCTCTCCGACCGGGTGTTCTGGAACGACCTGTGGATCACGGTGCTCATCACGATCGTCACCGTGGTGGTGGAGCTGGTCCTGGGCTTCGCCCTGGCGCTCGTGATGAACAACGCGATCCGCAACACGCGGGGTCTGCTGCGCACCGCGATCCTGGTGCCCTACGGCATCATCACCGTGGTCTCGGCCTTCGCCTGGTTCTACGCGTTCGACATCACGACCGGCTACATCAACAACTGGTTCTCCTGGCTGCCGGGCATCGGCCCGGACTTCAACTGGTTCGCCTCCCAGGGGCCGGCCCTGTTCGTGATCATGGCCTCGGAGATCTGGAAGACCACGCCCTTCATCTCGCTGCTGCTGCTCTCCGGCCTGGCCCAGGTGCCGAGCGAGTACACCGAGGCCGCCCGGGTGGACGGCGCCACGTGGTGGCAGCGGATGTCCCGGGTGGTCCTGCCCAACATGAAGGCCGCGATCATGGTGGCCGTCGTGTTCCGTGCCCTGGACGCCTTCCGCATCTTCGACAACATCTTCATCATGACCCAAGGGCAGTACGGCACGGAGACGCTGTCCCTGCTCGCCTACCGCACCTCCATCGGCCGACTGGAGATCGGGCTCGGCTCGGCAATCTCCGTGATCCTGTTCGTCTGCGTGCTGCTGATCGCCTTCCTCGCCATCAAGGTGTTCAAGGTCGACCTCGCCGGCGCCGGGAAGGGAAGGTAACCGCCCATGTCCACCAAGCAGAAGGTCGGCTGGGCCGTCGTCTCGGTCCTGGTCCTCGTCTACGCCCTGTTCCCCGTCGCCTCGATCCTCATGACGTCCTTCAAGACGCCGGCGGACCTGACCTCCGGGAAGTTCCTGCCCACGCAGTGGGTCGGGGAGAACTACTCCTCGATCTTCGTGGGGCAGGCCCGCGAACTGTTCGTGCCCTCGCTGATCAACTCGATCGGCATCTGCCTGATCGCCACGGCCATCGCCGTGGTCCTCGCCACGCTCTGCGCCTACGCGATCGCCCGCCTGGACTTCCCGGGCAAGAAGATCATCCTGACGACCGCGCTGGCCGTGTCCATGTTCCCCGTCGTCTCGATCGTGACCCCGCTGTTCAACCTGTGGCGCCAGATCGGGCTGTACGACACCTGGCCCGGCCTGATCATCCCCTATCTCTCGCTCACCCTGCCGATCTCGATCTGGACGCTGACGGCGTTCTTCCAGCAGATCCCGTGGGACCTCGAGCGGGCGGCCCAGGTGGACGGGGCCACCACGTGGCAGGCGTTCACCAAGGTGATCGTGCCCCTGGCCCTGCCGGGGGTGTTCACCACCGCGATCATCGCGTTCTTCATCGCGTGGAACGACTTCGTCTACGGCATCGGCCTTACCTCCACCGAGGCGGCCCGGCCCGTCCCGGCGGCGCTCGCGTTCTTCACCGGTGCCTCGCAGTTCGAAAACCCCGCGGGCGCGATCTCCGCGGCGGCCATCGTCGTCACCATCCCGGTGGTGCTGCTGGTGCTGCTCTTCCAGCGCCAGATCGTCTCCGGCCTGACCCAGGGCGCGGTCAAGGGCTGAGCCCGTCCCGCCTCCCGCATCTTCCCGAACCGACCGAAGGACTGAGTTCCAGATGGCATCCATCACCCTCAATCACCTCGTCAAGAAGTACGGTGACGGCTTCCCTGCCGTCAACGACGTGTCGATCGACATCGCCGACGGCGAGTTCCTCATCCTGGTGGGCCCCTCCGGCTGCGGCAAGTCCACCCTGCTGCGCATGATCGTGGGCCTCGAGGACATCACCTCCGGGGACCTCCTGATCAACGGGCAGCGGGTCAACGAGAAGGAGCCCCGGGAGCGCAACCTGTCCATGGTGTTCCAGAACTACGCGCTCTACCCGCACCTGACCGTGTACGAGAACATCGCGTTCCCGCTGCGGCTGTCCAAGGGCAAGTTCTCCGCCGAGGAGATCGACCGCAAGGTGCGCACGGCCTCGTCGACCCTGGACCTCGACGACCACCTCGAGCGCAAGCCGGCCAACCTCTCCGGCGGTCAGCGGCAGCGCGTGGCCATGGGCCGGGCGATCGTGCGGGACGCCGACGCCTTCCTGTTCGACGAGCCCCTGTCCAACCTGGACGCGAAGCTGCGCGGCCAGATGCGCACGGAGATCGCCCAGCTCCAGCGCCGGATGGGCATCACCTCGGTCTACGTGACCCACGACCAGACCGAGGCGATGACCCTCGGCGACCGCGTGGCGGTGCTCAAGAAGGGCATCCTGCAGCAGATCGCCTCACCCCGGGAGCTCTACGAGCAGCCGGCCAACCTGTTCGTGGCGGGGTTCATCGGCTCCCCGTCGATGAACTTCCTCCCGGCGCACGTGAAGGGCAACGTGTTCGACACCCCGCTGGGCGAGATCCCGGTCCCCCAGAAGGCCGCCGGGAAGCTGCCCGCGGACGGATCGATCGTGCTGCTCGGCCTGCGTCCCGAGCACTTCAACGACGCCAAGTTCGTGGACGAGGCGATCGCGTCCCGCGGCACCGTCTTCGACACGGAGTTCACCCACACGGAGTGGATGGGCAACGAGCAGTACGGCTACATCAACTACCGGCAGGACGACTCGGTTAAGGCGAAGCTCGACGAGCTGGCGCAGGAGCTGGACGGGGACGAGATGCACCCGCAGATCGTCGTCTCCCTGGACGCCACCTCCCGGATCCGCGGGGGGACGAAGGGCCGGATCTGGGTCGACACCCGCCGGATGCACGTCTTCGATCCCGAGACCGGGGCGAACCTGACCCGGGACGAGGAGGCCGGTGCCGAGCTGACCCGCGAGGCCGTCGAGGAGCGCAAGGCCGAGATCGAGCGGGCCCGGCAGGAGCTGGCCGCCGCCGGCTGAGCACCCGGCGCTCCACCCGGTGCTCGAGGAGCCCGCCGCCCGTTCCCGGGGTGGCGGGCTCCCGCGCGTCCGGGGGCGCCGGCGGCGGAGAACGGACCGGAGCGGTGGCTCCGGCGCCGGAGCCGCGACCACTGTGCCGGTGGCGGGTCCGGGCGCCGGGCCGGGACCTCAGCCGGCGCCCGGGGGTGGGCCGACCGGCACCGGGGGGACGGGCAGGTGTCCGGGGTTCAGCCGACGCCCGGCAGACCGAGCGAGAACCACGCCACGAGGGCGAGGACGGCGATCAGGCCCGCGGAGGACACGGCGGAGCGCAACCTAGGGTGCCGGAGGCCCCAGGGCACGAGCCGGGGCCAGCGGTCCGCGGCCTCCCGCGCCGTCACGCGCTCGAGGTGGGTGCGGGGCGCGCCCAGTGCCACGGCGACGTCCTCGAGGGCGCGGGCGTCCCACACCGCGCCGTCGAGGCCCAGGACCCGACGGCCCGAGCGGCCCGCGACCCACAGGTGGGGCCGGTCCCCCGCTCGCGGGGCGCCGGCCGACCGGTGCAGGGCTCCGATCGTGACGACGTGCTCCACCTCCGCGAGCGGCGTCGCGGCGAAGCCCACGGTCCGGGAGCGCAGGACGTGGCTGTCCGTGCGGACGACCAGCACGGGACGCAGCCGGACCCAGCACGCGGCGGCGGCGAGGAGCACGAGCGCGAGCACCACCACCGCGACGCCGGGGGCCGGCCGCCGCGCCCACAGGAACAGCACGAGCACCGCGCCCACCAGCAGCGGGCCCACGCAGGAGAGCAGGCGCCGGCCGTAGGAGCCCAGCCGGGGACGCAGCACGGCGCGGACGGGCCCGTACTTCTCGGGGACCTGGCGGACGGAGTCGGCCATGGGGAGTCAGCTCCAGACGGGAACGGCAACGGGGACGGGAACAGGGTCGGGGTCGGACGCGGGAAGGGGTGCGGCACGTAGCGTACCCGTCCGGGACGACCCGTGCCTTCCGGGCGGGCTTCTCCGGCCCGGTGCACGCGCAGGCCGGGAGCCGATCGGTTAGCGTGATCGGATGGAGTCCAACGTCCGCGTGCTGAAGGCCCTCGGGGCCTGGCTGTTCCTCGTGCTGCTCGGGGTGGCCGCCGCCGCCGTCACCATCGCCCTGGTCAACAAGTACATGTACGGTCCCGAGACGGACGTGCGGGCCTACTTCGAGGACCTGCGGGACGGGGACGGGGGCGAGGCCCTGGGGCTGCTCAACGCCCGCGTCCCCGACGCGAACGCGGCGATGCTCGACGGCGAGCCGCTGGAGGCCTCGGCCGAGGGCCTCGAGGACCTCGAGGTCTCCACCGTCTCGGACGACGGCGAGCGGGCCGTGGTGCGCGCGGACTACACCCTCGACGGCGAGCAGCACAGCTCCGAGTTCGCCCTGCACCCCGTGGACACCCAGTGGGGCTTCTTCACCGTGTGGGCGTTCGACGAGACCCCGCTGCCCACGGTGACGGTCAGCCTGCCGGGGGCGACCTCGGTGGACGTGAACGGCATGTCCGTGGCCCTGCCGGAGTCCTCCGGGGAGTTCTCCGCGTTCTTCCCGGGCGTCTACACGGCCTCCTACACGTCCGAGCTCGTGGCCGCCGAACCGGTGCGCACGGTGCTGACCGATCCGGGCCAGCAGGCGGAGATCGTCCTGGAGGCCCGGCCGACCGAGGCCCTCGAGCAGGAGGTGGACCGGCAGCTGAAGGAGCACCTCGACGGCTGCGCCGGGCAGAGCAGCCTCTTCCCGTCCGGCTGCCCGTTCTCCTTCGAGTTCGACGGGCGGGTCGCCGGGGACGTGGAGTGGACGATCGAGTCCTACCCGGACCCGGAGATCGTCGTGGGCTCCGAGGGCGGCGGGGGCTGGGCCCTGGAGCCCGCGCGGGGCACCGCGCGGATCGCCTTCGACTCCCTCGACCTGTTCACCGGGGACGTGGAACGGCTCGAGCGCACCGTGCCGTTCGAGGTCGCCGCCGACCTCACCATCGACGGCTCGACGGTGCGGGTCGCCCCGCGCGGCTGAGCCCGCCGCACGGGGCACCGCCCGGTCGCCCTCCGTCGGCCGGCGCCGCCCGGCCGGCCCTGCTCCGCCGTTCCACCCTGTCGGCACCGCTCCGCCGGCCGGGCTCGGTCGGGTCGACCCCGCTCAGTTGACGCCGCGCAGGTCCAGGACCAGTTCGGCCTCCCCCTCGGCGTCCAGCACGAAGGGGATGCCCCAGTCCTGCTGGTAGAGGTGGCACGCCGCGTGGTCGGGGATCTCCCCGCCCGGCTCGCCGTCGCACGCCGCGGCGCGCGCGGTGATGTGCAGGACGCCCTCGGTGACGCCGTCCGCCAGCACGAGCTGCCGGCGCAGGCCCTGGGCCGTGCCGGCGCCCTCGACGAGCGCCTCCTCGGGCGAGGACGAGATCTTCAGCTGCGTCGGGTCGCCCCACCGGTCGTCGAGCTTCTGTCCGGTCGGCGCCGCGAAGCGCACCTCGACCGCGAGCGCGCCCGGGGCGAGCCTCGTGCGCGCGCGCTGGGTCCGTGCGGCCCCCTCGTCGACGCGCTGGGCGGCGGCGGGGATCGGCACGCGCACCAGACGGTGGGCGTTGGCCTCGACGACGACGAGCAGCGGCTCCTCCCCCGAGACGTCCAGCAGCACGTCGGAGGGCTCGGCCAGGCCGCGGGCAAGGGTGGCCACCTGCCGGGTCCGGGGGTCGTAGTGGCGCACGGCGCCGTTGTAGGTGTCCGCCACGGCCACGGACCCGTCGGGCAGCTGGGCCACGCCGAGGCAGTGCTGCAGGCGGGCCCCGCCCGCGTCGCCGTCGCGGAAGCCGAAGTCGAACAGCCCCTCGCCCACGGCGGTCTCGACCGCGACGGCCCCGTCGTCGTCGAACCGGAGCACCCGCAGGGCGGAGGTCTCCGAGTCGGCGATCCACACGTTGCCCTCGTGGTCCTCCGCGAGCCCCGAGGACTGCGCGAACCACGCCTCGGCGGCCGACCCGTCCTTGAGGCCCTCGTCACCCGTGCCCGCGAGCACGGCGAGCCGGCCGGTCCGCGGGTCGAAGGAGAACAGCTGGTGGGTGCCCGCCATGGCCACCACGAGCCGGTCGGCCCGCGCGGACCACACGACGTCCCACGGGGAGGACAGCGCCACGTCCAGCGGGTCGGCGTCGGGGTCGATGTGGTTCGGGTCCGCCCCGCGGGCGCGCTCCTCGTCCAGCAGCCGCTGCACCCCGTTGCCGGCCACCGTGCGCACCTGCCCCGTGGCGAGGTCCACACCGCGGAGCCGGTGGTTGACGGAGTCGGCCACGACCACGTCATAGCCGGCCGCGGCGCGCACCTCCTCGGGCAGCAGGGTGAGCCCCTGGGGCTCGGTGAAGCGTGCGGTCCCCGGGTCGCCGTCCGCGTGGCCCTTCCCCGCGCCGATCACCCGCCGGACGGTCTCGAGGTCGTTGTCGAGCTGGACGAGGCGGTGGTGGCCCGTGTCGGAGACGAGGAACGAGCCGTCCGGCAGGGGCAGCACCTTGCCCGGGAACCGGAGGTCGCCCTCGGGCGCGGGCCGGGGCACGTACGGCCCGTCGCCGCGGTGCAGGGTGCCCCGGGCCTCGTGCTCGGCCACGAGCTCCTCCACGAGGGGGACGAGGCCCTGGACGTGGCCCTCCCCCGAGAGGTGGGCCACGATGTAGCCCTCCGGGTCCACGACCACGAGGGTGGGCCACGCACGGGCCGTGTAGGCGTCCCAGGTGGTCAGCTCGGGGTCGTCGAGCACGGGGTGGTGGACCTCGTAGCGGTCCACGGCGGCCGCGAGCGCGTCCGGGTCGGCCTCGTGCTCGAACTTCGGGGAGTGCACGCCCACCGTGACGAGGACGTCGGAGAAGCGCTCCTCGAGGGGGCGCAGCTCGTCGAGCACGTGCAGGCAGTTGATGCAGCAGAAGGACCAGAAGTCCAGGACCACGACCTTGCCGCGCAGCGCGGCGAGGTCGAGGTCCTTGCCGCCGGTGTTGAGCCAGGTGCGGCCCTGCAGCTCGGAGGCGCGGACGCGGGAGGTGAGGCGCATGGGTGGGGATCCTTTCGGGGCGGAGCGGGACGGGGCGGAGCGGTGTGGAGCGGGACGGGGCGGAGCGGTGTGGAGCGGAACGGTGCGGAGCGGCAGGGTGTGGAGCGGGACGGGGCGGGCCGGATCGGGCCGGATCGGGCCGGGAGGTGGGACGGGCGGCCGGGCCTCAGCGCCGGGCGGCGCGGTCGTCGCGCTCCGCGAGCCCGGCCATCATCTCGTTGTAGGCCTTGAGCTCGGCGTCGTCCGTGCGGTCGGCCTTGCGGTCCGCACGGCGGTTCTCCTTCGTGCCCTCCATCGCCCACATGATCGCGACGACGACGGCGACGACGACGGTGGGGAACTCGCCGATCCCCCACATGAGGGCTCCGCCGAGCTGCTGGTCCTCGATCGCGGTGCGACCCCAGTCCCGGCCGGTGTTGCCGAACCAGGAGGCCTGCAGCAGGGTGTCGGAGCCCATGAGCGCCACCCCCACGAAGGCGTGGTAGACCATCGTGGCCAGCAGCAGCACGAGCCGCATCATGTGGCCAGGGCGGTACGGGATGGGGTCCACGCCGATCAGCACGAGCATGAACAGGTACCCGGTGATCAGGAAGTGCACGACCATGAGCACGTGGCCCACGTGGTAGTGCAGCGTGAAGTGGAACAGCGGGGTGAAGTAGAAGACCACGATGGACCCGGCGAAGTTCACGGCGGCGAAGATCGGGTGGGTCACTACCTTCCCGAACCCGGAGTGCACGAGCCGCAGGATCCACTCGCGGGGCCCGCGGGTGCCGTCCGGGCGGGACTCCAGGGCCTTGAGCAGCAGGGTGACCGGCGCGCCCAGGACCAGGAAGATCGGCACGACCATGGTCAGCGCCATGTGCTCGACCATGTGCGCCGAGAACAGGACCCGGCCGTAGACGGCGAAGCCGCCCGAGGTGATGAAGAACAGCACCCCGACCCCGGTGAGCCACGAGAGGGTGCGCAGCACGGACCAGGAGTCCCGGCGCCCGCGCACGCGCGCGAACGCCCACAGGTAGACGACCGCGAGGAACACGCACACCGCGAGCCACAGCCAGTCGACGCGCCACGTGGTGAACCACGAGGCCGCGGTGGGCTCGGGCGGCAGCTCGTACCAGGTCAGGATCAGCGCCGGGGACGCGTCCGGGGCGATCTCCTCGGGCACCGGCGGGGCCGTCCGGGACAGGGCCACCGCGACGCCCATGACGGCGCCCATCACCAGCAGCTCCCCCAGCACGAGCTGCCACACGGCGCGGCGGGCCGTGAGCCGGCCGGCCTCGAGCGCGGGCACCAGCCACCGGCGGTGGGCGAGGCCCGCGAGGCCCAGGCCCAGCGTCAGGACGAACTTGACCATCACGAGCCACCCGTAGCCGCTGAAGAGCTGCTCCCAGGAGCCGATGCGCACGGCCGCGTTGACCGTCCCGGAGAACAGGACGAGGAGGAAGGCGCCGAGGGCGACCGCGGAGAAACGGCGCAGGACCACCGCCGCGATCGGCACGCGCCGCCGCGAACCGGCCGACGGACGGCCCCGGGTGGCGCCCTCGGGCAGGGTGCCGGTGCCGGCGTCCGGGGCGCTCAGCTGCGGGGAGAGCCAGGCGAGCACCACGAGCCCTCCTGTCCACAGCCCCGCGCCGAGCAGGTGCAGGCCCAGGGAGTTGACGGCGCCCATGTGGTCGTTGCCACCGGCGGAGTGCCCGTTGAGGGCCATGGCGACGAGGGTCGCGCAGGACAGGGCCAGGGTCAGCAGCAGCCCGAGCAGCGCCCGGATCCCGAAGACCAGCGTGGTGACGACGGCGGCCACCACGACGATCGCCGCCTGGGCCTGCCCCGTGGGGATGTCCGTGGTGTAGTGCAGCAGCTGCTGGGTGTAGGTCTCGTCCCCGCCCACGGGCACGCCCGCGACGTCTGAGTAGGACAGGACGAGCACGGCCACGGCGGCCACGGTCCAGACCACGGCCGCGGCCTCGGCGAGGCGCATCGTGCTGCTGAACAGGGGGTGCTCGGGGGCGGCCGCCCGGTCCCGGGCGCCCCGGCGGCGCCCGTCGAGGGTGGTCGGCACGACGCCCACCGCGAACAGCAGGGCGCCCATGACCACCACCAGCGCGCCGTTGTGCACGAGCTCGGCGGCGGGCAGCCCCCAGCGGACCAGTGCCCCGGGGTCGGCGGCGAGCCGGGCCGCGCCGGACCCGGTCCACAGCATCGCCACGACGAGCGATGTGAGGGCCACGACGGGCACGGCCGCGAGCCACCAGGGGTCGACCCCCCGGGCGCCCGGCCGGGCGGCGGTGCCGTGGTCGGCGCGCTCGGCCGTCCTCGAACTCATGATCAGTCTCCTTCATCCGCCCCACGACGACGGGGCGGCCCGTCTCCATTGTCCCTCTCCGCGCGCGCTTGCCCGTGCGCGTGTGCCGGACCCCACAGGGGCGGGCCTCAGTCCCCGAAGAGCACGTCGCCCACGAACCCTCCCTCGGCGCAGCCCGGGGGCACGGCGAAGACCGCGGACCCCACTGGCGTGGTCCAGGCGTTGAGCATGTCCAGCTCGTCGAGCCGGCGCTGGATCGGGACGAACTGGCGGTCGACGTCCGAGCAGTACGCCGCGAAGACCATCCCCGCGTCGCTGACCCCTCCGGTGGTCGCGCCGCGTCCCCGCGTGCCCGAGGCGTCCGCGACGGGCAGGTCGTAGTTGTAGGCCCTCCGGTGGATCCGCTCCCGGGGGTCCTCCGAGCGGGAGCGGCGCACGTGGGCGTAGTCGGCGATGACGGGGAAGCCCAGCGGGCCCCGCAACGCGAGATCCGGCTCGTCGTGCTCGGCGCCGCCCGTCAGCGGGGCGCCGTCGCGCAGGCGCCGCCCGACGGCGTCCTCGCGCGCCGGTGTGTCCGCCTCGTCCCAGGTGTCCAGGTTCATGGCGATCCGGCGGACGACCAGAGACGTGCCGTCCTGGATCCACGGCGGAAAGCCGTCCCGGCCGTGGACCACCCGCTCGAACTCCGCGCTGCCGGCCCGGGGGATGACGGTGCCGTCCACCTGGCCGAAGAGGTTGCGCATGCTCTGCCCGTCGGGGCCGGAGCCGACGGTGTGCCGGAAGCCGTCCTGCACCCAGCGCACGGCGAAGGAGCGGGAGTCCTTGAGCAGCACCCGCTGGGCGTGCGCGACGGTCAGCCGGTCGTCGGCGCAGAACTGCAGCAGCAGGTCGCCGTCGCTCCAGCGCTCCTCGAGCCGGTCGATCGAGAACGACGGCAGGGGGCGAAGCCAGGCCGGCGCTCGGTCCGGGGCGACCAGTCCGAGCAGCCGCGGCCCGAGGCCGAGGGTGACCGTGAGCCGCGCGGGGTTCACGGTGAGCCCCGGCTCCTGGTCGGCGACCGGAGCCCGGCCCTGGGTCAGGGTGGCGGCGTCCTCGGAGAGCACCCGCAGCAGGCGCCGCACCGCGTCCCGGGTGGTGTCCCGGTGGAGGTCAAGCGCCACGAAGGCGGCGAAGGCCTGGGGCGCGGTCGCCACCCCGGCCTGCCGGGGCCCGTGGAAGGGCTCCGTGGCCTGCCCGTGCCCCTGCGCCGCCGCCCGGTCCGCCTGCGGTGCCGGGGCGAGGGCCCCGGCGCGGCGGGCCGGCTCCAGGCCGAGGGCCGACGCGGCGCCGACGCCGGCGGGGCCGCCCGCCACGAGCAGGCGCCGCCGGTTCAGGCCACGGGCCTCACCCACGGCAGCCCGGCAGGTCCGCCGCCGGCACGGAACCGGCGGGCGGCCCCGTGCCGCTCCGGGTCGTGTGGTCCCCGGTGTGCCCCCCGCTGTCACCCGGGTTGTCGCCCTGGCTGTGCCCCTCGCCGTGGCCCGGGTCGTACTCCTCCTGGGCGCCCGCGTAGTCGCGGACGGCCGCCGTCAGCGTCTGCTCGGCCCCGTCCTCGAAGCGCAGGACGAGCCCGAGCTCGTCCCCGGCACGGAGCTCGCACCGCAGGTCCAGGAGCATGATGTGGTCCGCCCCGGGCTCGAGGGCGTAGGACTCCCCCGGCGCGATGCCGACCGGGTCCTGCATCCGCTGCATGACCCTGCTGCCGGTCTCGGGGTCGAGCACGGTCTCGTGCAGCTCGACCGCACCGGCGACGCCCTCGGCGGACGCGCCGGTGAGCACGACCGGGGCGTCGCCCTGGTTGACCAGGGTGCCGAAGACCCCGGTCATGCCCCCGGCGGAGCCCGCCTTCGCCCAGGGCTGCTCCACGGTGAGCGGCTCCGGCGCGGCGGTGCCCCCGGCGTCGTGCGGGGACGGGCTGCCGGAGGCGGACGTGGACGCGGCGGCCGGTGCCACCTCCTGGGCGGAGGACGTGCACCCCGTGAGCGCGATGGCGCCGACGGCGAGGACGGTGGTGCGCAGCAGCGCGGTGGGCAGGGAGACGGACAAGGAGGTGGGCACGGGTGCTCCTGGATCGTGGGAAAAGGACGCGCGGAGAGGGGTGCGCGGCGCGAGGCGCGCGGAGAGGGGTGCGCGGAGACGGGTGCGCGGAGAGGGGTGCGCGGCGCGAGGCGCGCGGAGAGGGGTGCGCGGCGGACCCGGGGCGCAGCGAGCGCCCGGCGGGTGGCGGGTCGGACGGTGCAGGACCGGGACGGTCCCGGCCGGTTCAGCCCTTGCGGCGCCGGCTGGAGACGAGGCTCACCAGGCCGAGCACGGCGAGGGCCACGACCCCGCCGGCGACGGCGACGAACCAGAGCGGGACGTCCCCGGACGAGGCACGGTCCGCGGCGTCCTGGGCGCGCTGGGCGGAGTCCTCCACCGCGGCGCTCGGCTGCGCCGTGGGCTCGCCGCCGGAGCCGACGTCGTAGCTGAACGTCCCCTCGATGGGGTGCCCGTCGCTGGAGACGACCCGCCAAACGACGCGGTAGGTCTCGTCCTCCGTCCCGGCGCCGCTCAGGGGCTGGACGATCCGGTTCCCCTCCGGCTCGAGCGGGCCCTCCGTCACGGAGCGCCCCTCGGAGTCGGTGACCAGGACCTGGTGGCCGATGTCCATGACCTCGCCGGAGAAGGTGAGCTCGAGCTCCTCCGGCGCGGTGGTCAGGACGGAGTCGGGCTCGGGCGAGACGGCGGTGAGCTCGTCATGCGCGGAGGCGGGCAGCAGGGGCAGGACCGTGAGAGCACCGGCAGCCAGCAGGGCGGCGGTGCGTCGGATGGTGGGCGTGGGCATGAGGTCTCCTCGGGGGCCGGGCGGTGATGGGCCGGGCGGTGATAGGCCGGGCCGCCGGGCCGGGACGGCCGGGCGGCGTGCTCGGGCCGTCAAACCTCCTGCCGGGGTCCGCGGCCCGGGCGGCGCCCCGCGACCGGCCGGCTCAGCCGGTGGGCAGCGTGGCGGGTACCGGGAGGAGGACCGGCAGCAGGGGTCGACGGCGGGCGCGCGGCGGGCCGCGGTGGGAGCGCACGGGACGCAGCAGCGTCTGATCGGTCAGCACGTGCGGGCGCCCGGCCCGCACGGCGCGCGGACGGCCGACGACCACGGGGGCCGGCGGAAGCTGCCGCCGGCGGCGCACGCGCAGCCGGAGCGCCTCCAGCAGGACCACGGCCGCGACCTCGCCGTGGCGCATGAGCACGTAGGCGGCCAGCCCGGCCAGCACGTGGGAGACGAGCATCGCGGTCCCGCCGTGCCCGGCGTGGAACTGGACCTCCAGCACGAGGGCGGGACCGGTCCCGTGCTGAGCGGCGTGTTCCAGGGAGGGGTGGGTCGTGCCGGCCACCGTGCCGACACCTCCGGAGCCCGCGAACAGGGCATGCAGCACGGACTGGCTGAGCAGCACGCCCAGCAGCAGGGACGACCGGAAGAGCACCCGGCCGGCGAGGGCCATGCACAGCGGCCCGGACAGGGCCAGGGAGAGGAGCACGAGCACCGCGGGCGGGGCCTGCCCGCCGGCGGCCGAATGGGAGAGCACGGCGGCCGAGGTGGCGATGGACGCTCCGGCCCAGCCGCGGGCGAGGCGCCGTGCACGTGGGCTCACGCCGCACCTCCCGTCTCGTCGCCGGCCGCTCGGCTCGGCGCTCCCATTATGCGCACGGCCCCCGGGGCCGGACCAATTGCGCCCCCGCGGGCACGCTGCCGGTCACGCCCGGGGGCTCGGCGCCTCCCGCAGGACCCGGGGACGCCGAAGGGGCGGCCCCTGTGCGGGGGCCGCCCCTTCGGACGAAGCCATGGGACAGGTCCGGAACGGACCCGCGGGTGTCCTTACTTCTTGGACACAGCCGCCTTGAGCTTGGAACCAGCGGTCAGCTTGACGCCGTGGCCGGCCGGGATCTCGATGGTCTCGCCGGTCTGCGGGTTGCGGCCCGTGCGGGCGGCACGATCGGTGCGCTCGACGGCCAGCCAGCCCGGGATGGTGATCTTCTCACCGGCGGAGACGGACTCCTCGAAGACCTGGAACATCGCGTCCAGGACGCCGTTGACGGCGGCGTTGGTGGTGCCGGCCTTCTCGGCGACCTCTGCGACGAGTTCACTGCGGTTCTTAGCCATGTTCATGTCCTCCTGGACTTGGGGTCGTGGGGAAGCGCGGCACGGGGGACCGATCGCGCTCCTGCGTCAGAAATTACCAGCTGGACTTGGTGATGCCGGGCAGTTCGCCGCGGTGAGCCATGTCGCGGAACCGGACGCGGGAGATGCCGAACTTCTGGAGGGTGCCGCGGGGGCGGCCGTCGATCTGGTCCCGGTTGCGCAGCCGGACCGGGGAGGCGTCGCGGGGCAGCTTCTGCAGGCCCAGGCGGGCCTCCTCGCGGGCCTCGTCGGTGGCGTTCTCGTCGACGAGGGTCTTCTTGAGCTCGGCACGCTTCGCGGCGTAGCGCGCGACGACGACCTTGCGCTGCTCGTTCTTGGCGATCTTGGACTTCTTGGCCATGGATTCAGCGCTCCTCGCGGAAATCGACGTGCTTGCGGACGACCGGGTCGTACTTCTTGAGCACCATGCGGTCCGGGTCGTTGCGACGGTTCTTGCGGGTCACGTAGGTGAAACCGGTGCCGGCGGTGGACTTCAGCTTGATGATGGGACGAACGTCCTTGTCCTTGGCCATGCTAGATCTTCTCCCCACGTGCGAGAATGTCGGTCACGACGGAGTCGATGCCACGGGCGTCGATGACCTTGATGCCCTTGGCACTGACGTTGAGCGTCACGCTGCGGCGCAGCGACGGAACCCAGTACCGCTTCTTCTGGATGTTCGGGTCGAACCGGCGCTTGGTACGGCGGTGCGAGTGCGAAATGCTGTGCCCAAAGCCCGGCTGAGCTCCAGTCACCTGGCAGTGCGCTGCCATAGTGTTCTCCTCCAATGTTGACGAAATGACGGCACGCAGTGGGTGCCGCAGATGATCACTCAGCTGCGGCAACGGGCGTCC
The DNA here is from genome assembly GCF_054784195.1 of Kocuria himachalensis. Classification (NCBI taxonomy): domain Bacteria; kingdom Bacillati; phylum Actinomycetota; class Actinomycetes; order Micrococcales; family Micrococcaceae; genus Kocuria; species Kocuria himachalensis. Next base: position 248,028 of record NZ_BAAGPL010000019.1, read on the forward strand.
CGCCACCTTCAGAATTGCCACCGTTCGCCAACCGGGCCCTCTCGTAAGGCCCGCGGCCGGAACCGGCGAAGGCCTCGCCACGATGAAGACGGTGAAGATCAAGGTGCCGGAAGGTGGACTCCACCACACGACAGCCTTGAAGTCTAGGCCCGGACGGACTTCCCCGCAACCTGACGTCAGGTGTGACCAGCTTCGGGTCAGTCTACCGGCTCCCCGCACCCCCGCAAACCGGGGGATCCCCCGGTCAGCCCCGCCGGAGCGGCCCGGCGCCGGGGTCGCGGCCCTCCGGGTGCCGGCCGTCGATCGCCGTGCACCCGTGGTGGCGGGCGGTCGGGGCGGCGGGCGGGGTACGGGGCGCGGGGTCCGCGCCGCCGGCGGGGTCCACCGCGCGCAGCGGGCTCACGCGCGCGCCCCCGGCGCGGGTGCCGCCGCCTCGTGGCGGGTCTCGGGACCGGCGGGGAGCACCGGGCGCGGGAGCAGCGTCGTGTACCCCGGGTGGCGGGCGGCGACCGTGTCCCCCGAGGAGGTCCCGCGCAACCGCCGCCCGATCCAGGGCAGCAGGTACTCGCGGGCCCAGTGGAGGTCCTCCTTCAGCACGCCCGGGCTCGCCGTGACCGGCAGCCGGTCGGCGGGCGGCAGCTCCAGGGCGTGGTCCACGCTCAGCAGCTCGAGCACTCCGGCGGCCACGTGCGTGTGCCCGGCGGTCGACATGTGCAACCGGTCCACCGCCCAGTAGCGCCAGTCCTGCAGGGTGCGCATCCGCCAGTAGTCGAGGACCAGGCACCCGTGCCGGTCGGCGATCTCCCGGACGTGCTCGTTGTAGAGCGCCTGCCGGGGGCGGGTCCAGGACGTGGGGGCGTCCCGGCCGGGGTCGAAGGCCGTGAACACCACCACCTGGGCGCCGGAGCCCCGCAGCCGGGCGACCGCCTGCTCGTAGACCTCCATGAGGGCGTCCACGTCCGCCCGGGGGCGCAGCATGTCGTTGCCGCCGGCGTAGAGGCTCACCAGGGTCGGCTCCAGGGCCAGGCACGCCTCCAGCTGCTCCTCGACGATCCCGCGGAGCAGCCGCCCCCGGACCGCCAGGTTCGCGTAGCGGGTGTCCGGGTGGACCGCGGTCAACTGCTCGGCCACGAGGTCGGCCCAGCCGCGCACCCCGTTGGGGCGGGCCGGGTCGGGGTCGCCCACGCCCTCGGTCATGGAGTCGCCGAGGGCCACGTAGCGGATGGGCGGTGCGGGCGGCACGGCGGGCGGGTGGGACGTCGTCGGCTCCGTCATGCGGTGTCCTCTCGGTTCAGGGCAGGGGGATGCCGCGGGCGCGGTCGCGGGGTCCGGTCAGGGCGCCGTGCGGTCGGTGTGCCGGGGCTGCTCGGGCTCCCCCACCGGCCGGAAGCGGGACCGGTTGCCGAGCGCCTCGTTGACCGCGCGCACCAGGGAGTTCGCCCGGGGGTTGTCCGGCAGCTGCTCGATCAGCACCGGATTGCCCGACTGGTCGGCCAGGGGGACGCGCCAGTTGGGGTACTCGTCCCCCGTGCCCGGCTGGTTCTGCATCCGGCGCTCGCCGACGGCGTCCACGAGGGAGACGTTGAACAGCAGCGCCGGGGACTGCGCGAGGTAGCGGTGCAGCGCCTCGACCAGGCCCTGCTCGTCCGTGGCGTCCCCGTCGGGGAGCAGCCCGTCCGCGGCGACGGCCGCGAAGAACGTGTCGAGCTGCCGGCGGGCCTCGGCCCGCTCCTCCTCCACGGGCCGGGCCAGCAGGCCGAGCTCCTCGCGCACGTCCACCTGCACGCCCTCCAGGAAGCCCGCCGTGGGCGGGAAGTCGTGGGTGCTGACCGAGGCCATGCTCAGCTCCCGGTACTGCGCCGGTGGGAGGGGCTCGTCGCCGTCCACCTCGAACCAGAGGATCGACGTCCCCAGCACGCCGCGCTCCGCGAGGTACTCCCGCACCCACGGCTCGAGGGTGCCCAGGTCCTCCCCGACCACCACCGCCCCGGCGAGCTCCGCCTCGAGCGCGAGGATGCCGACCATCGCCTCGTGGTCGTAGTAGACGTAGGCGCCCTCCGAGGCCTCCTGGCCGTCCGGGATCCACCACAGCCGGAACAGGCCCAGGACGTGGTCCACCCGGATGCCGCCGGCGTGCCGGAAGATCGTGCGCAGCATGTCCCGCCAGGGCAGATAGCCCGCCTCGGCCAGGCGCTCGGGGTGCCACGGGGGCTGGGACCAGTTCTGGCCCTTCTGGTTGTACATGTCCGCGGGCGCGCCCACGCTGACACCCAGGGCCAGCACGTCCTGGAGCGTCCACGCGTCGGCGCCCTGCTTGTGCACGCCCACGGCGAGGTCGTGGATCACGCCGATGTCCATCCCGGCCAGGTGCGCCGCACGCTGGGCGGCCTCTAGCTGCTCGTCCAGCAGCCACTGCATCCACACGTGGAAGTCGATCCTGCCGGACAGCCGGGTCCGCGCCTCCACCGCGTACGGGGCGTCCGGGCCCGCGGCGACGTCGTCCCACTCGGGGGCGTCCTCGCCGAGCTCCTCCCGCAGCGCGCACCAGAGGCCGAAGTCCTGCAGGCCCTGCCCGCCCTCGGCCACGAACCGGCGCAGCTGCTGCTGGCGGTGCGGGGAGCGGCGGACGGTGAACAGCAGCTCGAGGCTCTTCAGCTTCGCCGCGTAGGCCTTGTCCCGGTCGATGGTGCTGGTGTCGAGGTTGTCCTTGCGCTGGATCGCGGCCAGCGTGTTGACCACCTCGAGGTCGGCCGGGCGCAGGTAGGCGTACTCGGGGACCTCGGCGATGCGCAGGTAGAGGGGGTTGAAGAAGCGGCGGCTGGTCGGCAGGTACGGCGAGGGCTCCACCGGCGGGGCGGGCTCGGCGGCGTGCAGCGGGTTGACCAGCAGGTAGTCCGCCCCCTGCTCCCCCGAGATCGCGGCGAGGCTCGCGAGGTCCGAGGCGTCGCCCACGCCCCACGACCGCCCGGAGGTCACCGAGTAGATCTGCGCCATGTAGCCCCAGCGGTGCCGGCCGTGCAGCCGGTCGGTGCTGGACAGGCGCCGCGGGGTCACGGCCAGCGGGGTCGTGACCGCGCGTCCGCCCTCGACGTCGGGGCACTCGGCGCGGACCTCGTACCAGCCCACGGCGAGGCTCTCGGGCACCTCGAAGGTGGCCTGGCCGGTGAGGACGCCGTCCACGTCGCGCGGGGAGCGCCAGTTGTCGACCTGGGGTGCGGTGGCCCGTGCGCCGTCCTCCGCCACGAGGGTCACGCGCACCGTGGAGCCGTGCGGGACGTGCACCGCGAAGCGGGTGCGCTCCCCGGCGACGGCGACGACCACGGGCGGCAGGACGCGCCGCCAGGGCGCCAGCTCCCGCTGGGCGAGGCACGCCTCGATCGCGGCGTCGTCGCCGGCATCCGCGCCCAGCGCGTCGAGCACGGCGCGCAGCGTCGGCTCCGGGACCTCCCGCTCCTGTCCGTCGAACCCGGAGTAGGTCGTGGAGACGCGGTAGTCCTCGGCGAGCCGGCGCAGCGCGCCGTCGGTGGTGGTGGTGTCGGCCATGGCCCCCACTCTAGCCATCAGCGCGGCCGGAGCCGCAGGCTGCTGATGATCCGCGCGGCTACGCCAGGGTGCGGGCGACGTCGATGACGAAGCGGTACCGCACGTCCGAGGCGACCACCCGGTCGTAGGCGGCGTCGACGTCGTCGGCGCCGATCAGCTCGATCTCGGACTCCACGCCGTGCTCCGCGCAGAAGTCGAGCATCTCCTGGTGCTCGGGCAGCCCGCCGACCATCGACCCGGTGAGCACGCGCTGCCGGCTGATCAGGGCGCCGGGGCGGACGCTGTACGGCTCGGAGGGCAGTCCCACGGAGCACAGCACGCCGTTGACCCGCAGCAGGGACAGGTACTGCTCGATGGGCAGGTCCGCGGAGACGGTGTTGAGGATCAGGTCGAAGCGGCCCTTGTTGCGCTCGAAGGTCTCGGGGTCCTTCGTCGCCCAGTAGTCGGTCGCACCGAACGCCAGACCGTCCTCCTCCTTGGACAGGCTCTGGCTCAGGACGGTGACCTCGGCGCCCATGGCCGCGGCGATCTTCACGGCCACGTGGCCGAGCCCGCCCATGCCCAGGACGGCGACCCGCCGGCCCGGCCCGACGCCCCAGCGCTTGAACGGGGCGTACGTGGTGATCCCGGCGCACAGCAGCGGGGCGGCCCGGGCGGGGTCGAGGGCCTCGGGGACGCGCAGGACGAAGCGCTCGTCGACCACGATCGCGCCGCTGTAGCCGCCCCTGGTGGCGGCGCCGTCGGCCTGGGGCGTGTTGTAGGTGGCCGTCACGCCCTCCGTGCAGAACTGCTCCTGGCCGTCGGCGCAGTGCTCGCACCGGCCGCAGGAGTCGACGAAGCAGCCGACGCCGACCGTGTCGCCGGGCGCGAAGCCGGTCACGGCCTCCCCGACGGCGCTGACGCGGCCGACGATCTCGTGCCCCGGGGTCACGGGGTAGTGCGTGCGGCCCCACTCGTCGCGCGCGACGTGGATGTCGGAGTGGCAGATGCCGGCGAAGTGGATCTCGATCTCGACGTCGCCCGGGCCCACCGGGCGGCGCTCGATCGTGGTACGGCGGAAGCCGGAGTCGGCGGAAACCGCCTCGAGGGCGGGGACGGTGGTCATGGGGTGCTCCTGTCGTGGTGCGGTTGCCGCCCGGCGGAGATCACGGGGCGGAGGTCGTGCGGTCAGGACGGCCGGCGCCGGGCCGGTGCGCTCACCAGGCCCGGGCGACGAGCTCGTAGGACCGGGCGCGCACCTCGGGGTCGTGGGCGTAGCTGTTGAGCATCAGCTCGTCGGCGCGGGTGATCTCCACGATCTGCTCGAGGTCGGCGACCACCTGTTCGGGCGTGCCGACCGCCGAGACGGCGAGGTGCTCCTGCACCATGCCCGCCTCCGCCGCGGTGAGCTCGACGCGCTCGACCGGCGGCTGGAGCGGCCGGCGGTCGTTGCGGGCGATCCCGCGGACCAGCAGCTGGTGGGTGCTGAACTGGCGCCGCGCCTCCTCGTCGGTGCCGGCGGCGAGGACGTTCGCCGCGACCATCACGTGCGGGCGCTCGACCGTGGCCGTGGGGGCGTCGGGGTCGAAGCGCTGCCGGTACAGGGCGATGGCGTCCATGATCATGGCCGGGGCGAAGTGGGAGGCGAAGGCGTAGGGCAGGCCGAGCCGGGCGGCGACCTCCGCGCCGCCCGTCGAGGAGCCGAGGATCCACAGGGGAACGTCCGTCCCCCGGGCCACGGACGCCCGGACGACCTCCTGCTCCTGGCCGCCGAACAGCCGCACCAGACGGCGCACGTCGGCCTCGAAGGTGTCGTGGCCGGCGTGCCCCCGCCGCAGCTCGAGGGCGGTGCGCATGTCGGTGCCCGGGGCGCGGCCCAGACCCAGCTCCACGCGGCCGGGGTAGAGGTTGGCGAGCGTGCCGAAGGCCTCGGCCACGGTCAGGGGGACGTGGTTGGGGAGCATGATCCCACCGGAGCCCACCCGCAGGCGCTCCGTGGCGGCGAGCGCCTGCCCGATGAGCACCGCCGTGGCGGAGGACGCGAACGCCTCCGTGTTGTGGTGCTCGGCGTACCACAGGCGCGTGTAGCCGGACGCGTCGAGCCGGCGGGCGAGGTCCACCGCCTCGCGGAGGGCGTCCGCGGCGGAGCGGCCCTCCGACAGGGGCACGAGGTCGAGGGCGGACAGCGGGACGCGGGGCGTGGCGGGCAAGGGCTGGGCTTCTTTCGTCGGGAGGACACGTTGGGGTTCGGTGGCGGCAACACCCCGGGCCGGGCTCCTTATTCCGGGCGTGCTCCCGGGAGTTGCCCTGCTCACACGCCCGCCACGACCGGACCCGGGTGGGGCACCATGGGAGCATGACGACTTCCCCGGCCCCCGTCCCCTCCCCGCCCACGCCCGCCCACGAGCTGCCCGCGCCCGGACCGGGGTGGACCCCGGCGTGCGTGGTCTTCGACTGCGACGGCATCCTTATGGACACGGAGGCGAACTGGGCGCAGGTCCAGCGACTCGTGTCCGAGAGCTACGGGCTGGAGTACACCGAGGCCCTGGAGCGCCGGATGATGGGCTGGTCCGCGGCGGACGTCGCCACGGCGATCGCGGAGGCCGCGCAGGCCGACCGTGCCACGGTCTACGCCGACGTGCTCCGCACCGAGGAGGAGACGCTGAGGGGGCAGATCGTGCCCCTCCCGGGCGCGCTCGAGACGGTGCGCGCGTTCGCGGAGCGACTGCCCGTGGCCGTGGCCAGCAACTCCACGAGCACGATCCTCGGCGTGAAGCTCGAGCAGGCCGGCTTCGTCCCCCACCTCAGCACGTGGGTGTCCTCCGAGGACGTGCCGCACGGCAAGCCGGCCCCGGACATCTACGCCGAGGCCGTGCGGCGGCTGGGCTTCGCCCCCGGAGAGGCCCTGGCCGTGGAGGACTCCGTGGTGGGCGCGACCTCGGCCGTGGCGGCAGGGCTGGTGGTCGTGGCCGTGCCGTCGGTCCCGGGCGGGGACCCCGTGCCCGCGCACCACCGAGCGGCGGCGCTGACGGACCCCGCCTTCCGGGAGCTCATGACCCGCTGGCTGGGCTGAGCGCCGGGACCGATCAGCGGTTCCAGATCCCGTAGGTCTGCGCCAGCTCGGAGACCTTGCGGGCCCGGGCCAGGCGCGGCAGGTAGCTGCCGTCGCCCACGACGTGCCCGGAGTCGTGCTGCGTGATGAGCTCGCGCGCCCAGGTGATCTCCTGCTCGCTCGGGGCGAGGTTGCGGTTGATCCCGTCCGTCTGCTGCGGGTCCAGGCACAGCTTGCCCGTCATGCCCATGGACTGCGTCACGGCGCACGCCTCGGCGAGCCCCTCCTCCGAGGCGCCCAGGGTCGGTCCGTCGATGGGACCGGGCAGCTCCCCCACCCGGGAGGCCACGACGAGGCTCGAGCGCGCGAACGCCAGCGCCATGGGGTCCGCGCTGACACCGGTGTCCCGGCGGAAGTCGCCGACCCCGAAGGCGAGCCGGAACACCCCGGGGGCACGGGCGATGTCGTTGGCGTTCATGATCCCCACGGCCGACTCGATGAGCGCCACGACGGGGGTGCCGGCGGGAGCCATCATGGCCGTCTTGGTGATGTGGTCGGGGTGCTCCGTCTTCGCCAGCATGATGCCACGCAGGTGGCCGACCCGGCTGAGCGCGGCCAGGTCCTGCTCCCAGTACGGGGTCGTGATGTCGTTGATCCGCACCCACGCGCTGGCCCCGGCCTCGAAGGCCTCCACGACGTTCCGCCGGGCCTGGTCCTTGCCGTCGGCGGGGATGGCGTCCTCGATGTCGAACACGACGGAGTCCGCCTCGGACGCGAGCGCCGCCGGGAAGACGGAGGGGTCGGCGGCCGAGGTCAGCAGCCAGGAGCGGGACAGGCGGGCGGGCAGCGCGGCGGCGCGCTGGTTGCGGTAGGGGGCCATGGGAGGGTCCTTTCCGAGAGGAGGGCGGCGGGGACGGGAGGCCCCTGGGCGCCCGATCCCGCGGGCGGGCCCGGGCCGTAGGAGCTGTCCAGTCTAGGCGGCGCGCCGATCCGGCGGAACGCTCAGACGGTCAGGGGCGTGTGACGTCCGTCAACCCGTTCCCCCGGCCGCACGGGACCCGGCGCGGTCCCCGCGCCGAAGGGCGAGCCGCCGAGGGCCTCCCGGCCGTGCGCGGACACCCAGTTGTCCAGGTCGGGGCCCACGGGCACGATCTGCGAGGGGTTGATGTCCTCGTGGACCACGAAGTAGTGCTGCTTGATCTGCTCGAAGTCCACGGTGTCGCCGAAACCGGGGGTCTGGAAGAGGTCCCGGGCGTAGCCCCACAGGTGGGGCATCTCGGTGAGCTTGTTGCGCGAGCACTTGAAGTGCGAGTGGTAGACCGGGTCGAAGCGCACCAGGGTGGTGAACAGCCGCACGTCCGCCTCGGTGATGTGCTCGCCCATGAGGTAGCGGCGGGTGGCGAGGCGGTCCTCGAGCCAGTCCATGGCGGCCCACAGCCGCTCGTAGGCCTTCTCGTAGGCCCGCTGGGAGCCGGCGAAGCCGCACCGGTAGACCCCGTTGTTGACCTCGGTGTAGACGCGCTGCATGACCTCGCGCATCTCGTCCTCGAGGTCGGCCGGCCAGAGGTCGGGCGCGCCCTCGCGGTGGAAGGCGCCCCACTCCTTGGCGAGGTCCTCCGTGATCCGGGGGAAGTCGTTGGTCACCACCTGGCCGCTCGCGATCTCCACGACCGCCGGCACGGTGATCCCCCGCGGGTAGTCGGGGTAGCGGGCGAAGTAGGCCTCCTGGAGCCGCTCGATGCCCAGCACCGGGTCCCTGCCGTCGGCGTCGAGGTCGAACGTCCACGAACGGACGTCGTGGACGGGACCGGGCAGTCCGACCGACAGGGCGTCCTCGAGCCCCAGGAGCCGTCGCACGATGAGGGTCCGGTTGGCCCAGGGGCAGGCCCGCGCGGCGACGAGCCGGTACCGGCCGGCCTCGACGGGCCAGGCCCGCGCCCCCTCGGGCACGTCGGCGTGCGCCGGGTCGCGGACGATCCGGTCCTCGATGTAGGCGGTGTCCCGGGTGAACTCCTCGCCGGGATGCACGTAGGCGCCGGCGGTGCTGTGCTCGGACCGCTGGGTGCTGCGCTGTGACATGGTGGCTCCTCGAGGTGCGGCGGGACGGGACGCCACCGGCCGGACGGTGGTCGGCGGCGGGACGGCCGCACCTCCCGTCCCCCGTTTTTGATGATATGTCAATCACAGGAGGGGCGCCAGGGGAGGTCCCGTCGGAGGCGAGGTCTACAGTAGAGGCGTCCAGCACCCTCCCACCACGGAACAGCCCGCTCATGAGCACCCACGGCAACGAGCCCGAGTACGGCCGGCGACTCCCCCCGCAGCACGTCCCGCCCCGGGCGGACCGCAGGGGCGCGGCCTCCCCGCGGGCCGCGCGCCGGATGGCGCGGGGGCTCTCCTTCACGCTCGTGATGCTGGGCCTCCTGCTGGGCGGCGGACTCACCGCCGTCGGCCACGCGTGGGGCTGGGCCGTCGGAGCACTGCTCGTCCTGCCCGGGCTCGCAGGGTTCGCCGTCGTCCAGGCCCAGTTGCACCCGGCCCTCCGGGACACCTCGGTGCCCCCGCTGCGGAGCCGCTCGAAGCTGTGGCTCATCCCCTCCGCCCTCCTGCTGCTCGGCCTCCTGCCCCTCGCCGGGGTGTTCGCGGTCCAGCCGCTGCTGGCCGGCACCACCGGCGCGGACCTGGCCGACGAGTACGTCAGCGTCCTGGTCGTCTCGGGGATGACCTTGGTCGTGGCCGCGGGCCTGGGCTTCGGCCTCGTGGCCATGGCCTCCTTCACGCCGGTCGACGACGACGGCTCCCCCCTGCGCCCCACCGGGTACGCCGAACGGCTCCGGCGGCCCGTGCGCGGACCCGGGGACCACTACGACTCGGAGTGGATCCATCGCCGTCCGGCGCGGTACGGCCCTGGCACCGGCGACCGCCCCGACCTGCCCGACACCCCGCCGGAGGACGTGCCCGGGAATTGACATTTGTTGACATGTCAATTTATAGTGGGGGTTTTCCCGCGCCACGAGAGGACCGCCGCATGAGCCACCCGGAGACCGACGAGGTCAACTGGCTGTCGGACGAGGAGCAGCGCGTCTGGCGCGGCTTCCTGGCCCTGAGCCGCGGCATGCAGACCGCGGTGGACCGGCAGCTGTCCCGGGACAGCGCGCTGTCCGGCTCGGAGTACGAGGTCCTCGTCCAGCTGTCGGAGAGCAGCGCCGGCGTGGTCCGCTCCCGCGACCTGCTCCACGAGCTCGGCTGGGAGCGCAGCCGCCTGTCCCACCTGCTCTCCCGCATGGCCCGGCGCGGGCTGCTCGAGCGGCTGCCGTGCGACAGCGACGCGCGCGGACTCGACGTGCGGATCACCCCGGAGGGGCGGCGTGCCATCGAGGCCTCCGCCCCCGGTCACCTCGAGCTGGTGCGGGCGGCGCTCATCGACCACCTGACCCGGGAGGAGATGGACGCACTGCTGTCCGTGTCCGGCAAGGTGCTTCCCCGCCTCGAGGAACTGGGGCTGTGCTGACGCCGGCCCGCTGAGCCGCCCGCCGGCCGGGACCCGCCCTGAGCCGGGACTGCCCCCGGACAGGGGACAGGCCCTGCCGCATGGGGGGATCGGCAGGGCCTGTCCGGCATCCCGATCGGGGGAATGGGACACCACACGTCGGCAGGAATCATCCGGAGGCAGATGGGGGGATCACCTCCGGGCCAACGCCGACGACAGATTTACCTTAGACCCAGTGATCTGCATGAGCAAGCCGACTGTGCGTTTTGTGTCCTCGACGGTCCCGGGGGTCCCGGAGACGGCCGCGGGAGTGCTCGGCACCGCGCTCGACCCGCCCGCTCCGAGCGCGGGAAAGCCCCCGCCGGCCCCGGCCGGCGGGGGCGCTCCCCGGTCCACCGCGGGTGTCGCGCCCGCGCGTGGGGTCCCTACTTGGTCTGGCCCTCCTTGGCGAGGACGTAGTCGTAGACGACCTCTTCCCCCTCGCCGCCGTCGGTGCGCGGGGCCGGGTCGAGCATCAGCTCGGGCTTGACCGCCGAGGCGATGTCGTCCTCGTTGTGCGGGTCGCCGGGGAAGTACAGCTGCTGGGTGACCAGCTGGTACCCGGGCGCGGAGACCTTGATGTGGATGTGCGCCGGGCGCCACGCGTGCCAGCCGGCCGCACTGATGAGCTGCCCGCAGGCCCCGTCGGTGGGGATCTGGTACGGGGCCGGGCGCTTGGTGTTGATCTCGAAGCACCCGTTCTCGTCGGCCTGCACGGCGCCGCGGAACAGCCACTCGGGCAGCTCGGGGGCGTACTGGGAGTAGAAGCCGTTGGCGTCGGCGTGCCAGATCTCCACCTGGGCACCCTGCAGGGGGTTGCCGTCGGTGTCGGTGAACCGGCCCTTGAACAGCAGCGGGGTGCCCGGCTCGTCGGCGCGCATCTGCAGGGTCGCCGGGGTGGGCAACACCGGGGAGTCCGGCACGTAGTAGGGGCCCTCGATGGTGCCCACCGCACCCGGGCGCTCCTGCGAGTTGACGTCCTCGATGGTGTGCTCCAGCCACACGTCCAGGAACAGCGGCCACTCCCCGTCGGTGCCGACCTTGATCAGCCACGCCTTCAGCGCGTTGTACTCCTCGTAGGTGACCTGGTGGGCGACCGCGATGTCGTTGATCGCCTTGATCGCCGCGCCGGCCAGCAGGGACACCCGCTCCTTCGGCACGTCCAGCTTCGCCAGCTTGCCCGAGGCGGTGAACCGCTCGGTCGCCTTGGACCCGGCCTCGACCGCGGTGCCCTCGTTCTCCTTGCGCGTTGCCGCGTGGGTCTCCGTCATGGTGTTCTCCACATTCCTCGTTGAACGGTGATCAGGGACGCCCGTCGTGCCCATCGCTCCCGATGCAGCTCGCGGCCCCCAGCTCGGGGCCTCCGGCTGTGACACCGGACACGTCGACGTCTTCCACAGCCTAGGGGCGGGATCAGGACGCGACAAATATTGATTGGGCTGCTTTTGTGCACCCAATACGGCATAAACCCACCCTGGGTTACTCCTAGGGGTTTGCCTGATGTGAGCGGAGTCACGGCGCACCAGACTGGCTCTGTACCGTCCGGCAGGAGCCGGTCGCGGCCCCGGCCCGCACGTCCCGAGCAGACGTCCCGCCCCAGACATCCTGACCAGAAGGAGCACGTCATGACCGAGAACCTGACCCACGTCCGCGAGGTCCTCTCCGACGCCGTGGTGGACGACCGCGAGAACGGCCTCATCCGGGCCAAGCGCGAGATCTTCACCGACGAGGAGATCTTCGAGCTGGAGATGAAGTACATCTTCGAGGGCAACTGGGTGTACCTGGCGCACGAGTCCCAGATCGCCAACGTGGGCGACTACTTCACCACCTACATCGGTCGCACCCCGGTGGTCATCACCCGCGACAAGGAGGAGAAGCTGAACTGCATCGTCAACGCGTGCTCCCACCGCGGCGCGATGCTGTGCCGGCGCAAGACGGACAACCGCACCACCTTCACCTGCCCCTTCCACGGCTGGACGTTCAAGAACTCCGGCGAGCTGCTCAAGGTCAAGGACGGCCGCAACGGCGGCTACCCGGAGAACTTCAACAAGGAGGGCTCGCACGACCTGACCAGGGTCGCCCGCTTCGAGTCCTACCGCGGCTTCCTGTTCGGCTCCCTCAACCCGGACGTGCTCCCCCTGGAGGAGCACCTGGGCGACGCCACCACGGTGATCGACTCGATCGTGGACCAGTCCCCCGAGGGCCTCGAGGTGCTGCGCGGTGCCTCGACCTACACCTACGACGGCAACTGGAAGGTCCAGGCGGAGAACGGCGCCGACGGCTACCACGTGACCTCGGTGCACTGGAACTACGCCGCGACCACCGCCCGCCGCACCGCCGGCGACTCCGCCAACAAGACCAAGGCCATGGACGCCGGCAAGTGGGGCAAGGTTAAGGGCGGGTTCTACTCCTACGAGCACGGCCACCTGCTGCTGTGGCAGGAGTGGACCAACCCGCAGGACCGCCCGCTGTGGGACCGCCGCGAGGAGCTCGTCGACAAGTACGGCGAGGAGATGGCGAACTTCATGATCAACATCTCGCGCAACCTGTGCCTCTACCCGAACGTCTACATCATGGACCAGTTCTCCTCGCAGATCCGTCACTTCCGGCCGATCTCCGCGGACCAGACCGAGGTCACCATCTACTGCATCGCCCCCAAGGGCGAGTCCCAGGAGAACCGCTCCAAGCGGATCCGCCAGTACGAGGACTTCTTCAACGCGACGGGCATGGCCACCCCGGACGACCTCGAGGAGTTCCGCTCCTGCAACAAGACCTACTGGGCCACCTCCGCCCCGTGGAACGACATGTCCCGCGGCGCCGCCCACGAGATCCAGGGGCCGGACGAGCAGGCCCAGGCCCTCGGCATGACCAACGTCATCGCGTCCGGCGTGCGCACCGAGGACGAGGGCCTGTACCCCGTCCAGCACGGCTTCTGGAAGGACGTCATGGACAAGGGCCTGGCCGCGGAGGAGCGCGCCGCCGCGCAGCCCGCTCCTGCGACCGCCTGACCCGGACTCCCCCGAACCACAGAAAGAGTGCAGAACACCATGGCCAACCTGCTGAACCCCGTGACGGCGCTGAAGACCGCCGAGGAGATCGCGACCCTCGAGACCGTGCGCTCCTTCCTCTACAAGGAGGCGCGCCTGCTGGACGACCGCCGGTTCGACGAGTGGCTCGAGTGCTACCACCCGGACTCCGAGTTCTGGATGCCGTCCTGGGGCGACGACGACCAGCTGACCGAGGACCCCCAGAACGAGATCTCCCTGATCTACTACGACAACCGCGGCGGCATCGAGGACCGCGTGTTCCGCATCAAGACGGACCGCTCCTCCGCCACGTCCCTGCCGGACCCCCGCACCGGGCACAACATCACCGACGTGGAGGTCCTCGAGCACGACGGCGACCGGGTGCAGGTCCGCTTCAACTGGTTCACGCTGTACTTCCGCTACAACACGACGGACACGTACTTCGGCACCAGCTTCTACACGATCGACCTCTCGGGCGACGAGCCCGTGATCCTCAAGAAGAAGGTCGTCCTGAAGAACGACTACATCCACCACGTCGTGGACGTCTACATGATCTGACGCCTGCCGTGGTCGGCTCCGTGCCGGGGCCGACCACGACGGACCGTCGGCACCCCGTGCCCACCGAGCCATCCCGTGCTCACCGAGCACCCCACAGACCTTTCCCGGGCCGCGAGGACGCGGCCCCCACCCAGGAGGAAATCATGGGCCACCAGGTAGCCCTCAGCTTCGAGGACGGCGTCACGAAGGTCGTCAAGGTCGGCGACTACGAGACCGTCCTCGACGCCGCCTACAAGGCGCGCATCAACATTCCCGCGGACTGCCGGGACGGCGCCTGCGGCACCTGCAAGGCCTTCTGCGACTCCGGCTCCTTCGACCCCGGGGACTTCATCGACGACGCCATGACCGAGGACGAGCTCGAGAAGGGCTACCTGCTCACCTGCCAGGCGGTCCCCGAGTCCGACATGGCCATCCAGATCCCGGCGACCGCCGAGTCCGCGAAGACCTCCGCCGCCACGTACACCTCCACGCTCCAGGAGCTGGACAAGCACTCCGAGACCACGATCTCCTTCACCCTCGACGTCGAGAAGCGGGAGGACCTCGCGTTCCTGCCCGGCCAGTACGTCAACATCAAGGTGCCCGGCACCGAGGCCGAGCGCTCCTACTCCTTCAGCAACGGCCCCGAGGCGGAGGGCGCGGCCTTCATGGTGCGCATCACCCCGCAGGGCGCGATGTCCGAGTACCTGCGCGACCGCGCCCAGGTGGGCGACACCGTCGAGTTCAGCGGCCCCTACGGCTCGTTCTTCCTGCGCGAGCCCAAGCGCCCGCTGCTGCTGCTCGCGGGTGGCACCGGCCTGGCCCCGCTGCTGTCGATCCTGGAGAAGCTCTCCGAGAACCCGCCCAGCACCCCGGTGCACCTGATCTACGGCGTGACCCGCGAGGCGGACATCGTGGGCATCGACCGGCTCCGGGCGTACGAGGCGAAGCTCCCGGGCTTCACCTGGGACCACATCGCCTCGGAGCCGGGCACCTCCGCCCCGCACACCGGCTACGTCACCCAGATCATCGAGCCTGCCCATCTCAACGACGGCGACGTGGACGTCTACCTGTGCGGCCCGCCGCCCATGGTCAACGCCGTCTCCAAGTGGCTGGACTCCGAGGGGATCGAGCCCGCGAACTTCTACTTCGAGCGCTTCGCGCCGAAGGAGACCACCGGCGGCGACGCCGAGACCGGCGCGCCTGCCTCCCCCGAGACGATCGCCGCCGAGGGCGACACGATCACCCGTTCCGAGGCCGTGTCCTCGCTGGAGACCGGCCGGCTGGAGTTCCGCAAGGAGGACAGCTTCGCCCACCTCGACGCCCGCATGGGCCTCGAGCTCGCCGTCACCGAGCTCATGATGGGCCGGCTGACGCAGGAGCAGCTGGAGCAGTTCCGGCGCCTCGCCGAGGCCACCACGCGCTCCGTGGGCGCGGGCACCGTCCAGGATCCCGAGGAGTACGTGCGGACCAACGAGGAGTTCCACGAGTACCTCTTCATGGTCTGCGACAACCCGACGCTGCTGGAGTCCTACCGCCGGCTCGACGTGCGCGAGCAGATGGCCGCGACCTTCGAACGGGGCACGGCGATCTTCGCCCGGGTCGCCCAGGACCACGTCGACGTCGTCGAGGCCTTCGAGCGCCGCGACAAGGAGCGCGCCCGCGAGGTGATCATGGCCCACGCCCGCGACGCCAAGCAGACCATGTCCACGGCGATCGACGCCAAGGAGGCCGGTCGCTGATGGGCACACCGTACGCGGGGCAGTTCCTCACCCCGGGCCGCTTCGCCGGCAAGGTGGCGGTCGTGACCGGCTCCGCGCAGGGCATCGGGCAGAAGGTGGCCGAGCGGATCGGCGCCGAGGGCGGCGCCGTCGTCCTCGTGGACCGCTCCGAACTGGTGCACGACGTGGCGCAGGGCATCACCCGCGCCGCCGAGGCCTCGGGCTCGGGCGGTTCCGCCACCTCCGTGACCGCCGACCTCGAGACCTGGGCCGGGGCCCACCGGGCCGTGGAGGCCGCCCTCACGGCCCACGGCCGGGTCGACGTGCTCGTCAACAACGTGGGCGGCACCATCTGGGCCCGCCCCTACGAGGAGTACGACGAGGAGAAGATCGAGAAGGAGATCCGCCGCTCGCTCTTCCCGACCCTGTGGTCCTGCCGCGCGGTGCTCCCGGCCATGCTGGAGCAGGGCTCGGGCACGATCGTCAACGTCTCTTCGGTGGCCACCCGTGGAATGCACCGGGTGCCCTACGCCGCGGCGAAGGGCGGGGTCAACGCCCTGACCCAGTCCCTGGCCATGGAGGTCGCCGGTCGCGGGATCCGCGTGGTCGCCACCGCCCCCGGCGGCACCGAGGCCCCGCCCCGCCGCGTCAAGCGCGGGCCCGAGGCCGAGTCCGCCACCGAGAAGGCGTGGTACCAGGTGATCGTGGACCAGACCGTGGAGTCGTCGCTCATGAAGCGCTACGGCACGCTCGACGAGCAGGCCGCGCCCATCGTGTTCCTCGCCTCCGACGAGGCCTCCTACGTCACCGGCAGCGTCCTGCCGGTCGCCGGCGGGGACCTCGGCTGAGCCGCCCCCGGGCGGACGCCCGCCGGCGTGGCCGCGCCCTGCCCCCGGGTAGACTCGCGGCCATGACGGCGGGCCTGCACCACGGAGAACCCGGGGAGGAGTTCCCGCTGGTCGGGCGGGCCGCCGCGCTGGAGGAGCTCCTCGAGGTCCTGCGGACCGTGCGCAGGGGCCACGTCCGCACGGTGGTGCTCGACGGCCCCCTGGGCTCGGGCAAGACGGCCCTGCTCGAGCTGTTCCTCGACCACTGCCGCTCCGCGGCGCGAGGCGTCCGCGTGCTCAGTGCCACCGGCGACGAGTGGGAGTCCCAGCTCGCCCTGGCCGGCTACAGCCAGCTCATGCTCGCCACGCCGCTGCGCTCGTCCAGGGGCTTCGACGGCGAGCCCGCGCCGCCCTCGGCCCCGGTCGCCGACCTGAGCCCCGCGCAGGCCGTGAACTACGCCGCCACCCTGAGCACCCACCTCGAGAGCCTGCAGACCCGCGGCAGCGTGGTGGTCACCGTGGACGACGCCCACCGGCTGGACGAGCAGACCCTGCGGATCCTGGTGTTCGTGATGCGCCGGCTGCACGGCAAGCGGGTCATGTTCGTCCTGACCCTCGACCCCGCGCAGGCCTGGCACGTCCCGGCCGGGGTGCTCGACTTCCTCACCGGCCACCAGGTGCAGCGCATCCCCCTCGAGCCGCTCGGGGTGGAGGAGGTCCGCGCCGCGGCCCGGCAGTACTTCGGCCTCGACCTCGGCGCGACCGCCGCGCACCGGCTCGTCCGGCACACCGGCGGGCTCCCCCAGCAGGTGCTCGAGCTGCTGCGCGAGCAGCCCGAGGACACCTGGCACTCCTGGTTCGCGGACCTGCCGGCGAGCTCCCGGGTGCGCGCCCGCGTGCGCAGCGTCCTCGCCGAGGCCTCCCCCGACCTGGTCCGCACGGCCGAGGCCGTCTCCGTGCTGGGGCGCAGCGCGGGCCTGTCCGAGGTGGCCCACGTCAGCGGGGTGGACGCCCTGATGGAGGCGCTCGACGAGGGCCACCGCGCCGGGCTGCTGGACCTGTCCGTGGACCAGGCCCGCTCGGTCGTGCAGTTCTTCGAGCCGGGCGCCGCGGAGGCCGTCTACGGGCTGATCGTGCCGAGCCGGCGGATCGAGCTCCACCGGCGCTCCGCGACCGCCGTGCACGAGGAGGGCGAGCGGCTCGGCCACCGCGTGTCCGCCACCCCGGGGCCCGACGAGGCGCTGGCCGTGGAGCTCGAGGCCTTCGCCGGGCGGCAGGCGATGGTGGGAGCCTGGCAGGACGTCGCCACGGCCCTGCTCTCGGCGTCCCGGCTCTCCGCGGACACGCGAGCCCGCAACGAGCGCCTCCTCCGGGCCGTGGACGCCCTCGTCGGCTCGGGCAACATCGCCCAGGCCGGCATGTGGGCGGACGCCGTGGACGCCATGCCGTCCTCCCCCCTGCGCTCCTCGGTGCTCGGCTACCTCTCCACGGTGTCGGGGCAGAACCGCAGCGCGCAGACCCAGCTCGAGATGGCGTGGCGCACGAGCAACCGGCAGCGGGACCCCGCGGCCGCCGCGCAGATCGCCCAGCGCTTCGTGCTGCACGGCGTGGCCTCTTGGGACGGGCCCGTCATCACCCGGTGGGCGGAGACCGCGATGTCCCTCACCGCTCCCGGCGCCCCCGCCCACATCGAGTCCGAGGCGATCTACGGCCTGGGCCTCTTCGCCCAGGGCCGGGTGCGGGAGGCCGAGGCGTCCTACGAGCGGGCCTTCGAGCACGCGGCGGAGAACGCCCAGAAGCAGCGCGTCCAGATGGGCGCCGGGTGGCTCGCCCTGCGCGCCGACGACGTCGAGACGGCGCTCGTCAGCTTCCAGGCGGCCGTCCCCACCGAGCACCGGGGCGGGTCCCTGCGGATCTCCCTGTGGGCGGAGGCCTGGCTGGCCCGCACCCAGCTGGTGCTGGGCGACTGGGACGCCGCGGCGGCCACGGTCTCCCGCGCCTCGGTGCGCCTCGAGACCGCGCAGATGCCGCTCATCCGCCCGCTCCTGTACTGGACCGCCGCGGAGCTGTGGTCGATGCGCGGGGACTGGGACCGGGCCCGCCACTACGTCTCCCAGGCCGCCGTGCAGCCGGGCACCTACCGGGCCATGCAGGTCCCGGCCAGCCTCGCGCGGGCCCGCTTCCACGAGGCCCGCGCCGACTACGAGAGCGCGCTGGGGGTGCTGCAGCCGCTCACGGACATCGATCCGTGGACCGACGAGCGGGTCTCCTTCTGGCCGTGGCAGGACACCTACGTCAACGCCCTCGTCATGACCGACCGGCTCGAGGACGCGGACGCCTTCCTCACCGCGTTCGAGCGCGTGCGCCGCGAGCGGCGGATCCCCTCCGACGAGGCCCGCACGTCCTGGGCCCGGGGGCGGATCCTCGCCGCGCAGGGGGATCCGGACACGGCGCGGGAGCACTTCGAGGCGGCCCTGGGCCACCTGGGCGGGCTCAACCGCCCGTACCTGCGCGCCCGGATCAGCTTCGCCTTCGGGCAGAGCATGCGCCGTGCGGGCAAGCGGCGCCTGGCGTCCACCGTGCTGCGGACCGCGCGGGACCTCTACGACTCGCTGGGCGCCGCCACCTACGTGGAGCGCTGCGACCGCGAGCTCAAGGCGACCGGGCTCGACGTCGGGAACCTGCCCGACCCCTCCGACCCGGTGCTCGCCGCCGTGGGCCGCACCGCCGTGCAGCTCACCGCCCAGGAGCAGGCCGTGGCCGAGCTCGTGTCGGGCGGGGCCACCAACAAGGAGACCGCGCGGGCCCTGTTCCTCGCGGAGAAGACCGTCCAGTACCACCTGACGCGCATCTACGGGAAGCTGGGGATCCGCTCGCGCAGCGAGCTCGCCGCCCGCTACCGCTCCCCCGAATGACCGCTCCCCCGGATCACTGCCCCCGGGTCACTGCCCCCGGATCACCGATCCCGGTGGATCACTGCTCCCCGACAACCGCGAGGTGGCGGGCGACGG
>NZ_BAAGPL010000019.1:267271-341530 GCF_054784195.1 Kocuria himachalensis
CGGGTCCGTCCTGCCTCACGGCGCTGCGTCACGCCACTGCGTCACGCCACTGCGTCACGCCACTACTTGACGTCGGAGGGGTGCTTGGCCAGCGGCACCACGGTGATGTCCATGTAGGGGAACAGCGGCAGGTTCTGCAGGATGTCGTGCAGCTCGTCGTGGGACTCGACGTCGAAGACCGAGTAGTTGGCGTACTCGCCCACCACGCGCCAGATCTCGGGCCACTTCCCGGAGCGCTGCAGCTCCTGGGAGTAGGCCTTCTCGGTGGCCTTGATCTCCGCGGCCTCCTCGGCGGGCATGTCGGTGGGGAGGTCGATGTCCATGTGGACCAGGTACTTCACGGTGTGTCCTTCCGTCGGGCTGGGTTCTCGGGCTGGGTTCTCGGGCTGGGTTCTCGGGCTGGGTTCTCGGGCCGGGTCCGGGATCCGGGTTCTCGGGCGGGCCGTGCGGCACGGAGCCGGGTCTACCGGTCGGTGCGGTAGTGGGCGAGCTTGTCCTCGTCCACGGCGGTGCCCACCCCGGGCACGTCCGGCACGCGGATCCGGCCGTCGGCGATGACCACGGGCTCGGCGAGCAGATCGTCGGCCATGTCCAGGAAGTTGGACAGCTCCCCGGCTCGCTTCGAGGTGTGGGCCAGGGCCGCGCCGAAGACCACGGAGGCCACGGTGCCGACCTGGGTGTCGATCTGGTTGCCCACGTAGACGTCCACGCCCATGCCCTCGGCCATGCCGACGATCTTCGCGGCCTCGGTGAACCCGGAGCGGGCGGTCTTCACGGCCAGCAGGTTCGCCCCGCCGGTGAGGATCTCCTTCGCGGCCTCCCCCAGGTTCGGGGCGGACTCGTCGGCGGCGATGGGGATCATGGACTGCTCCACCAGCCGGCGGCGGCCGAGCACCTCGCGGGCGTCGTCGGGCTCCTCGAGGAACTGCAGGCCCAGATCGGATGTGCGGCGCAGCACCTCCATGGCCTCGTTGGCGGACCAGCCGCGGTTGGCGTCCATGTAGAGCTCGGCGTCCTCGCCCAGGCCCGCCCGCAGCACGGCCGCGGCCTCGACGTCGAGGCCGACCGGGTGCCGGCCGGTCTTGAGCTTGAACGTGGTGATGCCGTAGGTCTCGCGGAACTCCAGGGCCAGGTCCAGCAGCTCCTGGGCGGGCTGGAAGCCGAGCATGTGCGAGACCCGCATCGAGTCGGTCCAGCCGCCGAGCAGCTTGGTCACCGGCCGGCCGAGGGCCTGGCCGATCACGTCCCACAGCGCGATGTCCACCGCGCCCTTGGCGGTCTGGTTGTGGATGGTGCGGGCCAGCACGGCCTGGACCTTCTCACGGTCGAAGACGTCCAGTCCCACCAGCTGCGGGGCGAAGAGGTCCTCGACGACGGCCACGATGGACTTCTGGGTCTCACCGTAGGTGTAGGGCCGCGGCGGGGTGTCGGCGGTGCCCATGATCCCGTCGTCGGTGGTGATCCGCACCAGCACGTGGTCCGCCTCGTGGACCGCGCCCGAGGCGAAGTGCAGCGGGTGGACGTAGGGGATCGAGTAGGGGATCGCCTCGACGGTCGCGATCTTCATGGGCGGACGGGCCTTTCCTGGGCGGACGGGACGGGCTCGCCGCCGGGGGATCCGGCGGCGGCCTGGGCGTCGACGACGACGTCGATGAAGTTGTGCAGCAGGGCGGAGCGGTCCTCGCGCCGCCACGCGACGGCGAGCTCGATCTGCGGCGAGTGCTCGATGTCGCGGTAGACGACGCCCTCCAGCTGGAAGGCGCGCACCCCGGCGGGCACCACGGCCACCCCGCCGCCTGCGGCCACGAAGGACAGCAGCGTGGACGTCTCCCCGGCCACCTGGGCGATCCGGGGCTGGAAGCCGGCCTGGCGGCAGAGGTCCGCCGCGGTGCGGTAGAGCACGGAGTCGGGCGGGTAGGTGATGAACTCCTGGTCCTGCAGCTCGTGCACGGCCACGGGCAGGTCCACGGCGAGGGCGCTGAAGGAGGGCAGCGCCACCACGAGCGGCTCCCGCGCGACGACCCGGTACTCGACGTCCGCGGAGGCCACGGGCGGGCGCAGCAGGGCGGCGTCGAGGGTGTGGTCCCGCAGTCCCGCCTCCATGGCGGGCGTCAGCATCTCGCCGTGCAGCGCCAGGGACAGCCCCGGCATCGCTTCCTTCGCCCGCCGCACCACCTGGGGCATCACCCCGTAGGTGGCCGAGCCGGAGAAGCCGACGCGCAGCACGCCCGTGGCGCCCTGGCCCACCTGGTAGACGTCGGCCTTGAGGGCCTCGATCTCGTTGATGATCCGCCGTCCCCGGTCCAGGAGCACCTGGCCGGCGGCGGTGAGATCCACCCGCCGGGTGGTCCGGTCCAGCAGGCGCACGCCGAGCTGCTCCTCGAGCTGGCGGATCTGCTGGGACAGCGGCGGCTGCGCCATGTGCAGGCGCTTGGCGGCGCGGCCGAAGTGGCGCTCCTCGGCCACGGCGATGAAGTAGTTGAGCTGCCGGATCTCCATCGTGGCCCTGGTCCTCCCGCTCGGTCGGAGGGGTCGTCGTCGACCACCTTCCCCTGTATTGATCCACAGAGTACACCGAAATCGCCTGATTAGGACATCTTAGTACTCCAATCGGAGGGGATGTCCCCGTACGCCCGGTGGCCGTGCGCCGTGACCGGACCCCGTGGAGGTGGTGCAATGGGCCCATGCGCACCGACATCACCGCCGACCGGCACGGCTCCTTCGCCCGGGCGGTCAAGTCCCTCGTGGTCCCCCGCCCCATCGCGTGGGTCAGCTCCCGCTCGGCCGCGGGGGTCGACAACCTGGCCCCGCACTCGTTCTTCACGGTGGCCTCGGAGCGGCCCACGATCGTCCAGTTCGTCTCCGTCGGGGAGAAGGACAGCCTCCGCAACATCCGGCAGAGCAGGGAGTTCGTGGTCAACTTCGCGCCCGCGGGGCTGTTCGAGCAGATCAACGCGACCGGCACCGACTACCCTCCCGAGCTCAGCGAGTTCGACGCCGTGGGACTGACCCGTGAGCCCTCGCTCACCGTGGCCGCCCCCCGCGTTGCCGAGTCCCCCGCCGCCATCGAGTGCCGGCTGCACGCGGACCCCATCCCGGTGGGCGACAGCTTCCTGGTCCTCGGCGCCGTCACCCACGTGGTGGTGGACGAGGGGGCCATGGACGAGCGGGGCCCCGTGGTGGGGGCGCTGCGGCCGATCGCGCGGCTCGGGCGCGACGAGTGGGGCGAGCTGGGGCGGATCCGGTCCGTCCGGCGGGTTCCCTACCGGGACGTCGCCCCGGAGGCGGACCTGCCCTGAGGCCCCGGGCTCAGGGCCGCACCCCCGTCCGCTGCAGCTGCTCGCGGACCTCCCGGCGCTGGATCTTGCCGAGCATCGTGCGCGGGAGCTCCTCGACGGCCACGATCCGCCGGGGGACCTTGTAGCGGGCGAGTCCCGCCCAGCAGTGCTCGCGCAGGGCCGCCTCGTCGAGCTCGGCGCCGGGCACGAGGGTCACGGCGGCGACGACCACCTCGCTGCCGCCGGGGTCGGCGAGCCCCACCACCGCTGCGTCCTCCACGGCGTCGTGCTGGCGCAGCACGTTCTCCACCTCGCTGGGGGCCACGTTGAACCCTCCGGTGATCACGACCTCCTTGAGCCGGTCGACCACCCGCAGGAACCCGGCGTCGTCGACCGTGACGATGTCGCCGGTGCGCAGCCACCCGTCCTCCGTCAGCGTCCGGGCGGTCTCGTCGGGGCGCTTCCAGTACCCCTGGAAGACCTGCGGGCCGCGCACCCACAGCTCCCCCGGACGGTCCCGGGGGACGTCCTCGAGGGTGTCCGGGTCGACGAGCCGGATCTCGGTGGACGGGAACGGGACCCCGATGGAGCCCGCCCGGCGGGAGTCGTTGAGCGGGTTGCAGGCCACCAGCGGGGAGCACTCGGTCATCCCGTAGCCCTCGATCAGGATCCCCCCGGTGGCCCGCTCCCACTGCTCCACGAGCGGGACCGGCAGGCTCATGGCCCCGGAGACGGCCACCGGGATGCCGCGCAGGTCGACGCCCTGCCCCGGCGCGGCGTCGAGGAGCTTCTGGTACACCGGCGGCACGGCGGGCAGCACCGTGGGCCGCGCACGCTTCATCGCCCCGAGGACGAGGTCCGCGCGCACGGTCGGGAAGAGCACGAGCCTCGCCCCGAGGGACATCGCGAACGTCACGCCGAGGGTCAGCCCGAAGGCGTGGAAGAGGGGGAGCACGCCGTGCACCACCTCGTGCTCGCCGGAGCCGAGCCAGTGCCGGCCCATGAGGGCGTTGGACTCGAGGTTGCGGTGCGTGAGCATCGCCCCCTTGGGCAGGCCGGTGGTGCCGGAGGTGTACTGCAGCAGCGCGAGGTCGTGGGCGGCGGGCCGCGGGTGGTCCACGGCGATCGGGTCGGCGGCCAGCACATCCCGCCAGGGGATCGTGCCCGGGGCGGGGCCGGTGAGCTGCGCGCGGGAGGCGCGCGCCCTCGGCAGCGGCAGACGCAGGGCCAGGCGCTTCGCGCGCGGCATCGCGGCGGTGATGTCCACGGACACGACCGCGTCGATCCGCAGGTCCGCGGGCAGCGAGCGCACCCGGTCGGCCGCCCTGTCCCAGACGATCGCCACGCGCGCCCCGTGGTCCTCGAACTGGTGACGCAGCTCCGGAGCCGTGTAGAGCGGATTGTGCTCGACGACGACGGCGCCCAGGCGCAGCACCGCGTAGAACGCCACGACGTGCTGCGGGCAGTTGGGCAGGACGATCGCGACCCGGTCGCCGCGGCGCACCCCCAGCCGGCGCAGGCCCTCGGCCGCGCGGTCGACCTGCCGGCCCAGGGCGGCGTAGGAGGTCGTGGCCCCGAAGAACTCGAGCGCGGTGCTCGCGCCGTGGCGGGCGACGGAGCGCTCGAGCATGTGCACCAGGGACGTCTCCGGCAGCTCCAGGTCCGCGGGGACGCCCGGGTCGTAGCTGGCGGTCCAGGGACGGGCGCGCAGGAACTCGCGCACGGTTTCGACAGGCATGACCCCGACCCTACTCGGCGGCGTCCTCCGGCCGCCCCGCCCGGCGACACCCCGTGCCGGCCGGGAGGGCCCACCAGGCCCGCCCCGGGGACCGGCCGTAGACTCCGGTGCCATGACGCCCTCCTCGACACCCGGCTCGCCCTCCCCCGACGACCCGATGCCCTGGTCGGACACCGGTCCGCACGACTCCTCGGACGCCACCCGGCCGCTGCCCCCGGTCAGCCGGTTCGCCGCCCCGGCCGGCGGCGGCTCGCCCCACGACGCCCCGGACGGGGGCACCGGGAGCGGCGGGACCGAGGACTGGACCTGGTACGACGACGAGGACGACCAGCACACCCGGCCGCTGCCTGCGGTGACCGCCCAGCGCCCGGTGCCGGAGGACCCGGGGCCGCACACGGACCCGACTCCCGCGGTCGGGGTGCCCGGCGCCGCGCCCGCGGCCGGGTACAGCACCGCCCCGTCCGCCGGCGGAGCCCACGATCCCGGGCCCGGTGCCCCGGCCGACGCCGCGAGCCGTCTCGCCCGGCAGCGGGAGGAGTTCGGGGGCCTCCAGCTGGTCCCCGGCTTCTTCGGCTGGCTCAGCGCCATGGCCCTGACCTGGCTGCTGCTCGCGCTGGCAGGTCTCACCGCGGCCGCACTGGGGCTGCGGCTCGTGGACGGGGTGGGCGGCGTGGTCGACGACCTCGCCGCCGGGTCCGCGACGGCCTGGACGGGCGCGGCGGCCCTGGGCCTGGCCGAGTTTCTCGCGTTCCTGGGCGGCGGATACGCCGCGGGCCGGATGGCGCGCTTCTCCGGGGCCCGGCAGGGCGTGTCCGTGTGGCTGTGGTCCCTGTTCGGCCGCTCCGTGGCCACCGTCGCGGGACTCGTGTGGGCCGACACCGTCGGCCTGGCGCCTGTGGGCGTCTCCGCCCAGGCGCTGATCGGCGACCTGCTGGTCCCGGGCCTGCTCGCGGTCCTGGCCGTGCTCGTCGTCGACCTGCTCGCGGCGGTGCTCGGCGGGCTGTGGGGCGTCCGCTACCACCGCAGGGTCGATCGTTGGGGGGACGGCTGGGGGGACCAGGCCCGGTAACTTTGCGTCCCGGCACCGTGTCGAGTTCGCATCCGACCACAAAAGGGGGGACAATCAGAGCACCTCGGTGAGATCCGTCACCCCCACGCAGAAATCTGCGGACCGGCCCACCGAGCAGCACCCGGAGGAAACACCCATGCCGTCCACCCTTGTCGCCGTCGTCGATGACCACGAGGTCGTCCGGGAGGGCGTCCGCCTCGTCTCCATGACCTCGCAGGCGGACGTGAAGCTCGTCGGATCGGCCTCCAGCGTCCCCGGCCTCCTCGACCAGCTGGGCCGGGACCCCGAGAACCCCGCCCTCACCGCCCAGGGCGCCAAGCGGATCGAGTGCGAGGTCGTGCTCCTGGACCTGTCCCTCGACGACATGTCCCGTCCCGCCACCAACGTGGAGCTGCTGCGCGCCGCCGGCATGAAGGTGCTCATCTTCAGCATCGGCGAGAACGCCGCGCTGATCCGCGAGGCGCTGCGGGCCGGCGCGCTGGGCCTGGTGCGCAAGTCGGACCCGCTCGAGCACGCGATCGAGGAGGCCCGCAACATCGCCGAGGGCAAGCCCGTGATCACGAAGGAACTCGCCGCCGCGATCGACGGGGACGTGGAGTTCTCCCGGGCCAGTCTCTCCCCGCGGGAGCAGGAGACCCTGCGGCTCTACGCCTCCGGCTTCGCCCAGGTCCAGGTGGCCCGCCGGATGGGGATCAAGCAGAGCGCGGTCAAGACCAACATCGACCGCATCCGCGAGAAGTACGCGCGCGTCGGGCGCCCGGCGCCCACCAAGATCGACCTGCGCATCCGGGCGATCGAGGACGGTCTCGTGGAGCCCACGGCGGACATCACCACGGCGGAGAAGCATCTGTGATCCGCCCCTCGCCGCGGTGAGGACCACCGCTCCGTGAGCCACGCCGCGCCCCGGCCCCCGCTCGCCTACCGGAAGGTCCCCGCCCGGAGGCGCCGCAGCAACCTCCTGGTGCCGACCTCGCCGCAGGAGCTGGGGATGAACTCCTACCGCATCCACCTGCTCGCGAACATCTGCCACGGGCTGGTCGTCGTCGCGCTGTCCCTGGAAGCCCTCACCATCGTCGGGGACCAGCTGCGCGCCTTCGACCGGTGGCACCTGGTGTTCCTGCTGACGCTCCTGGCCAACGGTGGCGCCATGCTCCTCCAGGGCGTCAGGCGGCAGGTGCGGATGTGGCCGGTGCTCGCGGCCCCGGTGCTCGTGGCGCTCGCCGTCCTCACCCTCCCGCTCGCCTGGACGGGCGCCCCTCCGCCGCAGGACCCGTGGGTGGAGCCGTTCATCCTGCTCGCGGCCGCCGCCACCGTGGTCGCGTGGAGCATCGAGCTGGCCGTGGCCTACCTGGCGTCCGTCACGGTCTTCTACGTCCTGGTCATGGTGCGCACCACGGAGTCGGCCGACGTGATGGGCGTGCTGTTCGACGCCACGAGCCGGATCGCCTTCGGCGTGGTCCTCGTGGTGCTGATCAGCCTGGTCTACAAGGGCGGGCAGAACGCCGACCAGGTCTACGCGGCCGCGATCGCGCAGGAGCTGCAACTGAACCGCTCCCGCTCCCAGGCCGAGGAGCAGGAGCGGCTGGACCGCCTGATCCACGACAACGTCATGGCCGCCCTGCTCGACGCCGGACGGGCCCCGGGGCCCGTCCAGCGGCGCACCCGGAAGCTGGCCCAGCGCGCCCTGGAGGTCCTCGCCTTCGAGGAGCGCCGCGCCGAGGGCAAGGGCACCACCATGGTGCACACCCTGCTGGACGACCTGCTCGAGTCCCTGTCCCCGTGGCGCAACCGCGTGCGCTTCAACAGCATCACCCCCTACATCAGGCCCCCCGGCCAGCCGCGGCCCCTCATCCCCGTGGAGACGGCGCAGGCGCTCGTGCAGGCGGTCACCGAGGCGGTCTCCAACAGCGCCCGCCACGCCGGCACGGAGGTCACCTTCGTGACCATGGACGGCGGCGTGTGCCCGCCCACCCCCCTCAACCCCGAGGGCTTCTTCCTGCGCTTCCAGGTGGTGGACCGCGGCCGCGGCTTCCAGGTCCGCAGCATCGACTCCCGGCGGCTCGGGGTGCGCGTGTCCATCCTGGGCAACGTGCGCCACGTGGGCGGCGCGGTGGACGTCGACAGCGCACCGGGCCGGGGCACCCGCGTCACGATCCTCTGGCCCCGGGACGCGCAACCGTGATCTCCCGCACGCTCTTCCATCCCCTGAGCCTAGTGGCCGCCGCGGTGTTCTTCCTGATCCCCGTGGTGCTCGGGATCCTGCAGACGAAGAGCATGGACAAGCCGGACCTCATGCAGGCCGCGCTCGTGACCTACGTGATCGCGGTGGCGCTGGTCGTGTACCCGTACGGGCAGCGCCGCCTGCCGGACCTGCCCGCGGTCCTGGGCGTGCTCCTCATGCTGGTGTCGATCCAGCGCTCCTACGACGC
Organism: Kocuria himachalensis; assembly: GCF_054784195.1. Lineage (NCBI taxonomy): Bacteria > Bacillati > Actinomycetota > Actinomycetes > Micrococcales > Micrococcaceae > Kocuria > Kocuria himachalensis. Next base: position 275,786 of record NZ_BAAGPL010000019.1, read on the forward strand.
GCTGAACCCCCAGGCGGAGCTGTTCGGCGGCCAGTGGTTCACGCTGGGCTTCGACGGCTTCCTTGTGGTCCTCGGCATCCGGCGCCGCGCCGGGTGGGGCTGGGCCACGCTCGTCATCGCGGTCGCCGTGTCCATGACGTGGGGCGCCCGCTCCGCCCTGGGCCTGTGGGACGCGGCGCTGACGAACGCTGCGGCCGCGGCCCTGCTGCTCGCGAGCCAGCTCATCGCCCGGGAGTACGACCGCGCCTCCGCCGCGTTCGCCGAGGCCCGGGACATGGTGATCTCGGCGCGCTCCCACGACGAGGCCGAGCAGGACACGGTCAACGCCTCCGTGCAGCGCGTGCACGAGGTGCGCCGCCTCGCGGGCGGGCTGCTCGAGCGGATCGCGCACGACCCCTCCCCGGTCTCCGAGTACGAGATCGGGCAGTTCCGGCTGACCGAGGCGCAGCTGCGGGACTCGATCCGGGGCCGCTCGATCGCCACCCCCTACCTGCTCGAGGTCACACGGGCGGCGCGGGCCCGGGGCGTGCTGGTGGACATCCTGGACGAACGGGGCAAGCCCCTGCCCACGGCGGTGCTGCGCGCGGCCACCCGCCAGGCCATGGAGGTGCTCAACGCCGCGACCTCGGGGTCGGTCACGATCCGCGCCTTCCCGGAGGGAGAGCCCGCCGCGGTGTTCATCGTGCACGACGGCAACGCCGGGGACGAGGAGCCCGTGGCCATCGAGATCGCCGACACCACCGGCGAGGTCTCCCGGTTCTGACCGGCTCCACCGCGCACGGTGCGGGCGCCCGCACTGCACCCGCGAGCCGGCGCCCCGGGCGCGGACGGCACCGTCCACAGGCGGCCGCGCGCTCCCCGGACCGCCGTGCCGGCGTTCCTACCGTGGCCCCATGGACACCGCTTCCGCCGGGCACGACCCGCACCCTGCCGACGACCCCTGCTCCCCCGACAGCGGCCGCTCGCCCGTCGACCGCCGCTCCCCGGGCACCGGCGACCGCCCACCCGACACCGCCGTCCGGGGCGGCGCCCGGCACTCGACCGACGCCGACGACCGCCCGCCCGCCGGCGCGTGCTCACCCGCCGACCCCTGCTCACCCGCCGACGCCTTCCGTGCCGTGCTCTGCGGGGACGGCCTGCGCCGCTGCCCCTGGGCCCCCACGGGCCCGGCCGCCCTCGAGGAGCACGACCGGCGCTGGGGCGCACTGCCCGCCGACTCCGCCGACTGGTTCGAGGCCCTCAGTCTGGAGATCTTCCAGGCGGGCCTCGCCCGCTGGAGCATCGCCCAGCGCCGGGAGGGCCTGAGCCGGGCACTGCGGGGCTTCGTCCCCGAGGAGATCGCGCGGATGACGGAGGACGACGTCGACGAGCTGCTCCTGGATCCCGCGGTCATCCGGAACAGGGTCAAGATCGAGGCCGTGGTGCACAACGCCCGCGCCTGCCGCGGGCTCGGGTCCGAGGACTGGGCGGATCAGGTGGGGGACCTCCGGCCGGGCGTCGCCGAGCCGCCGCTGACCGTGCTGGAGGAGTCCCGCCGCTCCCCCGAGGGGGACCGTCTGGCCGCACGGCTCAAGGAGCAGGGACTCGTGTTCGTGGGACGCACCACAGCGCACCGGTTCCTGCTCCGCACCGGGGTGCTCCCGGGGCACCTGGCCGGGTGCTTCAGGGCCGCGACTGGAACCGGAGGATCCGGGTGAGGGCCTCCTCGACCCGGTCGGGCCCCGCGGCGAAGGAGAGCCGGACCGTGCGGTGGCCCCGCGCGGCGTCGAAGTCCAGGCCCGGCACCACGGCGACGGCCTCCGCCTCCAGCAGCCGCCGGCACCACTCCAGGGAGCTGCCGTGCCGCTCGAGCTGCTCCCCGAGGTCGGCGTAGAGGTAGAACGCCCCGTCCGCCGGCGCGACCTCCCCCCATCGGAGCGCGGGGAGCGCGTCCAGGAGCAGGCTCCGGGACCGGGCGAACTGCTCCACCGCCCGGTCCGCCTCGGCGTAGGCGTCCGGGGTGAAGGCCTCTACGGCGGCGAGCTGCGCGGCGGCGGGCGGGCAGAGGCTGAGGTTGCCCGCCAGCGCGTCGACCGCGGCCGCGAGGTCCCGGGGCAGCAGGGCCCAGCCCAGCCGCCACCCCGTCATGCCCCAGTACTTGGAGAAGGAGGAGATCACCACGGCGTCGCGGTCGTGCTCCCACGCGCTGGTGCCCCGGTACGGCCCCCCGTCGCGGGGAGCACCGTCCTCCGGGGCGGTGTGCACGATCCCGTGGTAGATCTCGTCGCTGATCAGGCGGGTCCCGTGCTCGGCGCACCACCGGGCCAGCGCCGCGAGCTCCGCGGGCTCCAGCACGGTGCCGGTCGGGTTCGCCGGGCCCGCCACCACCAGGCCCTGCAGCGGCCCGTGCGCGGCGACCGCGGCGTCGAGCATCCCGGGCGTGGGCTGGAAGCGGGTCGCCGCCCCGCAGTCGAGCTCCACCACGTCGGCGCCCAGGGCGGCCAGGGTGTTGCGGTAGGCCGGGTAGCCCGGGCGGCACACCGCCACCCGGTCCCCCGCGTCGAACGCCGCCAGGAAGGAGAGCACGAGCGCCCCCGAGGCACCCGTGGTGATCGCGACGTCCTCGGGACGGATGTCGAGTCCGTACCACCGGGCGTAGTGGCCGGCCACCGCCCGGCGCAGCGGCTCGATCCCGAGGGCGGGGGTGTAGCCCAGCCCCTCGTTGCGGGCGTGCACCCGGGCGGCCGCCCGCGCCACGGGGCCCGGGGCGCCGCCGGAGGGCTCTCCCGCGCAGAGCGAGACGACGTCCCGGTCGGCGGCCCGCAGGCGCTCGACGTCGGCGAGGATCTCCATCACCCGGAACGGCGGCACCGCGGAGCGTGCCGAGGGACGGGGCGGCAGGTGCGCAGGCATGCGCCCAGCCTACGGGCGGCGTGGCCCGCCGGACCGCGGTCATGCCCCGTCATGCGCACTTCGGGGGACAGACTTTTGTCCAGACCTCCGTAATACTGGTCCCAGTCCTGGACGTCAGGAGGTCGCGCTGAGGCGGCGCTCCGGGCGTGGGGGACAGGTCTCCGGCAGCAGTGCCGGGGGCCGACGGGCAGGTTGCCACCGCGGCCGGCGTCGCACGAGTGATCCATCGTGAATGAGATGTGTGATTGTGTCTGGGGGGATTTCAATCACGGGTCCGCAGCAGATGGGACGCCGGGCACGGGAAGCAACCGCCCTGTTCCACGTCGGTGCGGCGTCGGGCCACGGCCCGGCGGGGAGAGCCACAGGACGTGGCGGCACGCGCGTCGACGACGCAGCACACGGCCCCGCACCGATCGGTGCGGGGCCGTTGCCGTGCCGCCCGTGCCGCGGACCGCACGGTTGGGGGCTCACTCCAGCAGCAGCGCCGGCTCCTCGAGGATCCGGGCGACGTCCGCGGTGAAGCGGGCCGCGAGGTCCCCGTCGACCACGCGGTGGTCGAAGGAGCCGCCCAGCGTGGTCACCCAGCGGGGCACCACGGCTCCGTCCACGACCCACGGCTTCTGCTTGATGCTCCCGAACGCGATGATCGCCACCTCGCCGGGGTTGATGATCGGCGTGCCGGTGTCGAGGCCGAGAGCCCCGATGTTGGTCACGGTCAGGGTGCCGCCCTGCATGTCCGCCGGCTGGGTCCGTCCCGCCCGGGCGGTCCGCGAGAGCTCGTCGAGGGCCACGGCCAGCTCGCGCAGCGAGAGGTCCTGGGCGTCCTTGACGTTCGGGACCATGAGCCCGCGCGGCGTGGCCGCCGCGATGCCCAGGTTGACGAAGTGCTTGACGAGGATCTCCTCGTCCGTCCACGTCGCGTTGACCATCGGGTTGCGGGCCGCGGCCCACAGGACGGCCTTCGCGAGCACCAGCAGGGGCGTGACCTTGACGCCCTCGTAGTCCGGGGCGGACTTGAGCCGCTGGACGAACTCCATGGTGCGCGTGGCGTCGACGTCCACGAAGACCGAGGCGTGCGGGGCGCTGAACGCGCTGCGCACCATGTTCTGCGCCGTGGCCTTCCGCACGCCCTTGACGGGGATCCGCTCGATCCGCTCCTCCGGGGCCGCGGGGCGGCGCCGCTCCCCGGCCTCGCCGAGCCGCGCCACGTGGGCCAGCAGGTCCTGCTTGGTGATCTGCCCGACGGCGCCGGTGGCGGGAACGTCGGCGAGGTCGACGCCCAGGTCCCGTGCGGCCTTCCGCACGGGAGGCTTCGCCAGCGCGGGGCGGCGCGGGACGCCCGCGACCGCCGCGGGCACCGGTCCCTCGCCCCGACCGGGCCGGCGCCAGACGCCGCTGTCCTCGGCCAGCCGGGCGGCGCGCCCGGCGATGCCCTGGGCCGCCGTGCCGATCCCGCCCCCCAGTGGGCCTCGGGACAGCTTCTCCGTCCAGCCCGCCGGACGCGCGGACTCCGGCTCGGCCTCGGGCGCCGGGGGCTGGGCCGCCCGGCGGCGCCGGCGCACCGGGTCGGCCTTGGGCCCGGAGCCGACGAGCGGTCGGTCCGCACCGGCGCCCGGCGCCCCGCCCTCCCCCAGCACCCCGGGGACACCGGAGGCCGGCGCGGGGTCCGGCGACTCGCCCGGGGAGCCCACGGCGATGATGGGGGTGCCGACCTCGACGGTGCTGCCCTCGGCGGCCAGCAGGTCCAGGACGGTGCCGGCGTACGGGGACGGCAGCTCGACCACGGACTTCGCCGTCTCGATCTCGACGAGCACCTGGTTGACCGTGACGGTCTCCCCCGGTGCGACCTTCCACGCGAGGATCTCCGCCTCGGTCAGGCCCTCGCCGACGTCGGGCAGGTTGAAGATCTGGGGCATGTCAGTACTTCCTCTCTCGCGCGGCACCCGGGCCGGCGGCGGTGCCGCCGACCCGAGGGGGTCCGGCGACCGGGTCGGCGGAATCAGTAGGCGAAGGACCGGTCCAGGGCCTCGAGGATCCGGTCGAGGTCCGGCACGTACCGGTCCTCGACGGCGGCCACCGGGTACGGCAGGTGGAAGGCGCCCACCCGCAGCACCGGTGCCTCGAGGGAGTAGAACGCCCGCTCGGTGAGGCGGGCGGCGATCTCCCCGCCGAGACCGCCGAAGGTCGGGGCCTCGTGGGCGACCACGAGGCGGCCGGTCCGTCGCACGGAGTCCTCGAGGGTGTCGAAGTCGATGGGCGACAGCGAGCGCAGGTCGATCACCTCGACGCTGTGCCCGTCCTCCTCGGCGGCCTCCGCCGCCGCGAGCGCGACGGGCACGAGGGGACCCCAGGCCACCACGGTGGCGTCCTCGCCCGGGCGGACGACCTGCGCGGAGAACGGGTCGGCGGTCGGGCGCTCGACGTCCACCGCGCCCTTGAGCCAGTACCGCCGCTTGGGCTCGAAGACGATGACGGGGTCCTCGCACGCGATGGCCTGCTGGGTCATCCAGTAGGCGTCCTGGGCGTTGGACGGCGTGACGATGCGCAGACCCGCCGTGTGCGCGAACAGGGCCTCGGGGGACTCCGAGTGGTGCTCCACCGAGCCGATGACCCCGCCGTACGGGATGCGGATCGTCACCGGGACGGTGACGTCCCCGTTGGTGCGGTTGCGCATCTTCGCCAGCTGCGTGGTGATCTGGTTGAACGCCGGGAAGGAGAAGCCGTCGAACTGGATCTCGCACACGGGCCGGTAGCCGCGCAGGGCGAGCCCGATGGCGGTGCCCACGATCCCGGCCTCCCCCAGCGGGGTGTCCATCACCCGGTGGGCGCCGAAGTCCGCCTTGAGCCCCTCGGTGACGCGGTAGACACCGCCCAGGGAGCCGATGTCCTCGCCCATGAGCAGCACCCGGGGGTTCTCCTCCATGGCCCGGCGCAGGCCCGCGTTGACCGCCTTCGCGATCGTCAGGTCGGGGGCGGTGCTCATGCGAGGTCCTCCTGGGTGCCGGCGGTCCGCGGGTCGGGGACCCCGGCCACGGGGTCGGCGGCCACGGTCAGACCCGCGGCCTGCGTGCCCCGGTCCGGTCCCGCGGTGCCCGGCCCCGCGTCGTCGTCGGCGTGGGTGTCGGTGTCGGTGTCGTCGAAGCCGGCCTGGTAGGCCGCGTACCAGGCGCGCTCCTCCTCCACGAGGGAGTGGGGCTCGGCGTAGGGCCGGTCGAAGAAGTCCTCGAACGCCGGCGGGTCCATGGCCAGCACGAGGGTGCGGGCCTGGTCGGCGAACGCCTGGGCGTCGGCCGCGACGTCGGCGAAGAAGTCGTCGCCGGTGCCGTGGGTCTCGCGCAGGTGCGCCTCGAGACGGAGCAGCGGGTCGAGCTCGCTCCAGTGGTGCTCGTCCTCCCGCCGGCGGTACTTCGTGGGGTCGTCCGCGGTGGTGTGGGCGCCGAGCCGGTAGGTCTCGGCCTCCACGAGCACGGGACCCTGGCCGGCGCGGGCCTTCTCGAGCGCGTACCGTGAGGCCGCCAGGACCGCGAGGACGTCGTTGCCGTCCACGCGGATCCCTTCGAAGCCGTACCCCGCGGCGCGCTCGGCGAGGGGCACGCGGGACTGGGTGCTGAAGGGCACCGAGATGGCCCACTGGTTGTTCTGCACGAAGAAGACCACCGGGGCGTCGTAGGACGCGGCGAAGACCATGCCCTCGTGGACCTCGCCCTGGGTGGAGGTGCCGTCCCCGAAGTAGACGACCGCGGCCGCCGGCTCGGCCTCCCGGCCCTCCGCCTCGGCCGCTCGCCGGTCCAGGTCGATGCCCATGGCGTAGCCCACGGCGTGCGGGACCTGGCAGCCGAGCACGATCGAGTAGACGTTCATGTGGTGCTGGCTCGGCCGCCAGCCACCGGCGCTGTGCCCGCGGAACACGGTGAGCAGCTCCGCGGGCTCGACGCCCCGCTCGATGGCCACGGCGTGCTCGCGGTACGTCGGGAACACGTGGTCGGCCGGGCGCAGCGCGCGGGCGGAGCCCACCTGGGCGGCCTCCTGCCCGCGCATCGGCGCCCACAGCACCAGCTGCCCCTGCCGCTGGAGATTGGTCGCCTCCTCGTCGAAGCGCCGGGCCAGCGCCATCGAGCGGTACAGCTCGCGCAGCTCCCCGGCGCCGACGTCGCGCACGTACGGGGACAGGACCGGGTCCTCGCTCAGGCGGCCGTCCCGGTCGAGGAGCCGCACCAGGCGCGTGCGCACCTCCGGCGTCGGCACGGTGCGGGCCGGCACGGGGGCGGCCGGGGACGATGGAGCGGCATCCATGGGCAGGACGTCCTTTCGGGTTGCTCGGGAGGGAGCCGGGCCGGCGCGGCCGCGGATCAGAGCACGGGCGGGTGGGGGAACTGCGCGCACAGCTCCAGGAACCGGGTGTTGGCCTCCGGCTCCCCGATGGTCACGCGCACGCCCTCGGCGCCGAAACGGCGCACGGACAGGGCGTGGGCGTCGCACAGCTCGGCGAAGCCGCCGCTGTGCTCCCCGAGGTTCAGCCAGACGAAGTTGGCCTGCGTCTGCGGGTACGGCCAGCCGAGCTCGTCGAGCCCGGCGAGGACCCGCTCCCGCTCGTCGACGACCCGCTGGACGCGCTCGGCCACCTGGTCGTAGTGGCGCACCGACGCGATCGCCGCCCGCTGGGCGAGGTCGGTCACGGAGAACGCGGGGGACGCCTGGCGCAGGTACTGGGTGATCTCCTGGCCGGCCACGGAGTAGCCGATCCGCAGGCCGGCCAGCCCGTGCGCCTTGGAGAACGTCCGCAGCACGACGACGTTGGGGTGCCGGCGGTACAGGTCGATGCCGTTGACGAGGTCGTCGCGGCGCTGGAACTCCTGGTAGGCCTCGTCGATCACCACGACGACGTCGCGCGGCACGGCGGCGAGGAACTGCTCGACCTGCGCGGTGGTGAGGCTGGGGCCCGTCGGGTTGTTCGGCGTGCACAGCAGCACGACCTTCGTCCGCCCGGTGACCGCGGCGGCCATGGCCTCGAGGTCGTGGGAGCCGTCCCGGCGGTTCGGGACCGGGACGCCCAGCCCGCCGGAGAGCCCGATGCTGATCGGGTAGGCCTCGAAGGAGCGCCAGGCGTGCACCACCTCGTCCGGGGTGCCGTCCTCGGCGGCGCCCACGAAGGCGCCGAGCAGCTGGTTGAGCGCGCCGAGGCTGCCGGCGCCGGTGACGATGTCCTCGGCGGGAACGCCGAGGAACTCGCCGAGGACCTCCCGCAGCTCTGCGGAGGTCGTCTCGGGATAGCGGTGCACCGCGTCCCAGTCGGCCAGGACGTCCTTGACGGCGGGCACGGGCCCGAACGGGTTCTCGTTGGAGGACAGCTTGTAGGAGACGAGCCCGTCCACCACGACCGGAGGCTTGCCGGCCGCGTAGCGGGGAAGTCGGGACAGAGCCGGGCGCGGTCGGACCGCCGGGGTGGTGGCGGTGGCCGGGCCCGAAGCCGGGTCGGTGCCGGCCAGGGTGCGGGTAGCGTCGCTGGTACTCATGGAGGTCATGCTATCCCCGCACCCCCGGGGTTCCCCCGGTGGATGACGCCCCTCCGGACGACCCGTTGCTTTTCGGGGCGAAAGCTACAACCGGGTTCCGCGAAAGTTGGCGGCGGACGACAATTCGTCCGCCCGGGGGCGCGCGGGCGCCGTGGAAGAATGTGCCCATGCCCAACACCGATCGCATCCTGTCCTCAGGGCGCGCGGCGCTCGCCGCCGCCGTCCCGCCCGTCGCGCTGGGGCCCCTCGACGGCCGCTACCAGCCCGTGGTCGCGCCGCTGGTCGACCACCTCTCCGAGGCCGCCCTCAACCGCAACCGCGTGCACGTGGAGGTCGAGTGGTTCGTGCACCTCGCCGAGCGGTCGGTGCTGCCGGGCCTCGCGCCCCTGACCGAGGAGCAGACCGCCGGGCTGCGCCGGATCGTCACGGACTTCGACACGGACTCGGTCGCGGAGCTCGCGGAGATCGAGGCCGTGACGGTCCACGACGTCAAGGCCGTGGAGTACTACATCGGCCGCCGGCTGCCCGCCCTGGGGCTGGAGCACCTCGTCCCCCTCGTGCACTTCGGCTGCACCTCCGAGGACATCAACAACCTGGCCTGGGCCCTGGGCGTCAAGGATGCCACGACCGACGTGTGGCTGCCCGCGGCCCGGGCACTCGTGGCCGACGTCGCAGCGCTGGCCGGGTCCGCGGCCGAGACCCCCATGCTCTCCCGCACCCACGGCCAGCCCGCCACGCCCACCACCCTGGGCAAGGAGATGGCGGTGGTCGCCCACCGCCTGGGCCGCCAGCTGTCCCGGATCGAGCGCACCGAGTACCTGGGGAAGATCAACGGCGCCACGGGCACCTACGCCGCCCACTACGCCTCCGTCCCGGACGCGGACTGGACGGTGGTCTCGCGCGAGTTCGTGGAGGGCCTGGGCCTGACCTGGAACCCGCTGACCACCCAGATCGAGTCCCACGACTGGCAGGCCGAGCTCTACGCCGACCTCGCCCGGTTCAACCGGATCCTGCACAACTTCTGCACCGACGTGTGGTCCTACATCTCGATCGGCTACTTCCAGCAGATCCCGGTGGAGGGCGCCACGGGCTCCTCCACCATGCCTCACAAGGTCAACCCCATCCGCTTCGAGAACGCCGAGGCGAACCTCGAGCTCTCCAACGCCCTGCTGGACGCCCTCGGCGCCACCCTCGTGACGTCGCGGTGGCAGCGCGACCTCACGGACTCCTCGTCGCAGCGCAACATCGGCGTGGCCTTCGGGCACTCCCTGCTCGCCGTCTCCAACGTGAGCAAGGGGCTGGCCCGCCTGGACGTGGCGGAGGCGGTCCTGGCCGCCGATCTCGACGCGAACTGGGAGGTCCTCGCGGAGGCGGTCCAGATGGTCATGCGCGCCGAGGCGATCGCCGGTGTCGAGGGCATGGACAACCCCTACGAGCGCCTCAAGGACCTGACCCGGGGCCGCCGGGTGGACGCGGCGCGGCTCCAGGAGTTCGTGGCGGGCCTGGGCCTGTCCCCGGCCGCGGAGCGGCGCCTGTCCGGGCTGACCCCGGCCACCTACACGGGCATCGCGGCGGAGCTCGTGCGCTTCCTCTGAGCCCGCGGACCGGACCGCGCGGGTCAGACGGACGGGAGGTCGTGCAGGTTGTTGCAGACGGTGTCCTCCGGGGCGGCCCACAGCCGCTTCTCGCACCCGGCGGACACCACGCGGACGCGCAGCTGCCCCGAGGATCCCGGGACGTAGTAGAGGTGGACCCCGCTCTCGATGTCCCGGATGATCCGGGTGGTCGACCGCGGGGACCACACCTCGGCGGGATTGCACAGCGCGACGATGTTCCCGAGGGGGTCCGTGCGGACGCCCGTGACGGGTCGCTGGTCGGTCATCGGCAAAACTCCTGAACTCGTGCCCCGGCCGGTGCCACCGGCCCGGGGATCAGTCGTATACCACGGTGCGGGCCTGCGCGCCACCCTGCACCAGGGTCGCGTGCCGGCCGCTGCGTTCTTTGTTTGCTTTTGACACCCTCCGGGCGTTCGCTTTTGACTCACGGGCCGTCGCCCGGGATCATCGGTGCCTGAACCCTCTCTCGCGGCGGACCTGGATCCTGGTCCGCGGGACCGGAGAGGACGGTGCTCGGACCACGGCCTTCGGGGGAAGGCAGGCTCCGGGCGCACCGGGGAAAATGATCATGACAGTGGGGGATCATGACAATGGATGGGGAACACTCGATCAGGCTGCGGCTTCTCGGCAACGTGGAGGTCGAGCTCGACGGCACCGTACTGGCCCTGGGCCACCGGCAGCAGCGCCTGCTGGCCGCCCTCGCCGTCCTCGGTCCCAAGCCTCGCCGCTTCCTCGGCGAGCTGCTGTGGCCCGACCGGACCGCGGAGCGCGCGATGGGCAGCCTCCGCACCACCGTCTTCAACATCTCCCGCCAGGTGCCCGGGGCCGTCGGGGCCCGCGGCAACAACATCGCGCTGGCGGAGTGGGTCACCGTGGACCTGCACGAGCTGCGCGAGTCCCTGCACCGGGCGGCGAGCGCCACGGAACCCGTGAGGGAGGACCCCTGGTTCCTGTCCCCCGACGGCGCGCAGCTGCTGCCCGGCTGGTACGACGGCTGGGTCATGGCCGAGCAGGACCGGCTCCGGACCCTGTACGTCAACGCCGTGGAGCACCTCGCCCGGCTCTCCCTGGAGCACGGGCACTTCTACCGGGCCCACGTGCTCGCCGACAACGTCCGGGCCCTCGACCCCCTGCGCGAGAGCGCGGTGCGCGTCTCGATCGAGGCGGACCTGGGCCTGGGCAACAACGCGCCGGCCCTGCAGACCTTCCGCAGCTTCTGCAGCACGATGGCCGACGAGCTCGGAGCGCCGCCCTCCCCCCAGATCACCCAGCTGATGGGCCACATGCGCAGCGCCTGAGGCGCGCCCGCCCGGAGCGTTCTCGCCGTAGGAGGGACGGTGTCCCCGTGACCCGGGAACGGGTCGCGGGGACACCGGCTCGGCGTTCATGGCCGGGTCATCGTCCCGAGGTGAGCGCGGCCGCGGCCGACCGCACCGGGATCCCGCGCCAGGCGGTGTGCGGCAGCAGCTGCTCGCCCTTCATGACCAGCGACAGCGCGTCCACCGAGGCTCCCGCGCCGACCGTCGTGTCGTAGAGCACGATCGAGCGCGCCCCGACGCTGGCCCCGGGCAGGATCTCCACGTGCGACATCTTCATCACGCGGTCCTCGAAGAGGTGCGTCTGCAGCGACACGTCCGTCGAGACGGCGGCGTCGTCGCCGATGTGGACGAGGTCGAACTCGGTCAGGTAGGTGGTGCCGATGTAGGCGCGCCGGCCGATCTGGGCGCCGAACAGGCGCAGGACCGGGCCGATCAGGGGCGTGCCCACGAGACCGCCGATGAGGGCGGGGACCGCCGCGGACTCGTACACGCCGGTGACGAACTCGCTGCGCCGGACGAAGTTGTCCCACAGCGGCTCGACGCGCTGGCGGTACCGGCCCACGATCGCCCACTTCAGGACGACGACGGCGAGGACCACGGTCAGGCCGGTGGCCAGCGCGATGAGCGGCAGCACCGCGACGAAGCCGAGCAGCGTCAGGTCGGGCACCAGGGCCACCGACGCGAGCAGGCCGAGGTAGCCGATCAGTCCGATCAGGGCCGGCGGGACCGTGATGCGCAGCGCCTCGATGACGAGGCGGGCGGCCACCTTGCCGCGCTTGGGCCGGTAGGTCAGGCTCTCGTCGTAGTTGCCGCTGTCCTGCCGGCGCGGCAGGAACATGGCGGGCGAGCCCAGCCAGGACGTGCCGTCCGGCACGTCGGCCGGAGGCACCGAGGCGACGCCCACCAGGGAGTCCTCGCCCATCCGGGTGCCCGAGGGCACGAACGCGGCGTTGCCCACGAACGAGCGGTCGCCCACCACGGTGCGCTCCATGTACAGGTGGCCGTGGTGGTAGACGGCGCTGCCCACGCTGGCCATGTCCGCGACGAAGCTCCCCTCGCCGAGGGTGAGGAGGTCCGGGTCGATGTGGCCGACCGTGGAGACCTCGGAGCGGGGACCGACCTTGGCGCCCAGGGCGCGCAGCCAGGGCACGGTGTACAGCGTGGCGTACAGGGCGTTCGTGCTCTCCAGGCTGGTGGAGAGCAGCTGGTCGGCCATCCACTTGCGCACGCCCAGCCCGCTGCGCACGGGGTGGATGCCGGTGGGCGTCCGGCGCAGGACGATCTTCCGGCCGACCGCGACCACGGCGCACACGGTGAGCACGTAGACGATGCCGACCGCCGGGGTGAGGGCGAGCCCCACGGGGAGGCCGAACTCGAGGGCCGCGATCCAGATCATCAGGAAGGACGGGAGCACCAGGACGAAGGGCATCAGCTCGAGGACCATCCAGCCCAGGAGCAGCCCGGCCGCGAGCGGGGCGGGCCAGCGGCCGCTGGGCAGCGGGCGCCGCTCCATCCGCTCGAGCAGCTCGTCGTCGCCGTCACCCGGCCGGGCCGGGGAGCCCAGCCAGTGCTCGCCGGCGGGGATCGTCTGGTTGCGGGAGGCCAGGGACTGCTCGGCCAGGCGGGCACCGTCCTCGACCCGGGCACCGGGCTGCAGGAGGGCGTTGGCGCCCACGAACGCGTCGTCGCCGATGTGCACCGGCGCGATGGTCACCCACCCCTCCTCGACCTGGGCGGTCTGCACGGAGGAGTTGTAGCCGATGCTGGCGCGGGAGCCGATGGTGACGAGCGAGGGCAGACCGATGGCTGCGGTGCCCACGTGGGCGTCCGGGCCGATCCTGGCGCCCAGCAGGCGCAGGTAGACGGCGGCCATCGGGGTGCCGGTCAGGAGGTTGAGCGGGGAGAGCCGGGTCAGCCCGTCGATGCACCACAGCAGGAAGTACTGCCTGCCCCAGAGGGCGTGGTGCCCGGGTCTGACGAGGCGCCCCAGCACCCGGGAGCCGAGGAACGGCAGGAAGAAGCGGGCGAGCACGGAGACCAGGACGCCCACGAGGAGCATGTCCCACATCAGGGCGTAGCTGAACCGTCCGCCGTAGGAGTACAGGACCGCGGCGAGCGGGGAGCCGACGAGCATGGCCGCCAGGACCATCGTCGTCACCTGCGCGAGGCCGCACAGCGCCACGCGTCCGCTGGTGTGGTGCAGCGGCGCGGGGCGGTCGTCCGGGGCGGCCGCGGCGGGGACGACCGCCGGGGCGGCGTCCAGTTGGCGCGCCAGGTCCCGGACGGTCGGGTAGGTGTAGATGTCCGCGATGGAGATGTCCTGGTCGGGGTGCGCGCGGCGCAGCTCGGACGTGGCGGTCGCGGCGAGCAGCGAGTGCCCGCCGAGCTCCATGAAGAAGTCCGCCTCGACGGAGAGCTGGTCCTCGGGGATGCGGAAGACCTTCGACCACACCTCCGTGATCCCCCACTCGGTGTCCGTCTGCGGCGGGACCAGGCCCATCGTCGTCACGAAGCGGGGCGTGCTGGGGTCCGGCAGGTTCTTCCGGTCCACCTTGCCGCTGACCATCATCGGCATCGCGGGCAGGATCTCGTAGAAGGACGGCACCATGTACGGCGGCAGCGCCGCGACCACGGAGTCGTGGAGCAGCTCGAAGAGGGCGCGCTCGTCGCGCACCGGGGCGCGCAGCGTGAGGAACGCCGCGACGTCGTCGCCGCCGGAGGTGAGCTTCACGGCGGCGTCCGCCACCGCGTCCTCCCGGCGCAGCACGTTCTCGATCTCCTGCAGGTCCGCGCGGTGGCCGCGGATCTTCACCTCGCTGTCGGCGCGGCCGAGGTACTCGATCTCTCCGTCGGGCATGAACCGGCCCAGGTCGCCGGTGCGGTACATCCGCCCGGCCCGGGGTCCGTCCGGGTGCGGGCGGAAGCGCTCCTCGGTGACGTACGGGAGGTTGACGTAGCCCCGGGCCACGCCCGGGCCGGCGATGCAGATCTCGCCCGGCTCGCCGTCGGGGACCTCGTTCATCTCCTCGTCGAGGATCCGCACCTCGTAGGTGGGCAGGGGCTTGCCGATGGTCACGGGCCGCCCGGGGGCCAGCTCGCCCCACGTGGCCGTCACGGTGCCCTCGGTGGGGCCGTAGGTGTTGAGCATCCGGCGCTCGGGGGTGGACCACCGCTCCACGAGGTCGGCGGGGCAGGCCTCGCCGCCCACCAGGATGCTGCGGATGCGGGGCAGGTCGTGCTCCAGGGTGGCCAGGACGGTCGGCACGCAGTAGAGCACGGAGATCTCCATGCGCTCCAGGAACTCGGCGAGGCCCCGTCCCAGGCGGGCGTCGTCGGTCGGGCCGGCCACCAGGGCGGCGCCCACGGCCCAGGTCGGCCAGATCTCCTCGATGGAGAAGTCGAACGCGATGGTCATGCCCTGGTAGACGCGGTCCTCGGAGCGGACGTCGTAGACCTCGGGCACGATCTCGATGAAGTTGCAGATGCTCGAGTGCGCGACCTCGACGCCCTTGGGGCGGCCGGTCGAGCCCGAGGTGTAGATGATGTAGCACGTGGGGTCACCCTCGTGGCGGAGCGCCGGGCGGTGCGCGGGGGCCTCCTCGAGCCGCTCGCCGATCCGGCCGACGTCGACGACGTCGGCGGGCGCGTCCTCGACCAGGGCCACGAACTCGGCGGAGGTCAGCATGAGGGACAGGTCCGAGTCCTCGGCGATGAACTGCACGCGGTCCGCGGGCAGGTTCGGGTCGATCGGGACGAAGGTGGCGCCCGTCTTGAGGATCGCCAGGAGGGACGCGTAGAGCATCGTCGAGCGCTGGAGCAGGATCCCGACGCGGTCCCCCGAGCTCAGGCCGTAGCCGGCGATCAGGTGGGCGAGGCGGTTGGCGAGCTCGTCGAGCTCCGCGTAGGTGTAGGCCTGGCCGTCGGCGTGCAGCGCCTGGGCGTCGGGGGTCAGATCGCAGCTGCGCTCGAAGAAGTGGTGCAGCCGGGTGGGCTTGGTCTCCGTGCTCCGGACGCCTCGGGTCGAGGGCTCCGTCCACGGGAGCGCTCCCGCGGGGCCTCCCTTCGCCGCAGCCTCGTCCCACAGCACTCGCTCTGCCGCCGCGGCCTGGTCGCGACGGTGAGAGCGATGTGGCACTGAGGTCATGTCCAACTCCTTTCGATGCACGGACACCGGGTGTTACCGGCACGTCCGTTCTACGGAGCGGGGTGTTATGGCCTCCTCACGGATCCGTCACGGTGCCGTTATTCCTGCGTTATCGATGCGTTAGTCTCCGGAGCTGCCAGGGGCGATGCCGACCGTTCGATCGGTTTCCAGTGGTGAAGATCACAGCCCGCATCTCGCTCCGCGAGACGTTTTCGACTGCAATCACGGGGCTCCCCGGCCCGCGGCCCCGATCGCGGGGTCCCGGCCCGTGCGCGACGGCCGCCGGGGACGGTCGACCGGTCGACCGCCCCCGGCCACAGCTCCGGGGACAGGGGATCTCCCTCGTATTACCTTTCGTGAACGCCCGCCGGGACGGTCCGGCGCGCACGAGGCCCCCGTGCGGTGCAGGAACCGGACGGTCCTGTCCCCGCGCGGGGGCCTCGTGCTGCGGTGCGTCCCGGGTGCCGCTCAGCCGGCCGGGGAGCCCCGGTCCTCGTCGTCGCCGGACGGGGTCGTCGCCGAGCCGTCCGGCCGGGCCGCCCAGGTGAGGTAGCCGCCGTCGAGGTTGACGACGTCCCGCCCGTGCTGCGCGAGGACGCGGGCCGCGAGGTAGCCGCGCAGGCCGGCCTGGCAGTGCACCACGATCTCGCCCTCGGGCAGCTCGTCGAGGCGGTCCCGGAGCTGGTCGAGCTCGATGTTGATCCCGCCGGGGATCGGCATCGCCGTGTGCTCGCCCGGGGTGCGGACGTCCAGCAGGGTCGCGCCGGAGGCGAGGCGGTCGTCCAGCTCGTGCCACTGGACGGTCTCGACGAGCCCGTCCCGGTGGTTGCGGTCGATGTAGCCGAGCATGTTCACGGGGTCCTTCGCGGAGCCGTAGAGCGGGGAGTAGGCCAGCTCGAGCCCGGCGAGGTCGGCGGCGGCGATCCCGCCGGTGATGGCCGTGGCGAGGACGTCGATGCGCTTGTCCACGCCCGCCCCGCCCACGCCCTGGGCGCCGAGGATCGCGTCGTCCTGCGGGTCCACGAGCAGCTTCAGGGTCATCCCCTCCGCCCCGGGGTAGTAGCCGGCGTGGTTCGCGGGGTGCGTGTGGATGGCGCGGTAGGGCCGGCCCGCGGCGCGCAGCCGCTTCTCGTTCCAGCCCGTGGCCGCGGCCGTGAGGCCGAACACCCCGACCACGGAGGTGCCCAGCACCGGCCGGTCGGAGACGTCCATGCCGGCGATGACGTCGGCGACCAGCCGGCCCTGGAGGTTGGCCGTGTTGGCCAGGGCGACGAGCGTGGCGGACCCGTCGAGGGCGTCGCGCTTCTCCACGGCGTCCCCCACGGCGTAGACGTCCGGGTCGGAGGTGCGCAGGTGCTCGTCGACGACGATGCCGCCGCGCTTCCCGACCTCCAGCCCCGCCGCCCGGGCCAGCGTGCTGTCGGGGCGGACGCCGACCGCGGCGAGGACCACGTCGGCGGGCAGCTCCGTGCCGTCGTCGAGCGTCACGGTGCGCTCCCCCACCTCGGTGACCGTGGTCCCCAGCCGCAGGTCGAGGCCGTGCTCGCGCATCAGGGCGTGGACGGGCTCGACCATCTCGGGGTCGAGCGGGGCCATGACCTGGGGCGCGGCCTCGACGAGGGTGACCCGCAGGCCGCGGTGGACGAGGTTCTCCGCGACCTCGAGGCCGACGTAGCCGCCGCCGACGACCACGGCGGAGCGGGCGCCCTCGACCGCCACCACGACCGCGTCGGTGTCCTCGATGTCGCGCAGCACGAGGGCGCGCTCGATGCCGGGCACGGGCGGGCGGACGGGGACGGCGCCCGGGGAGAGGACGAGGACGTCGTAGCCCCGCTCTTCCTCCCGGCCGGAGGCGAGGTCCCGGACGCGCAGCAGGTGCCGGTCCCGGTCGACGTCGACGACCTCGTGGCCCACCCGGACGTCGAGGCCGAACCGGGCGCCCAGGGACTGCGGGGTCTGCAGGAGCAGCGCGGAGCGCTCCTCGATGACGCCGCCCACGTGGTAGGGCAGGCCGCAGTTGGCGAAGGAGACGTGGCCGCTGCGCTCGTACACCGTGATCTCGGCGTCCTCCAGCAGTCGGCGCAGACGCGTGGCCGCGGACATCCCGCCGGCGACGCCGCCCACGATGACGATTCTCATGCGGTCATGCTACCGGCGCCGCTCAGGCCGCCGCGCGGCCTGAGCGCCCGGGCCAGCCCGGTGTCCTGAGCCGGCGCCGGAGGGTGCTGCCGGGCCGGGAACCGGTGAACTCGCCGTCGGCGCCGCACGCCGCGACCCAGCCGGGGGCGTCCCACCCCAGCAGGTGCGCGGCACGGGCGTAGGCCTGGGCTTCCACCGCGCTCGGCGCGGCGACCACGACCCGGTCCCACGGGCTGGCCGCGGCGGCACCGGTCACGGGGTTGACCAGGACGCTCCCAGGGCCCTCCACCACGGCGAGACCCCGCCGGCCGCGCTCGACGAGGGCGGCCCGGACCCCCGGCTCGACGCCGGTGCCGGAGCAGGCGGGCCGTGCCGACGGCGCGGCGCCCACGAGGGCGGCGGCCGCGGCGGGCGGCCCGCCCACGGCGCACGCTCCGCCGACCTCGGCGACCAGCGCGTGACCGGGGTGCGCCTGCGCGAAGACCTGGACGATGCGGTCCGCCGCCCACGCGTCGGCGACCGGCGCGAGGTCGAGGACCGTGCCGCGGCCCATGCGCAGCCGCCGGGTGGACTCGTCCAGCTCGAGGCGCCCGATGCCGGGTGCCGGGAGCGGGGCGAGCCCGTCCAGGGCCCGCCAGGCCGCCGCGCCGGTGGTGGGGTCGACGAGCCCGCTCGTGAGGCGGGCCGCGAGCAGGGCGGCCGCGATGATCCCGGCCAGCACGGGCCCGACGACGACGTCGACGTCCTCGTGCTCGGCGAACCGGTTCAGCAGGGACAGCTCCGAGTCGATGCGCTCGGGGGCGACGGCCCCGGCGACCTCCCGGCGCACGCGCTCGGCGAGCCGGACGGCCTCGGCCTGGAGGTCCGGCGCGGGGGCGCGCACGGCGCCGGCGTCCGGGGCGCGGGGCGGGATCGGGGTGGGCATGACCGTCTCCTGGCGGTGGAGGGAGAGGCGAGCAACGACGGTGTGCGGGGGGACACGGACCGGTGCTGCCGAGCATACGCGCGCCGCGTCCCGGCGCGCGGTGACGTGACCGCCTGTTACCCGACCGCTACCGTGGCGCACCGGGACCGGCCCGCGGCGCTCACCGGTCCCGGCGCGCCGGTCGTCACGGCGGCCGGAACACCTGCTGGAACGCCGAGCGGGACGCCGGCCGGAACGCCCACCGGAACGCCGAGCGGGACCCCGGCCGGAGCACCCGCCCAGCGCAGCACGTCGGCCGGTCGGTTCGTGGTGAGCTGCTGGACGCCGAGTGCGCTGCACAGGTCCACGTCCCGTGCTGTGTCGACCGTCCAGACCCGCAGCACGCGCCCCTCGGCACGCCACTGCCGCACCAGGTCGGGGCGGGCCCGGACGAAGCCCAGTCCCGGACCCACCAGGTCCACGAGACCCGCCGAGATCACGGGCAGCGCGGGCGGCACCACGAACCGCATGCCGGCGTGGAGCACCGCCGCGGCCGTGCGTCCCACGCGCAGGCTGTCCCGGACCGTGCGGCGGGTGGTCGTCTCCACCAGCTGGCACACGTGCCGGGCGGGCACCGTCTCCAGGAAGTGCCGGACGGCGTCGGGGTGGAAGCTCATGAGCGAGACCGTGACGTCGTCCAGCCGCCCGGTCTCGGGGTCCCAGCCCTCCCGCATCAGGAGGCCCAGGACCTCCTCCTCCAGCCGGTGGCCGAACGGGCTGGGGTGCTTCGTCTCCACGGCCAGGCCCACGGGCCGGCCCGCTCCCCGCAGCAGGTCCAGCAGCTCGGGCAGGGTGAGCAGCTGACGGTCCGGCGCCCCGTGGCCCGGCGGGATGGGCACGCCCTTCCAGGAGGTCCAGTCGAGGCGGCGCAGCTCGGCCAGCGTGCGGGCGGAGACGGGGCCCCGGCCGTCGCTCGTGCGGCCCAGCTGGGCGTCGTGATGCAGGACGAGGTGGCCGTCGCGGCTGAGGTGGACGTCGCACTCCACGCCGTCGGCGCCGTCCAGCAGCGCCTGCACGTAGGCGGCCCGGGTGTGCTCCGGGAAGGCCGCGCTGGCCCCCCGGTGCGCGTAGACGATCGGCCGCACGGCGCTCCCTCGGCTGTCGGTCAGGGCGCGGTGGGCCCCGCTCACGGACCACGCTAGGGAGACGCGGTGAACGCGGGGCCACGCCCCGGCGGACCTGTCGTGAACGACGACCACGCCCCGCGGGGCGCGGGGCGTGGTCGTGCCGGGAGTGCGGCGGGGAGTGCCGGAACGCGGCGCGGGGCCTACTGCTCGCCGGTGATCTCGCCGTGGGCCGCGGCGGCCGTCTCGGCCTTCCGGTCCCGCTTGCCCCTCCGGGACTTCCGGTCGTCGAACCGGGGGGCCCGCTCCTCGGGGGCGAGCTCCGCGGGGAAGGTCGTGGGCAGCGGCCCGAACGCCTCGTGGGTCGCGGAGATGACCTGCTTGGACATGGCCAGGTTCGCTCCGCCGCCGACGATCGCGCCCACGCCGAACGGCAGGGCGCGGCCGAACACGGCTCCGGTCTGCTTGAGCAGGAAGCGCTTCACGAACATGTTGCGGATGATCCGGCTGACGTCGAAGGTCTTGGAGTCGTCCTTGCCCATCATCAGGCCCCAGGACGACATCATGCCCTTGCCCTTGGTGCCGCTGGCCAGGATCTGGTTCATCACCTGGCGGCCGTCCTCGCCGAGCATGAGGGCCATGACCATGGTGCGGGTCTTCTCGGGGTCCTCGGTGTGCACCCCGTGCAGCTCGGCGATCGCCTGGGCGTACAGGGCGGTGGCCTCGAGATAGCCGACCACCGCGAAGGAGGACAGGCCGAGGGACGCGACGGTGCCGATGCCGGGGACCACCGCGGTGGCGCCGACGGCCCCGCCGCCCATGGTGACGGACCGGACGTATATCTTCTCGAGCCGCCTGGCGAGCTGCTCGGGCGTCTCGTCGGGGTGGTCGGCGCGCTCCTTCCGGACGAAGCCCAGGACCACGGGCCGCTGGACGCGCAGCACGGTGTCGAGGAGCTTGTTCATGGCGGGCTTCGGCCTGCCCTCGTCGTCGAACGCGTTGTTCAGGGGATTCAGGTCCATGGCGTGCTCTCCTTGTGGGGTGCCGGGACGGTGGGTCTCGGCCCACTATATGCACAGCAGGCTGATCGGGTCCCGGGATTCGCCGTCGGCGGAGGACGGGGACCGGTCAGCTCCCGGGCAGCCGGGAGACGGAGGGGTCGACCCGCTGGAAGGAGTCCGGGAACTCGGCGCGCAGCCGGACCAGCTCCCGGGCGAACGCGTCCAGGTCCCGGTCCTCCTGGCTGACCGGCTGCCACTGCCGGGCCGGCAGGGCGTGCCCCTGGTCGTCGAGGGCGACCATGACCATGAGGCAGTTGGTCGTCAGCGCGAGCTCGCCGGTCGCGGGGTCCCCCGACCAGCAGTTGACGGAGATGTGCAGGCCGCGGGCCGCGGTGTGGATGAGCCGCGCCCGGACCTCCACGAGGTGGCCGATGTGCATGGGCCGGTAGAACCGGACGCCCCCGGCGTAGACGGCGATGACCGGGCGGCCGGCCCACCGGGCCCCGCACACGTACGCGGCCTCGTCGATCCAGCGCATGGCCGTGCCGCCGTGCACCTTCCCGCCCCAGTTGATGTCCGTGGGGGCGGCGAGGAAGCGCAGCACGGTCTCCTCGGCGGTGCCCTCGTCCGTGTAGCGCTGCTCGGCCATCAGCGCCTCGATGCTGTTGCGCAGCTCGATCCGCCGCTGCGTGATGGCCGACTGCTGCCGTTCGTGCTCCGTCTCGGGCGCCCACTGCGGGACGGGGGTGGGCCGGCCGTCCCCGTCCACGGCCACCATGATGATCAGGCACGTGTCCTTGAGCGTCACCCCGTGCTCGCGGGGGTCGGCGGAGGCGACCTCCACCCGGATGTGCATCGAGGAGCGGCCGGTGTGCACGATCTTGGCGGAGACCTCCACCATGTCCCCCACGCACACCGGGCGGTCGAAGTGGATGTTGCCCACGTACGCCGTGACACAGTAGGCCCGGGACCAGCCCACGGCGCACGCGTACGCGG
This sequence comes from Kocuria himachalensis, assembly GCF_054784195.1. Lineage (NCBI taxonomy): Bacteria > Bacillati > Actinomycetota > Actinomycetes > Micrococcales > Micrococcaceae > Kocuria > Kocuria himachalensis. The sequence goes on from NZ_BAAGPL010000019.1 coordinate 297,434, forward strand.
CCTTGTCGATCCACTCGAGGACGCGTCCGCCGTCCACGGTGCCGGTGCGCCCGGCGTCGGTCGGAGCGGCGAGGAAGCGGAGAACAGCGGTGTCGCGTGCGGCCATGCCCCCAGTGTGGCACGGGCCACGGCACCGCCGGCTCCACGGCTCACTCGACGAGCGGCGCCCACGCGTTGAGCCGGCGGAGCATGTCCGACTTCTTGCGGGCGTGCCCCTCCATCCGCACGAGGATGTCGTCGAGGGCCTCGATCGCGTCCACCACGAACGGGCCCTTGTTGAGCATGACGCACTCGGCGCGCTGGCCCATCGCCGCGTCCGTGACCTCGGCCCGGGAGGGCAGGCCCTTCTTGGCGAGGGACTCGAGGACCTGGGTGGCCCAGACGACGGGAACGTGCCCCGCCTCGCAGAGCCACAGGATCTCCTCCTGCACCTCGGCCATCCGCTCGAACCCGGCCTCGACCGCCAGGTCCCCGCGGGCGATCATGACACCCACGTCCTGCCACCGCATGGCCTCCAGGAGCATGGGAGGCAGCGACTCGAAGCCGCCCACGGTCTCGATCTTGAGGGTGACGTCCAGGGCGGTGCTGCCGATCCGGTCGAGCTCCCGCAGCAGGTCGGTCACGTCCTCCCGCGAGCGCACGAAGGACATGTTGACGATGTCCGCGTGCTCGGCCACGAACGGCAGGTGCGAACGGTCCTCCTCGGTGAGCGCGGAGATGCGCAGGTCCGTCTCGGGCAGGTTGATGCCCTTCCCGGCCTTGAGCCGGGTGCCGTCGGGACCGGCCTGCAGCACCTCCAACGCGATCTCGTCGGGCCCCACGGAGGTGATCCGGCAGCGGATCTTCCCGTCGTCGATCCACGCGGGCTGCCCCTCCCGGGCGTCCGTGAACACCTCCGGCAGCGAGCAGCCGATCCGGAAGGGCCCCTCGGCCCGGACCGGGGCGGGGGTGAGGTCCCGGGTCAGCACCACGGTGTCCCCCGTGCGCACGCGCAGGGACTGCTCGACGGCGGGCAGCTCGCCGAGCACGCCCTCCGTGCCGTCCTCGGCGCGCACGGCCAGCCCCGTGGCGAAGTACACCGTCTTGGAGCACTCGACGAGCACACCGGGGCCGGTGGCCTCGATCACCCGCAGCGTCCGCCCGGAGCCGCGCGCGTCCTTGAGCCGCAGCCTCTCCCCCGGGATGCGGGCCGCGGTCCAGGCGGCGCCGGCCACGGGAACGGCCGGGGCGTCGTCGTCGACCGCCGGGTCCGCCTCGCCCAGCCAGAGGCGGGCCGGGGCGGTCACCCGGCCGCTGCTGTCCCGGGTGGGCTTGATCTTCTCGACCTGCGGACCGGGCTCGATCGGCCCGGTGCGCAGCTTGGGCCCCGCGAGGTCCATGGCCACGCGGACCTCCCGGTCGAGCGCCTGCTCGGCCGCCCGGACGTGGCCGATCATGGCCGCCCACTGCTCCGGGCCGTCGTGCGCGCAGTTGATCCGGGCCACGTCCATCCCGGCGCGGACCATGTCCTGGACGAGCCGGGGGTCCCCGGCGGCCTCGGACGGGAAGGTGACCATGATCCGGGTGCCGCGCCCCTCCCGGCCCGGGCCGAGCAGCGCCGCGGTGTTGCGGCGCAGGATCTCCGCTCCGGGCTCGACGCGCTCGTCGGACCCGGGGCCGGGCGCCTCGGCGCCCACCTCCGCCCGGCCGGCGAGCACGCGGAGGGTCTCCAGCACGGCGCCCAGGTGGCTCATGACGCCGGCCTCCATCCGTCCGAGGGAGGACATGCCCAGGCCGCTGAGGTCCCGCTGCAGGTCCCGGACGTCCTGGCTGCGCACGGCCACGTAGTCCACGAGGTTCAGCGCGGACCGGCGGTGGCGGGGGTTCACGCGCTCGAGCTGCGGCACGGCCGCCCGGCGGGCCCGGAGCACCACGTCGACGAGGGCCGAGACCCGGTCGTACAGCTGCCCGGCGCACTCCTGCCGGGCGGTCGCCATCATGCCGTGCTCCCTCCCGCGGTCGCGGCCGGGTGCACCCCGGCCGCGAGCGCCGTCGATCTGCTGACTCCCCATGATCCTCCTCGTCGGCCCGGCTGTCAGCGCCGACCGTAGTCGGCCCGGGCGAACAGCTGCTGAACGCGAGGAGTCCGGGGCCTCAGGCGGCGCGGGCGGACGGGGACCGGCGCAGGCGGTAGCCGTGGACGGGGATCAGCCGACGGGAGCCGGTGCCGGCCTCCAGGATCCAGAGGAGCCGGAGGTGGGGCGCGCACTGGCCCACGGTGCCGACGTGGCGGAGGTGGTCCTGCTCCCACACCTCGATCCGGTCGCCGGGCCGGATCCGGGCGGGGTCGTGGACCCAGGCGTCATCGGTGGTCGCGTCGACGGTGGTCGCTTCGAGGGTCGTCATGGCGGCACTTCCTCTCGGGGTGGGGTCCGGGGAGGGGGCCCTCGGACACCTCCAGGATCGTCGGCCGATGTGGCCGGCACGTTTCCGTGCGATGGACGGGCCGTGCATTCGTCCCGCGGGGGCTGTGAGACTCACCACGGGGACCCGCGGAGGACTAGGCTCGTGCGGACGTCGACACCTGCGCCCGCCCCCGAGGCGGGCGGCAGGTCCCGCCACCGGAAGGAACCGCAGTGATCAGCTCGGAGAACGTCAGGGCCTACGTGGAGCGCATGGCCTCGGGCGAGCCCGCCCCCGGCGGCGGCGCCGCGGGAGCGCTGCAGGCGGCGCTGGGCGCGGCCCTGATCGCGATGTCCGCCCGCTACTCCACGGGGGCCGAGCACGCGGCCCGGGCCGAGCGCACGGCCGACCGCGCCGAGGAGCTGATCCCGCGCGCGCTGGGTCTGGCGGACGCCGACGCCGAGGCCTTCGGCGCGCTCTCGGCCGCCTACACCCTGCCGAAGGACACCGACGAGGAGAAGGCGGAGCGCTCGCGGGCGGTCCAGGAGGCCACGGCCGGCGCCGCGCAGCCCCCGCGGGAGCTGATCGGGGTGGGCGCCGAGGTCGTGGAGCTCGCACGCGAGCTGACCGGCTGGTGCAACCCCAACGTCCTCAGCGACCTGGCGGCGGCCTCCGAGGCGGCCCGGGCCGCCGTGGCCACGGCCATGGTCACGCTCGAGATCAACGTCCGCTCCCTCAAGGACGCCGCGACCCGGGACGAGCTGCGCGCGGGGCTGGCCCAGGGCGAGCAGGCCGTCGAGGACGCCGCAGAGCTCACGCGGCGGATCCGCGAGCGCGTCCAGGACTGACGGACCGGCCCGCGTCCGCTCAGCCGCCCGCGCCCTCGGCGGCGGGGCGACGCACCCCGAAGGACCCGACGACCGCCAGCAGCGAGATGATCCCGCCGCACAGGAAGGCGCTCCGCACGCCCGCCTCGGTGGCCTCGGGCCCCGAGGCCCCGGAGGCCGTGGCGGCGGCCGCGGCGAGGGTCAGCACCGTGACGAACAGGGCCGTGCCCGCGGCCCCCGCCACCTGCTGCAGGGTGCCCACCATGGCGGAGCCGTGCGAGTACAGCCGGGTCGGCAGAGAGCCCAGCCCGGCGGTGAACAACGGGGTGAACATCAGGGCCAGGCCCGTGCTGAGCACCACGTGGGCCAGCAGCACCATCAGGACGGGCGTGGCCCCCGAGGTGGAGGCGAGGTACCACAGGGACGCGCTCAGCAGGACCGACCCCGGCACGAGCAGCACGGTCGGCCCCGAACGGTCATAGACCCGCCCGACGACGGGCGCGAGCAGGCCCATGACGAGCCCGCCGGGCAGCAGCAGCAGGCCCGTGCCCAGGGGGTCGAGGCCGTGCACGGTCTGCAGGTAGATGGGCAGCACGATCAGCGTGCCGAAGAGGGCCATCATGCTGACGGCGAGCACCGCCGTGGACATCGTGAACACCCGGGAACGGAAGGTCCGCAGGTCCAGCAGGGCCCGGTCCGCGCGCTGCAGCCGCGTCTGGCGCCGCACGAACACGGCCAGCGCCGCCACGCCCAGCGCGAGCGGCACCCACGCCGGGACGGCGGCGTCCCCGCCCTCGCCGAACGTGCTCAGGCCGTAGACCAGGCCGCCGAAGCCCAGGGCCGAGAGCACCACCGAGACCACGTCCAGCGGCGCCGGGCGGGGCTCGGTGACGTTCTGCATCCGCCACGCGCCCAGCAGCAGGGAGCCCACCGCGATCGGCAGCACCAGGATGAACATCCACCGCCACTCGAGCACGCTGAGGATGACGCCCGAGATGGTGGGCCCCACGGCGGGGGCGACCGAGATGACGACGGAGATGTTGCCCATGACCCGCCCGCGCCCGGCCGGCGGCACCAGGGTCAGGACCGTGGTCATCAGCAGCGGCATCATGATGGCGGTGCCGCAGGCCTGCACCACCCGCCCCGCGAGCAGCGTCCCGAACCCGGGCGCGGCCGCGCAGACGAGGGTGCCGAGGCTGAACAGGGTCATGGCGGTCAGGAACACGGGCCGGGTGTGCAGGCGCTGCAGCAGGAACCCCGTCACCGGGATGACCACGGCCATGGTGAGCATGTAGGCGGTGGTGAGCCACTGGCCGGCGACCGCCGTGACGGAGAGGTCGGACATGAGACGGGGCAGCGCCACGCCCATGATCGTCTCGTTGAGGATCACCACGAACGTGGAGACCAGCAGCAGCCCGATGACCAGACGGTTGCGGGCGGAGTGGTCGGTGTCCCCGGCGACGGCGGGGCCGCCGGTGTCCGGGACACCGGCGGAGGGGGCGGGGGCGGGGACCGGCACGGTCTCGGGCACGGGGACGTCGGGGGTCATGGGCGGGGATCCTTCGGGACGCAGCAGTGATACACCGGTGCAGCCGTCCCGGACCCCGGTTCATTCCCGTCCGGGAAGTGACAATGGGCTCATGCGCAGATACCTCAAGGACGCCGGTGTGCACGCCGAGATCACCCCGGACGGCTTCACCGAGGGCGGGTTCGTGCTCTCCATCGGCGGGGCGGAGCAGTCCCACGTGGACCTCGCCCACCCCGAGGAGATCTTCTACGAGTACCTGCGGCGGATCGCCAACGTCGTCGACGTGGTGGCGGCGCCGGGCGCGCCGGTCACCGCGGTGCACCTGGGCGCCGGGGCCCTGACGCTCGCCCGGTACGTGGCCGCGACCCGGCCCGGCTCCGCCCAGGCCGCCGTGGAGCTCGAGCGGGAGCTGCCCGCGTTCGTGCTCGAGGCGCTGCCCCTGCCCGCGGGCGCGGACGTGCGGGTCGTCGTCGACGACGCCCGGGCGGCGCTGCCGGACGTCGTCGCCCCCGGGACCGCCGACCTCGTGGTCCTCGACGTCTTCTCGGGCCGGGACGCCCCCGCCCACCTCACGGAGGTCTCCTTCTACGCCGAGGCCGCCGGGCTGCTGGCCCCCGGCGGGGTGCTGGTCGTCAACGTGGGCGACGACCCCGGGCTGGCGTTCTTCGCCGAGCAGGCGCGGGCCCTGCGGGAGGCGCTCGCCGACGTGTGGTGCCTGGCCGAGGAGCGGCTGCTCACGGGCCGCTATCCGGGCAACCTGGTCCTCGTGGGCGGGCGCCGCGCCCTGCCCCGGGAGTGGGCGGACGCCTTCGCCGCGGCCGGACCGCACCCGGCGGGCGTCCTGGACGGCCTCGGCCTGGAGGAACTGCTCGCGCGGCTGTAGCGTGGATCACACCCCCGAGCCGAGGAGCACGCCGTGAGCACCACCGAGAACGCAGCCGAGAGCACCACCGGGAGCACCGCCGTCCTGGAGTCCGCCCCCGCCGTCGAGGGCGAGGCGTTCTCCCGCGTGGCCCTGACGCCGGCCGCCGTGGAGCTGCTCGGGACGCTGCGGGAGCTCCACGGGCGGCTCATGTTCCACCAGTCCGGCGGGTGCTGCGACGGCTCCGCGCCCATGTGCTACCCGGCCGGGGACTTCCTCACCGGTCCGGCCGACGTGCTGCTGGGCGTGTTCACGCTGCCCGGGGACCCGGCCACGGCCGAGCTCGAGTTCTGGATGTCCCGCGAGCAGTTCGAGTACTGGAAGCACACCCTGCTCACGGTGGACGTGGTGGAGGGCCGTGGCTCCGGGTTCTCGGTGGAGGCGCCGGAGGGCAAGCGGTTCCTGATCCGCTCGACGCTCATGCAGGATCCGGCGGGCTCCTGAGCCGGCCCTGCTCGTCGAAGGACGGGCCCCGGTCGTGGACCGGGAACGTGGTGAAGGCCGGGACCTCGTAGGGGTGGGCCCCGGCCATCGCCCGCAGCACGCGCTCGCGCTCGGCCGCCGGATACAGCGTCTCGATGCGGACCTCGTCGACCTCCTGCGGCGTCCCGACCTGCCCGATCGTGGGGTGCGCCCCGGGCAGGGGCGTGAACCGGCCGGTGCCGCGGCTCACGAACGCGGTGTGGGAGTAGTGCCCGGACCGTCCGGCCCCGGCGTCGCCCAGGGCCTGCAGGACCTGCTCGGCGTAGGTGGCGGGGACGAACACCACCAGGCAGTGGTGCTCGGTGCTCCGGGGCTCAGTGCTCATGGGGCGCGCAGACCTCCGGTTCGTCGTGGTCCGCGGGCTCCAGCTGGATCGTGGAGTGCTGGACGGACACCGGGAAGTGCTCGGCCACGCACCGCTGGATCCGGCCCAGCGCCTCGGCCGAGCCGCCGGAGTAGAAGTACTCCTCCTCGAGCACCACGTGGGCAGTGAGCACGGGCAGGTCCGAGGAGATCCGGGTCGCGTGCAGGTCGTGGACCTCCACCACGTGCGGCAGCTCGAGGATGTGCCCGCGGACGTCGTCCATGTCGAGCCCGGGGGGCACGCTCTCCATGAGCACGGAGAGGGACTCCACGAGCAGCCGGATGGTGCGGGGCACGATGAGCGCGCCGATGAGCAGCGCCACGACGGCGTCGGCCTGCATCCAGCCGGTGAGGGTGATGACCACAGCCGCGACGATCACGGCGACCGAGCCCAGCGCGTCGTTGAGCACCTCGAGCATCGCCGCGCGCAGGTTCAGGTTGGAGCGCCGGCCCCCGAAGAGCACGGCCATCGCCACGAGGTTGCCGGCCAGGCCCAGGACGCCGAAGACCAGCATCTCGGCCGAGGCCACCGGGTGCGGCTCGAGGAACCGGCGCACGCCCTCCACGAGCACGAACAGCCCCACGGCCAGCAGCACCCCAGCCTGCAGGGCCGCGGCCACGATCTCCGCGCGCCGCCAGCCCCACGTGCGCCGTGCACTCGGCGGGCGCAGGGTCAGCTGCGCGGCGATCAGCGCGAGCAACAGCCCGCCCGCGTCGGTGAGCACGTGGGCGGTGTCGATGAGCAGCGCCAGGGAGCCCGTCCACAGGGCGCCGACCAGCTGGACGACGAACAGCGCCACGGTGATCCCGAAGGCGGTGGCGATCCGCCACCGGTCGGTCCCGGGACCGGCGTGCGAGTGCCCGGGCCCGTGGTCGTGGTCGTGCCCGTCCTCCGCGCGCCCGCGGTCCCCGGCGTGGTCGTGAGCCATGCCTCCATCGTAGAACGGAGGCGCGGGCCCGGGGTCGCGGGCACGGCCTCGTGGCTCAGCCGGTGACGAACCCGTGGAACTCCCCCGTGGCGGGACCGTAGTGGGAGTCCACCTTCATCACGACGCCGGGCGCGCCGGCGCCGTTGAGGGCCCGGAGCAGGTCCCGCACGGCGCGCCGGGGCCCTTCGGCGATCACTCCCACGGTGCCGTCGGTGTTGTTGACCGCCGAGCCGCGCAGGCCCAGCTGCTCGGCGTGGCGGGCGGTCCACCAGCGGAACCCGACGCCCTGCACGGAGCCGTGCACCACGGCGGTCAGGCGCAGGACCTCCTCGAGGTCCAGGCGGTCGGGGTCCCGTCCGGCCGAGGCGCCCTGGTGGATCGGGGGCAGGCTCACAGGTCCACCACCGTGGACCGGCCGGAGTCGACCTGCTCGCCGGTGGCCCGGGCCTTCGCCCAGCGCAGCGCGGTGGCCACCGTCCCGGGGCTGCGCCAGTGCTCGGCGGTCTCCGTGCGGACGCGCAGCACCACGAGGCCCGGGGTGGACGGCCCCTCCGGGTAGTACGCCTTCAGCGCGTCGGACCAGAGCCCCTCGAGCACCTGCCGGTCCTCGACCACCTCGGCGGCGCCGGAGATCGAGACCCACTCGTGGTCCCCCACGAACGCGACGTTGACGGCGTCGTTGGCCGCCACGTCCCGGACCGAGGAGGTGTCCCGGCTGGTGAAGAAGTTGAGGTCCTCCCCCGGGGCGACGTCGACCACGGTCATCGGGCGGCTGACGAGCTTGCCGGTGGCCTCGCGGGTGCTGAGCATGCCGACGCGGGTGCGGTTCACGAAGTCGACGATGTGCTGGATGTCATCCTGGTGGGTGTTCATGTGGTCAGATTAGAGAACGACCGGGCCTCGTGGCACGACCGGGCCCGACAATTCATCATGGGCGGAACCGCGCGTCCGCCGGCGGGCCGGAACGGCCCGGTCCGGCCGACCCACGAGAGGACCGGAGCAGGCAGATGGACGACCGACAGGTCTCGGAGCAGACCGCTGAGAACACCACCGCGCAGACCGCGGGACAGTCCCCCGGGAGCGGCCCCGGGACGCTCGGCCCCCAGGACCGGATCGAGATCAACGAGATCCTGAGCTTCTCCTCGCACCTGCTGGACAACCGCCAGTGGGACATGTTCGGGGAGGTGTTCGTGCCGGAGGTCCGCCTCAGCGCGCCGCAGGGCGAGTTCGACGGCCCGGCGGGCGTGCGGCGCTTCGCCGAGACGGCCGAGCTCGCCCGCTTCCCCGCCACGCACACCCTGAACTCGATCGTGGAGGCCGTGGACGCGGACACCGCCGTGGCCTGGTCCAGGATGCTCCTGCTGACCTGGGACCGCAGGGTGGTCTGCGGCGACTACATCGACACGTTCCGGCGCACCGCCGACGGGTGGCGGATCGAGCGGCGCACCGTGGCGCCCCGCAACGACTCCGCCTCCGTGGCCCTCGCCGAGGGCGGATACGCGCCGGACCCGTACGCCTACGCGATGTTCGACGAGGCCGTGCTCGCGGCCGCCGGCCGGGCCCGCCGATGAGCCCCGCACCGGGCTCGGGGTGGGACCGCGTGCCCGCCGCCGATGCCCTCGAGATCAGCACCGTCCTGAGCCGGTGCGCCCGGGTGGTGGACGCCCGGGCCTGGCCGGACCTGGACCGGGTGTTCACCGGGGACGCCGTGGTCGTGTCCCCGGGCGGGACGGCGCGCGGACCGGCCGAGATCGCCGAGCGGACCCTGGCCGAGACCCGGGACCCGCACCTGGTCACCGACACCGTGCTGCGCCGGCTCGCCCCGGACCGCGTGCGGGCCTGGAGCAAGTGGCTGGTGGTGTGCGCGGACGGGTCCGCGCTGGGCGGCGACCAGCTGGACCTGCTCGTGCGCACCCCGGACGGCTGGCGGATCGCCGAGCGCCGCATCGCGGCCCTGGACACGCCCGGGGCCGGCGCGTCTGCACGCGTCCTGGGACCGGCCGACTTCCTGGCCTGAGAGCGCCTGCGACGAGGGGCGGCCGCCGCGCCCGGGAACCCGGTGCACGGCGGCCGCCCCTCGTGAGGTGCGCTCAGACGGTCACGGCTGCACTTCCAGCGCGTCGGAGATCGGCGTGTGGCCGTCGGAGAACTCGATGGTCTTCCCGATGGTCGAGGGGTCGTCCAGCACGGCCGCGACCACGAGCGCCACGTTGGCCCGGGAGGTCCGGTGCTCGCCGTCCCGCTCGCCCGTGGAGACGTCGATCCTGCCGGTCGCCTCGTCCTCGGTGAGGGCGCCGGGGCCCACGATCGTCCAGTCCAGCGAGGAGGCGCGCAGGTGGTCATCGGCGTCAGCCTTGGCCTGGGCGTACGCGTGGAAGGGGTCGTCCTCGGGGACGCCGTGGTCCTGGCCGGCCCCGTGGTAGGAGACCATGACGAAGCGCTTGGCGCCGGCCATCACGGCCGCGTCCATCGTGCGGACCGCCGCGTCCCGATCCACGGCGTAGGTGCGCTCCGGGCTGCCGCCGCCGGCGCCGGCGCTCCACACCACGGCGTCCTGGCCCTCGAGCAGGTCGGCGAGCTGGGCGACCGACAACTGCTCCACGTCGGCCACCACGGGGGACGCGCCGGTGTTCTCGACGTCCTCCGTGTGGTCCGGGTTGCGGAAGATGCTCGTGACGTCGTTGCCGCCGGTCGTGAGCAGCCGGGCGAGAGAGAGGGCGACCTTGCCGTGGCCGCCGATGATGGCTGTGCGGGACATGTTCGTGCTCCTTGGTGCAGAGGGGACGTGGGGGACGTGGTGCTCTCCCCCGACGCTAGCCCCCTCCCGGGCGCAGGGACACGGCTCACGCGGAGGGCGAAACCGGGAATGCGCCCGGCCCCGGCGTCCTCCCGCCCGGCCTCCGGTAGCCTCGACGGGACCCCTGCTCCCGACCGGAGGCCCCCGTGCTGATCTTCCAGTTCCTGCTGTCCGCGATCGCCCTCGTCCTGCTGGTCGTCGCCCTGATCGACGGCGCGTGGACACTCGCGCTCATCGCCGCGATGATGCTGATGATCGCGGTGTCCGGCGTGTTCATCGCCTACCGCCGGGAGAAGCACCTGGGCCGGCGCTGAGCCGCTCCGCTCTCGTCCGGGACCGCTCCGGGGCCGCGGCTACTCGGCGGCGTCCTCGATGCCGGTCACCGCGGTGAGGATGAACACCGAGTCCTCCAGGGCCTCCACGGAGTGCCGCTCCACGGGGATCACGTGCAGGTGCCCGGCCTCGAGCACCAGGTCCTCACCGGAGCTGATCCGGATCCGCCCGTGCAGCACCTGCAGGCTCCCGGCGTACGGGGCGTTGTGCTCGGCGAGCACCGCGCCCTCCTTGAGGGCCAGGAGGGTCTGGCGCAGCACCTTCTGGTGCAGGAGCTGCTCGGCGCTGCGCCCGTGCGGGGCGTGGCGTGCCTCGTTCAGGTGCTGCAGGGCGATCTCGTTGAGGTGCTGCATGGTCATCCTCCTGGGTAGGTGATCCGGTCTCCGTCGACCACGGCGAAGTCCCGCAGCGTCGCGGGGGTCAGCTTGCCGGGGCCCATGATGTGCTGCACGTCGTGCCCGCGCACCAGCAGGGCCTCGGCCACGAGCGAGCGGTGGCACCGCCACCAGACCGCCTCCGCGCACATGATCGCGACGACGCGGACCTCGGCCAGCTGCTCGAGCTCGGCCAGCGCGGCCCGGAACTCGTCGGTCTGCATGTGGTCGGCGTAGCCGCGGAAGGACTCGTTGCGCCAGGCCGTGTTCACCGAGTCCTTCGAGGTGGGGCGCAGCCCGCCCAGTTCCTCGCAGTAGCTGTGCTCGATGCCGGCCGCCGCGAGCGTGCCCGGCAGCGCGTCGAGGTTGAACTGCGGGTTCGTCCGCGAGCGCGGCACCGTGCGGATGTCGACGAGCCGCTGCACTCCGGACTCGCGCAGCAGCTCCACGAACTCCTCGGCGGAGCGCGTGGAGTGGCCCACGGTGTAGACGGTGTGCGAGGTCATGCCCCCACCCTACTGACCGGGCACGGAAGCCTCCCCGGCCCGACACGGCCCGCTCCGCGGGAGCCGGGCCCCGGGCGTCACGACCCGCCGGAGCCTGCGTCGGTCCAGCGGGCGGATCCGCCCGCCGTCCGGCGGCCGACGGCGACCGGGGAGTTCCACGCCTCGTGGTCGGCCATGGTGAAGCGGCGGCCCGTGACCGTCGTCGGGACGATGCGGACGAACTGGCCCTTCATCCCCTCCTGCCACGGGAACAGCGGCAGCTGCAGGGCCTCCATCAGGGCGTGGCCGGGCCGGACGCTCCCGGCGCCGCCCTTGACGATCACGCTCCACGCCGTGGCGGTCGCCCGGTCGTGCCCGTCGATCTCGAGGGCCACCGCCAGGCCCTCGAGCGCGCCGCTCACCTTCGTGCCCAGGCCCGAGCGGAAGACGATCGTCTCGCGGTCGGCCACGTAGTTGATCGGGAAGATCTCCGGGGCCCCGTCCACCACGACGGCCAGCCGGGCGACGCCGTCCGCCCGCAACCGGTCCCAGCATTCCTCGGGCGCGAGCTCCTCCACGTCCTTCCGGTACCAAGCCACCGTCGTCGCCTTCCCGTGCTCCTCGGCTGCCCGGAGGTGCCCGGTCACCACCTCCAACCTACGGTGCCGCGCACGCCGGGGGAACAGGACCGGTCCGCGCCGCCGTGGTGCGCGGAGCAGGACGTGGGAGGATCGGGGCATGAGCGTGGTGATCGCGGGATGCGGAGACCTGGGCACGGAGATCGGGCTGCGGCTGGCCGAGCAGGGGCACGAGGTGGTGGGCCTGCGCCGCCGTGCGGAGCTGGTGCCGCCGCCCCTGATCGGGATCGCGGTGGACCTGAGCACGGAGGTGCCCGAGCTGCCGGGCGACGTCGAGCTGCTGGTCGTCGCCACCGCCGCGGACGGGCGGACGCCCGAGGCCTACCGCGCCGCCTACCTGGACGGGCTGCGCCACGTGGCCGACGGGCTGCGCGCCGCCGGGACCCTCCCCCGGCGTGCCCTGCTGATCTCCTCGACCGCCGTCTGCGGGGACGCCGACGGCGGCGAGGTCACCGAGGACACCCCGCCGGACCCCTCGACCCCCACCGCCCGGATCCTGCTGGAGGCCGAGGAGCTGTTCCACGAGCAGTTCCCGCACGGCACGGTCCTGCGGCTCTCCGGCATCTACGGTCCGGGCCGGACCCGGCTGATCGACAGGGTGCGCTCCGGGGACGTCGCGGCCGGCGCCGCCTGGACCAACCGCATCCACCGCGACGACGCCGCGGCGGCCGCCGTGCACCTGCTGACCATGGACGCCCAGCCGCTCACGCTGTATCTCGGCACGGACGACGAGCCCGTGCCCGAGCTCGAGGTCCTCGAGTTCCTGGCGCAGGAGCTCGGCGTCCCCCGGCCCGAGGACGTCCCGGAGGCGGACGCGCCGCACCGGGGCTCGAAGCGGCTGTCCAACCGGCGGCTGCGGGAGGCCGGCGTCGAGCTCCGCCACCCCACGTACCGGGAGGGCTACCGGGCGGTGCTCGCCGGGGAGGGCGTGCGCCACCCCTGACCGGCGCCCACCCGCAGGACGACGTCGCGCACCTCGTAGGCCGCGATCAGCTCCACCCAGGAGACCCGCGGCGGGTGCGCGAACGCCAGGGGCAGCCGCAGCAGGCGCTGCAGGAAGATGTCGGTCTCCTGGATCGCGAGGGACCCGCCCGGGCACCGGTGGGCGCCGTCCCCGAAGGACATCACCTCGGGCCGGATCCCCCGCGGCCGGGACCGCTCCGGGCACAGCTGCCGGGCGTCCTCCCCGAGCGCCTGCTCGTCGGTGTTCGCCTGGCGGACGTAGAGGTCGAGCAGGGCGCCGGCGGGCACCTCGTGGCGCTCGTCGCCGTCCGCCAGGACCAGCTCCCGGGTGGTCCTGCGGTAGAGGTGGCCCACCACCGGCTCCAGGCGCAGGATCTCGTGCAGGATCCCGTGCCGGGCCGGCTCGTCGGCCGCGAGGTACTCCTCCCGCAGCCGGTCGTCCTCCAGCAGGTGCCAGGCGGCCACCGCGATGAACTCGCGGGTGGTGGCCATGCCGGCGGCGGCGTAGGTGAGGCACTCGACGAGAATCTCCCGGTCCGTGTATCCCTCCGCGAGCAGGTGGGACACGACGTCCTCCTGGGGCTGCCGGCGCCGCGCCCGGACGGCCGGGCGCACGTCCCGGAGCTGGAAGGCGGTCATCGCCCACATCGGCCGCAGCGACCCGACGACGGCGCCGAGCCGGGCGGGGAGGCGGCGCCGCGGGGAACCGGTGGAGCCGGTGACGGGGCCGCTGAAGAAGCGCTCCAAGCGCCGGGACATCCCGTCGACGTCCGAGTTCGTCAGCCCCACCACCTGGGCGGCGACCTCCACGGAGTAGCGCAGGGTGATCGCGGACAGCTCGGCCCCGCCGTCCTGCCGGATCCGCTCCACCAGCTCGTCGGCGCGCTCCTCCATCAGGGCCCGGTAGCGGCGGCTCACCGTGGCCGGGGTGAAGAACCTCGCGGTGGCGGTGCGCTGGCGCCGGTGCTCGGGGCCGTCCGCGTAGAGCACGGGCGGGTGGTCGCCGGTCAGGCCCTGCCGGGCGGTCTCCGCGCTGAAGCCGGCCTGCACCGTGCCGTCGGCCTCCCGCAGCACCTGGCGGACCATCGGCAGGGACCGGACGTGCCAGACGCCGCCGAGCAGCTCCACCGGCGGCGCGCTGCGCTCGCCGGGCGGAGCGGTCCTGCGCCGGTCGCCGTGCGGGACGGGGCAGCGGGGCTCGGGACGGGCGTCGTCGCTCATGGGCTCATGCTAGTCGCGGGGTGCGACGGCGGGCAGGCCCGGGCCGCGACCTCCTCCAGCCGCACGCCCAGCCGTCCGCGGTGGGCGTCTCAGATCCGGCCCGCCTGGTCGTTCGCGATCTGTGCCGTGGCGGGGAGGATCACGGAGGACGAGGGCCCGTCCAGCACGACCAGCAGCACGCGCAGGTCCGCCCCGGAGAGATAGGCGCCCACGAGCCGGTGGTTGGAGTCGAGGACCACGAGGGACCCCTCGGTCCGGTAGGCCGGGACGGTGAGCTGGACCGGCCCAGACTCCTCCGAGAACTCCCGCCGCAGGTGCTCGATCTTTCCCTGCCGGTCCTCCGGCCACTGCTTCTCCGCAGCCTGGGCGAGGGTCTGCGGCCGGTGCTGCGGGTGCGACCACTCCCCCGGATTTCCCTCGGGGTCCACGTGCCAGACCGTGTAGAGCCCGCCGAGCTCCTCCCGGGAGGAGACCACGAGGTCCTCGATCCGGGAGTTCTCGTCGTCGAGCGCGTCCCAGTCGAGCCAGGCCCGGATGTCGTCGCCGAACAGGGTCTTGAAATCCGAAACGTCCATGCCGCCATCTCAGCAGACTTGTCATCCCGCCGCCACAGGCTCCGACGCCCCGGAAGCACCCGGGACGCGGAGGCCGGGCGTCAGGTGCCCTGGGTGCTGTCCCGCGCCGCGCGCGGTGCCGCCCCGGGCCCGACGTTGAAGGCCGAGGCCGAGCGGTCGGCGGGCTCGGTCGGGAACACCGTGTGCCCCTCCTCCCACTTGTGCCGCGCATAGGAGTGCAGCCGGGCGGCGAAGGGCCCGTCCCGCCACTCCAGGTAGGGCATGTCCTGGCTGGCGTCGAGCAGGAAGTAGCTGCTGAACGCCCGGATCACCTGCGGCGCGCCCGGGTCCGCCGCGGGGTCCTCCGCCGCGGAGGGAGGTCCGAGCACCAGGTAGATCGGGGCTCCGGGCAGGCCGTCGTAGACCCGCACCTCCAGGCGCTCGGCCACCACGGGGTCCAGCTCCCCCAGGGCCCGGAGCTGGTGGACCAGCGTGTCGAAGCTGCGCCGCAGGTCCATGGGCGAGAGGCCGTAGTGGTGGCGGATCTCGCGGAGCCGGGAGGCGAGCGCGGGCGACTTGGGGTCGAGGACCAGCAGCCGGACGCGGACCCCGGCGTCGAGGGCCTTGTGGATGGCGTCCAGGTCACCGGCCAGGGTCAGCGGGAAGGTGTCCATCCACCACAGCTCCTGCCCGGGCCGCACGCCGCGGAGCACGTCGACCGCGTCGAGCTCCTCGCGGACCCCCACGAGGCCCAGCTGGTCGTCGCGGGGCGCCGGCGCCGCGGGGACCGGGGGACGCTGCGCCTCGACGGGCGAGGACCCGCGCCACCGCGCCAGTCCGGCGTCCAGGAGCAGACCCACGCCGCCCACGGTGAGCAGGACGGCCCCGGCGTCGAGGAGGACCTCCGACCACGCCCGTCCGGCCACCAGGGCCACGACGACGAGCGCCGCGCCGAGGCCGACCAGCACGACCGGCGCCGTGGCGGGGCGCCGCTGCGGCGCGGTGCGGGCGGCGCCGCGCCACCCGTCGCCCGCGCCCAGGTCCTGGGCGGCACTGCGGATCTCCAGCACGGGACTCCCCTTCCTCGAGCGGCTCTGCTGCCAGCCTGGCACGGCTCCTGACCTGGGCGTTAGCACCGCGGGCAGCACGGCATTTTGTGACGACCGGCGCGCAGCGCCCGCCCGGACATCCGTCCCCACTTCGGCGGAACAGTGGCGAGAGCATGTGTTTGCATACCTAAACTTGGGTCAGGACGGGTGACGGCACGGCGTCACGGCTGCTCCCCACCCCGGGGACCGGCCCCGCGTCCAGCAGCTGACCGCCCCGGCCGCGCTGCCCACTCCTGCGGAAGGCACCTCTCTTGGCCACGACTCTCCGGGAACGCCTGGGCGACCGCCACAACCGCCTCAATGCCATTCGCCTGGTCCTGGCGTCCGTGGTCATCGTCGGCCACGCCTGGCCCCTGACCGGCGCGGACGGTCCCAGCCTCGAGCTCCTCTCCGACGTGGCCGTCAACGGCTTCTTCGTCCTCAGCGGCTACCTCATCGCCGAGAGCAGGGTGCGGACCACGCTGGTGCCGTACCTCTGGCGACGGTTCCTGCGCATCTACCCGGCCTTCCTGGTGAGCCTGCTCGTGGTGGCCTTCGTCTTCGCGCCGCTCGCGGCCGCGATCGAGGGCTCGTCGCTCGACCTGGGCTCGGCCGCCGGCTTCGTGCTCCACAACAGCGACCTGAGGATCTCCCAGTGGGGCATCGACGGAACACAGCTGGACGTTCCGGCTCCGGACTCCTGGAACGGCTCGCTCTGGACGCTGTTCCACGAGGCCCTCGCCTACGTGCTGCTCGGTCTCGTCCTCAGCCTCGCCGTCGCGGCACGGCACGCCCGGTGGGTGCTCCCGGCGATGTTCCTCCTCGTGCTCGTCCTCCGCCCCCTGGTCGAGGGCCCGCTGGACGTCACGACCCACCTCTACCTCAACGGCGCCCGGCTGGCGGGCTACTTCCTGGCGGGCGCGGCGGTCTGGGCCTGGTCGGGGACGTGGCGCCCCACCTGGGTGCACACCGCGGGGGCGGCCGTCGTCTACGCCGTCCTGACGGACCTCGGCTGGGCGGACCTGTACGGGCAGCTGCCGCTCGCCGTGCTGCTCCTCGGCCTCGGCGCCGCCCCGTCCCGCAACTGGACCACGCGCACGGACCTCTCCTACGGCGTCTACATCTACGCGTACCCGGTGCAGCAGCTCCTCGTGCTGCTCGGCACGGCGTCGTGGGGTGTCGCCGTCAACTCCGTGCTCGTCCTCCTGCTGACACTGCCCCTGGCGCTGCTGTCCTGGACCCTCGTCGAGAAGCCCGCCCTGCGGGCCAAGGCGTGGCTCGATCCCCGTGACCGGCCCGACCGGCGGATCGCCGAGGCCGCTGCGGAGCGCCCGTCCGCCGCCGTGGCGGCGGACGGGCACCGTCCGGGCTGACCCGCCCGGCCCCGGCCTCCCGACGGCGTCACCGTCCCGCGGTCCGGACGGCGCGCCCGGTCTCCGGGACAGCTTGTCCGGCGATCGGGCGATGCCTACCGTGAACGGCAGGCGGGCGTGACGCCGCCGGCCCCGACCCGTCAGGAGCACCCATGGACACCCCGGTGATCGAGGCCCGCGGGCTCGTCAAGACCTTCGGTCCCACCGCGGCCCTCGACGGCTTCGACCTCACCGTGGCGCCGGGGCAGGTCGCGGGCTTCCTGGGCCCCAACGGCTCGGGGAAGTCCACGGCGATCCGGGTGCTGCTGGGCCTGCTCCGGGCGGACGCGGGGACGGCCACGGTCCTGGGCCTGGATGCCTGGCGCGACGCCGTGGAGATCCACCGCCGCACCGCCTACGTCCCGGGGGACACGAACCTGTGGCCGAACCTGACCGGCGGCGAGATCGTGGACCTGCTCACCGGCATCCGCGGCGGACGACGACGGCGCCGCCGCCGCGACGAGCTCATCGAGCGCTTCGAGCTCGACCCCACGAAGAAGGCCCGCAGCTACTCGAAGGGCAACCGGCAGAAGGTGGCGCTGGTGGCCGCCCTGAGCGCCGAGGCGGAGCTGTACGTCCTGGACGAGCCGACCTCCGGACTGGACCCGCTCATGGAGGCCGTGTTCACGGACGAGGTGCGCCGGCTGAGCGGGCAGGGCAGCACGGTCCTGCTCTCGAGCCACATCCTGGCGGAGGTCGAGAAGCTGTGCGACACCGTGACCATCATCCGCAGCGGCCGGGACGTGGAGAACGGCACCCTCGCCCAGCTGCGCCACCTGACCCGCTCCGCCGTCACGGCCACGACTCCCGCCGGCCCCGGTCGCCTGGGCGGGCTGCCGGGCGTGCACCACCTCGTGCACGAGGACGGGAGGCTGAGCTTCGACGTCGACGACGCCCGGGTCCCCGAGGTGCTCCGGGCGCTCGCCGACCTGGGCGTGCAGAACCTGACCGTCACCCCGCCCTCGCTCGAGGAGCTCTTCCTGCGCCACTACGGGGACCGCCCGGCCGCACCCGCCGCCCAGGACGGGTCCGGCGCCGCGGCCCCGGACGGGACCGGGCGCGCCGCCGGCCGGGACGTGCGGGCGCCCCGATGAGGACCACCGAGCCGTGGGCCGCGACCGGCCGCCTGTTCCGGCTCAACCTGCGCCTGGACCGGGTGCGGATCCTCGTGTGGGTGCTCGCGCTGACCGGCACCGTGTACGCGACGGTGCTCGCCCTGGAGGAGACGTTCCCGGACGGCGAGGCCCGCCAGGCCCGGGCCGCGCTGCTGGACAACCCGTCCGCCGTGATGATGACCGGCCCGGCCTTCGGCGCGGACGACTACACGCTGGGTGCCATGACGGTCAACGAGCTCAGCCTGTCGGTGCTCGTGGCGACCGCGATCATGAGCATCCTGCTCGCGAGCCGGCACGTGCGGGCGGAGGAGGAGTCGGGGCGGCTCGAGGTGGTCCGCGCACTGCCGGTGGGCCGCTTCGCCCCGGCGGCGGCCGCTCTCGGGGCGGTCGCCGTGGCGGACGCGGCGGTCGGCGCCGGGATCACGGCGGGGCTCCTCGCGGCGGGCCTGGGCGGGGTCGACGCCGTGGCGTGGGGACTGGCCACGGCCCTCACGGGCCTGCTGTTCGGGGCCGTGGCGGCCGTGACCGCCCAGCTCACCGAGCACGCGCGGGCCGCCTCCGGCACGGCGATGGCCGTGCTCGGCGCGGCCTTCCTGGTGCGCGGGATCGGGGACGTCATCGAGCTCACCGGCTCGTGGCTGTCCTGGATCTCGCCCATCGCGTGGGCCCAGCAGACCCGGCTCTACGTGGACCTGCGCTGGTGGCCGCTGGCGCTCTCGGGGGCGCTCACGGCCGTGCTGCTGGTCACGGCCGTGCTCCTGGCCCAGCGGCGGGACCTGGGCGCCGGGCTGCGGCAGGCACGCCCGGGCCCCGCGACGGCCGGGGCGTCCCTGCTCTCCGCGACCGGGCTGGCGCGACGGCTGCTGCGCGGCACGTTCCTCGGGTGGACCGCGGGACTCGTCCTCTTCGGCCTGGCCTTCGGCTCGCTGGCCGACTCCCTGGAGGACAGCATCGCGGACATCCCGTCGATCACCGAGTGGCTCGTGGTGGACCTCGACGCCCTCACCGAGTCCTTCGCCGCCGCGACGCTGTCCTACCTCGCGCTCGGGGTGGTCACGTTCGCCGTCTCGGCCGTGCTGCGGCTGCGCGCGGAGGAGGAGGCCGGCCGCACGGCTCTCGTCCTCTCCACGGGTCTGGACCGGGTGCGCTGGGTGCTCGGCTGGCTCACCGTCGTCGTCGTGGAGTCCCTCCTGGCCCTGCTGCTGGCCGGGGCGGCACTGGGCGCGGGGGTCACCGCCACCACCGGGGACCTGCGCTGGACCGGTGAGCTGGCCATGGCGGCCCTGGCCTACGTCCCGGCCGTGCTGGTCGTGGCCGGGGTCGCCGCCGCGCTGGTGGGACTCGTCCCGCGGTTCGCCGCGCTGAGCTGGGCCGTGGTCGCCTACGTGGTCTTCGTCTCGTGGTTCGGCCTGCTGCTCGACCTGCCCGAGCCGGCGATGAACCTCTCCCCGGTGCAGCTGACGCCGCTCGTGCCCTCCGAGGACTGGGAGGCCGCTCCCCTGCTGGGCCTCACGGCGGCCGCGCTCGCGCTCCTGGCCGCGGCCGCCGCCGGATTCCGCCGCCGGGACCTGCCGGCCTGAGCCGCCGGCCCCTCGGGTGGCGCTCACCACGATCATCCGTAGACTGGTCCACCAGGTGAGCCGGGAAGTCTGGTCGGCACGAAGATTCTGCCGCCCGAGAAGAGGAACCCCGTGTCTGCTCACGACCCCACGGTCCGCCCGGAGGACCAGCCCGAGAACCGCCCCCGCGACCACGGCAGCGACACGCTGCGCCGCGGCAGCTACCGCGAGGTGCTGCGCGTCGGCGAGATCCTGCGCAAGGAGACCATCGGCGGCCTGCTGCTCGTGGTGGCCGCGCTCGTCGCGATCGTCTGGGCCAACTCGCCCTTCGCGGACAGCTACTTCGCGCTGCGCGACCTCGAGGTCGGCTACGAGCCCTGGCACCTGAGGCTCAGCCTCGGCGCGTGGGCCGCCGACGGCCTGCTGGCGATCTTCTTCTTCCTGGTGGGCCTCGAGCTCAAGCGCGAGTTCGTGGCCGGCGACCTGCGCGAGTTCCGCAGGTCCGTGGTCCCGATCACGGCGGCGGTCGGCGGAGTCGTGGTCCCGGCCGCGATCTACGCCGCGATCAACCTCTCGAACCCCGTCACCGCGGACGGCTGGGCCATCCCCACCGCCACCGACATCGCCTTCGCCGTGGCGGTGCTCGCCATCATCGGCTCGCACCTGCCCGCCGCGCTCCGGCTCTTCCTGCTGACGCTCGCCGTGGTCGACGACCTGCTGGCGATCACGATCATCGCCGTCTTCTACTCGGAGGACGTCTCGGTCCAGCCCCTGCTGCTGGCGCTGATCCCCTTCGCCCTCTACCTCTTCCTCGCCCAGAAGTACCAGCGGTTCTTCGGCCTCAGGGCCCCGGCCGCCTGGCTGATCCTGCTGCCGATCGGCGTCGTGGTCTGGGCACTGGTCCACGAGGCCGGCATCCACGCGACCGTGGCCGGCGTGCTCCTCGGTTTCGCCGTGCCGGTGATCCGCAACCGGGCCGGCGACGGCCCGGAGGCCGGGCCCGGCCTCGCCGAGATCTTCGAGCACCGCTTCCGCCCCCTCTCCGCGGGCTTCGCGGTGCCGGTCTTCGCGTTCTTCTCCGCCGGTGTCGCCGTGGGCGGCTGGGACGGTCTCACCTCCGCGCTCTCGGCCCCGGTGACGCTGGGCATCGTCGCCGGCCTGGTGCTGGGCAAGCCGATCGGCATCGTCGGCGCCACGTGGCTGGTCACCAGGCTCACGCGTGCCCGGCTCGACCCGACCTTCCAGTGGGTCGACCTGGTGGGCGTCGCCCTCCTGGCGGGCATCGGCTTCACCGTCTCGCTGCTCATCGCGGAACTGAGCTTCGCCCCGGGCAGCCTGCCGGGAGACCAGGCCAAGGTGGCGATCCTCACCGCGTCCGTGCTGGCGGCCGCGCTCGCCTCGGTGCTGCTGCGGGCCCGCAACAAGCGCTACCGCATGATCGAGAAGCTCGAGTCCGTCGACGCCGACCTCGACGGCGTCCCGGACGTGTACGAGGAGGACGAGGTCCCGGAGGGAGGCCGCCGCTGACCCGCGCCCCGCGCCCGCGCGGCACGGAGGACCCCCGCCCGGGATTTCCGGACGGGGGTCCTCGCGCACCGGGACGCCGTCAGCCGGCGAACAGCTTCAGCGCCTCCCGGTTGAAGGCCTCGAGGTCGCCGGGGTTGCGGGAGGTCACGAGCCGGCCGTCGACGACGACCTCCTCGTCCACCCAGTCCGCCCCGGCGTTCCTGAGGTCCGTGGCGAGGGAGGTGTAGGACGTGAGCCGCCGGCCCTGCGCGAGCCCGGCCTCGATGAGGATCCACGGGGCGTGGCAGATGGCCGCGATCGGCTTGCCCGCGGCGTCGAACTCCTTGACCAGGCGCAGCGCGTCCTGGTCGACGCGCACACTGTCCGCGTTGAGGGTACCCCCGGGCAGGACCAGGGCGTCGAAGTCCTCGGCCGTCGCCGCGGCGAGGGTGCCGTCGACGTCGTAGCTGCCGGCGCGGTCCCAGTCCCCCTGCATCGCCGTGATGCTGCCCTGCTCGGGGGACAGGAGCACGGGGGTGCCGCCGGCCTCCTGGACGGCCTTCCAGGGCTCGGTGAGCTCGGGCTCCTCGACGCCGTTCGTGGCGATGAACGCGATCTTCTTGCCGGTGATGTCGGTGGTCATGGACTGCCTCCTGGGTCGATGGAACTGCGGGTCGATGGAACCTCGGGTCGATGGAACTTCGGGTCGGCGACCCGGTGCGGGGGCGTGCGCCGGGGCGTTTACGGCGCCCGGAGGCCGCCGAGGACGTCGAGCGCCGCCCGCAGCCGGGCGCCGGCGTCGTCGGCGACCTCCTGCACGGCGGGGCTGCCGCTGAGCTGGACCATGGTCTGCGGGTCGATGGCCTCGACCGTGGAGGAGCTGGCGTCCGTGCCGCGGGGCACCACCACGTTGCAGGGCAGGAGCACGCCGAGCTGGGGCTCCGCGGCCAGGGCCCTGCTGGCGAGTCCGGGGTTGCAGGCGCCGAGGATCACGTAGTCGCCCACGTTCTCGGCGGCCTCGGCGCCCAGCTTCTTCTCGAACGCGGCGCGCACGTCGATCTCGGTGAGGATGCCGAAGCCCTGCTCGGACAGGGCAGCCCGCGTCCTCTCGACCGCCTCCGGGTAGGGCAGCGGGACGACGACGGCGTGGGTGCAGCTCATGCCGGCACTCCTTCTCGGTCCGGGCTCCGGGTCAGGAGTCCACTGTTGGCACGCGGGGCGCGGAAAAGGAAGGGCAGGGCGGCCGGGTTCTCGCTGGGCGATACCCGCCTTCGAATAAATTACCCCGGGGGGTACTTGAATACCCCAGGGGGTATCTGTCACGCTCGGGACGGACGCCGGTGCAGAGCCCCGTTCCCCTTCACGACCCGACCACCCCGCCCCGGCCGGCGGGAAGCGGAGGACACGCACCATGACCGTCACCCTCGTCCTGACCCTCCTGCTGTCGGTGCTGATCGGGCTCTCGCTCGGCCTCCTCGGCGGCGGCTTCCTCGTCGTCCCGGCCCTGGCCCTGCTGGGCGGGCTGTCCATGCCCGTGGCCGTGGGCACCTCCCTGGTGGTCATCGCCATGAAGTCCTTCGCCGGGCTCGCCGGCTACCTCACCACGGTCTCCCTGGACTGGGCCCTGGTCGGCGCCGTGACCGTCGCCGCGGTCGCCGGCTCGTTCGTCGGCGCCCGCCTGGCCGGCCGCATCCCCGAGGCCGCACTGCGCCGGGGCTTCGGCGTCTTCGTCCTGGTCATGGGCGTCCTCGTCCTGGTCCAGGAGTTGCCCGGCGCGGCCGGCCCCGCCGTCGGGATCACCGCGGCGGCCGCCGGCGTCGCCGCGGTCGTCTGCTGGTTCGCGGTCCCGAGATGCCCCCTGCGCACGCCCCTCACCACCTGACCGCACCGTCCCCGCCGTAGCCGGGAACCACGGACCCGGCAGCAGGCCCGGGCCGCGGCGGGGACCGTCGACGCACGCTTCCGTCGTCGACCCCGGCCCCGGAACACTCCCGTAACAGACTCCCGATACCGTCACGAACGCCCCGCAGTGCGCTGCGAGGCCCCATCAGGAGGAACGCGTCATGGACGTCACCGTCATCGACACCCCCCAGCTCGGGGACCGCAGCTACCTCGTGCACGACGGCGAGGTCGCCCTCGTCATCGACGCCCAGCGCGACATCGACCGCGTCGAGGCCGCCGTGGAGCGGGCCGGCGTGCGGGTCACCCATGTGGCCGAGACCCACATCCACAACGACTACGTCACCGGCGGCTGCGTCTACGCCCGGAAGCACGGCGCGGCCTACCTCGTCAACGCCGCCGACGACGTCTCCTTCAAGCGCACCCCGATCGCCGACGGCGACACCGTCCGGGTCGGCGAGCTCTCCGTGAAGGCCGTGGCCACCCCTGGCCACACCCACCACCATCTGTCCTTCGTGGTGGAGCACGGCGACGGGCAGGCCGTGTTCTCCGGCGGCAGCGTCCTCTACGGCTCCGTGGGCCGCACCGACCTGCTGGGCCGCGAGCACATGGTGGGCCTGACCCACGACCAGTACGCCTCCGCCCGCCGCCTCGCGCAGGAGGCCGAGGAGAAGGCCGCCCTGTACCCGACGCACGGGTTCGGCTCCTTCTGCTCCTCCGGCCCCGCCACCGGCGCGAGCGGGTCCACCCAGGGCGAGCAGATCGAGACCAACCACGTCTGCACCGATCCGGACGAGGAGCACTTCGTCCGGGAGCTGATCGCCAACCTCACGGCGTACCCGAGCTACTACGTGCACATGGGCCCGGCCAACGCCGCCGGCCCCACCGAGCCGGACCTGTCCGTGCCCGACCCCCTCGGCCCCGAGGAGCTCCGGTCCCGCCTCGAGGCCGGCGAGTGGGTGGTGGACCTGCGCAACCGCGTGGCCTACTCGAGCACCCACCTGACGGGGACCATCAGTTTCGAGTACGGCGACGGCTCGAGCTTCACCACCTTCCTGGGCTGGATCTTCCCCTACGACCGTCAGCTAACCCTCGTCGGCTCCCACGAGGACGTCGAGAACGCGATCCGGGACCTCTCCCGCATCGGCATCGACTCCCCCGACGCGGCGCTGGGCGAGGACCCGCGGCAGCTGGCCCCGGGCGCGGCCGTCTCCTCCTACCCGCGCGTCGACTGGAAGGGCATGCTCGCCCAGCGGCCCGGGGACGAGACCGTCCTGGACGTCCGCCGGGTGGACGAGTACGAGGAGTCGCACCTCCCCGACGCGGTCAACATCCCGCTGCACGAGCTGCTGACCCGGATGGACGAGCTCCCCGCGGGCCGGTTGTGGGTGCACTGCGGCTCCGGCTACCGATCGGGCGTGGCCGCCAGCCTGCTCGAGCGCGCGGGCAGGGACGCGGTCCACGTCGACGCCCTGTTCGACGAGGCCGAGCAGGACGGCGTCCCGCTCGAGAGCTGACGCCGGCGCGGGGCCGGGTGCGCGCATCCGGCCCCGCGGTCCCTCCCCGAAGCCCGCTCCACCCCAGCGAAAGGCCCGCCGTGAGCAGCTCCCGCACCGTCCCCCCGTCCGCCGCCGGGCGGCGCGGCACCGCCGTGATCGGAGCCGCGGTCCTCCTCCTGCACCTCGTGGGCTGGGGCGCGCTGCTCATCCTCGTCCTGGCCACCGACACCCCTCAGGGGAGCACGGGACTGTTCGTGGGGCTGGCCCTCAGCGCCTACGCCCTGGGCGTCCGGCACGCCTTCGACGCCGACCACATCGCGGCGATCGACAACGCGACGCGCTCGCTGATGGCGCGCGGCCGGGAGTCCGCGGCCACCGGCTTCTGGTTCGCCCTGGGCCACTCGTCGGTGGTCCTCGTCTCCGTGCTGCTGCTGGCCCTCGGCCTGGAGGCCTTCGCGGGCGGCCTCGCCGACGAGGGCTCCGGGCTGCGGCAGGCCGCGGGGATCTGGGGCGGCACCGTCTCCGGGCTGTTCCTCGTCACCGCCGGGGTGCTCAACCTCGCCGTGCTGCTGCGGCTGCGCCGGGCCCGCCGCGCCGCGCGCACCGGCGCCCTGGAGGCCGCCGAGCTGGACGTCCACCTCGCCGACCGGGGCGTGCTGCACCGCGTGCTGCACCCCGTGACCCGCGCGGTGGACCGCCCGGCCAAGATGTACCCCGTCGGCTTCCTCTTCGGCCTCGGCCTCGACACGGCGGCCTCGATCGGGCTGTTCGTCACGGCCGGCGGGCTCGCCCCCGGACTGCCCTGGTACGCGGTGCTCGCGCTGCCCGTGCTCTTCACCGCGGGCATGACCATGTTCGACAGCGCCGACGGCATCCTGATGAACCGGGTCTACGGCTGGGCCTCGGAGGATGCCCGCCGCGAGCTGGACTACAACGTCACGGTGACCACGGTCTCGGTCGTCATCGCCTTCGTGATCGGCGGGACGAACCTGCTGTCCGTGCTCGCCGATCTCCGGCAGCCGACCGGCGGCGCGCTCGCTTTCGTGGCGGCGGTCGACCTCGACTTCCTCGGCGTCGCCGTGATCGTCCTCTTCGGCGTCGTCTGGCTGGGCTCGCGGGGCCTGGACCGGATCCGCCGCGACGGACGGCCGGTCCCTGTGCGAGGCTGATCGTCATGGTCCGACTCCTCCTGCTCGCCGACACGCACGTCCCCAAGCGCGCCCGCGACCTGCCCGCCGCGGTGTGGCGGGCCGTCGACGACGCCGAGGTGGTGCTGCACGCGGGTGACTGGATCGACCTCGCGACCCTCGACCGGCTCGAGGAGCGGGCGGCGCGCCTCGTGGGGGTCTGGGGGAACAACGACGGGCCGGGGCTGCGCGAGCGGCTGCCCGAGGTGGCCCGCGCGACGTTCGGGGGCGTGCGCTTCGGCATGGTCCACGAGACCGGGGCCGCCACCGGGCGGGAGGCCCGCATGGACCGGGCGTTCCCCGGCCTCGACGTCCTGGTCTTCGGCCACAGCCACATCCCGTGGGACAGCACCACCCCGGCGGGTCTGCGGCTGCTCAACCCCGGGTCCCCCACGGACCGGCGGCGCCAGCCGTACTGCACCTACCTGACGGCGGTCGCCGACGGCGGGCGGCTCACCGACGTGGAGCTCGTCCGCCTGCCGCGGCGCTGACGCCCCGCCGGACCGGTCCCGCTCGACCGGCGCCGCCGGTTCGTGCGCCGCCGGCCCGTCCGCTCACAGCAGGCCCCGCAGCTGGTAGTAGCGCCGGCCCACCACGGTCCCGTTGACCCGGACCACGGCCCACACCAGCACGAGCAGCAGCGCCACCAGCACGGCCGGGACGGGCACGAAGAGCGCCCACACCACCAGCGCCATGCCGGGGACGGTCAGCAGGATCGGCCAGGCGTACTGCACCATCTCCACCGCCATGTAGTCCTGCATCTCCCGCAGGACCGGGTCCCGCGGGACGGCGCCGCGGCGCACCGAGGTCCGCAGCCCCTTGCTCGCCCGGGCGCGGGCGTCCATGAGGTCGTTGCGGGGCGCGTCGTCCGCGCGGGTGAGCGAGAGGATGATGCCGCTGACCAGCAGGGCCGCCCCGCCCACCATGAGCCCCCACTGGGCGGGGCTCAGCAGCCGGCCCTCGCCCAGCAGCAGCGCGGCCGCGATGCCGCCCAGCAGCCCGACCACCAGGCTGGCCACGACGGCGAGCACGATCCGCCGGGCCCAGACCGTGTCGAGCTCCCCGAGCCGGGGGATCTGCACGTGCGGGTGGTCCGCCCCGCTGAGCCGGATCTCCTCGTCCATGGCGTACCGTCCTCTCGATGCTCCGGCGCTCCTGCCCGGTCCCCTCCATTGTCCCGCGCCCCGGGCGCCGTGGCACGTCCGGCCCCGGGCAGGCGGAGACCCCGGCCCTCGGGCACGTGCCCGGGGGCCGGGGACGGGGCCGCCGGCGGGCGTCAGGCGGCCTGGTAGGTCAGGCAGTCGGCCTCGTCGGCGCCGGCGCCGATCTTCACGTCGTGGGCCGTGCACATCAGGTGGGAGTTGTGCACGCACTCGTTGCGCTGGCAGGCGCCGACCTCGGCGTGGACGGTGGGTAGGCCGCCGTCCGGGCCCAGCGAGATGAACGTGCCGCAGTGCGCGTGGCCGGAGCTGCCGGTCACGGTGATCGCGTGGGCCGTGCACTCGTGGTCGTGGTTGAACGAGCACTGCCCCACGGTGCAGTCGGAGACGGGAACGAACTCGGTGGTGGCCATGACTTCTCCTCCGGGAGGAACTCCGGGCCGGAGCCTGCTGCCCCGGCCTGAACAAGCTCTTCCAGGATGCGCCTCACCAGGGACGATGAATAGCACATTTTTTCGTCCCCCAATGTCCTCCGGCCGGCCCACGAGCAGTGCGGCACCGCACTTGACGGGGCCCCGCCGTGGGTATTCGCTGGAAGCACGGCGGTGCCGCCCGGCGGCGCCGCGACGACCACGAGGAGACTCCATGAGCGCCGGCGACCACTTCTACCTCGACAAGGCGGATCCCGGCAGCTGGCGGGCGCTCAACGGCCTGGCGCGCAAGGCCGCCGCCGCGGCCGAGGACGCCGGGCTGTCCCGGGCGCTCGTGGAGCTGCTCAGCATCAGGGTCTCCCAGCTCAACGGGTGCGCCTACTGCCTCGACCTGCACACCGGCTACGCCGTGGAGGCCGGGGTGAGCGCGCAGAAGCTGGCCGTGCTCCCCGCCTGGCGCGAGACGGAGCTGTTCGACGACCTGGAGCAGGCCGCGCTGGCCATCGGGGAGGTCGTGGCCCTGCTGCCCGACGAGGAGACCCGGCTGGCGGAACTGGCCGTGGCCCGGGCGGAGCTGACCGACGAGCAGTACTCCGCGCTGCAGTGGACGGCGGTGGCGATCAACGCCTTCAACCGGATCTCGGTCCTCTCCCGCCACCGGGTCCGGCCCCGTGCGGCCGCCCCGGAGGACCAGACCTCGGAGGACCAGACCTCGGAGGGCCAGATCCCGGGGAAGCAGGCCGCTGAGGAGCCGGCGGGGGACGCGCCGCGCACACCGTCGACGGTCGCGGGAGGCACGGCATGACCAACCTGGACCTGGATCCGCAGGAGCTCCTGTGCACCGAGGCCGCCGGGGCGGGCGCGCAGCTGCTGGGCCCGCGGGAGGTGCCCCTGGGCGGGCCCCGGGCCATGACCGTGCGCCGCACCCTGCCCCAGCGGCAGCGCAGCCTCATCGGGGCGTGGTGCTTCGTCGACCACTACGGCCCCGACCTGGTCTCGGAGTCCGGGGGCATGCGGGTGGCCCGGCACCCGCACACCGGGCTGGCCACCGTGAGTCTGCTGTTCACCGGCGGGATCGCCCACCGGGACTCGGCCGGCTACGACGCGATCGTGCGGCCCGGGGAGATCAACCTGATGATCGCCGGGCGGGGGATTTCCCACCAGGAGTTCTCCACCCCTGGCACCACGCTCCTGCACGGCGTCCAGCTGTGGTACGCCCTGCCGGAGGCGACCCGCCACATGGCCCCGGCCTTCGAGCACCACGCCCCCGAGCCGGTCGTCGGCGAGGGCACGGTGCTGCGCGTCTTCCTGGGCTCCCTGGCCGGCAGCACGTCCCCGGTGGACACCTTCACCCCGCCGCTGCTGGCCGCCGAGGCCCTCCTGCGGCCCGGCGCGCGGCTGGAGCTGGAGCTGGACCCGGCCCTCGAGCACGGCGTGCTGCTCGACACCGGCGACCTGTCGCTCAACGGCGCACCCGTGCCGGTGGACCACCTCGCCTACCTCCCGGTCGGGCAGGACTCCGTGGTGCTGGAGGCCGGTCTCGGCCCGGTCCGGCTGCTGCTCATCGGCGGTGAGCCGCTGGGCGAGCAGATCGTGATGTGGTGGAACTTCGTGGGCCGCACCCACGAGGAGATCGTCGCCTACCGCGCCGCCTGGCAGGCGGAGATCGACGCCGAACCGGCTCCCGCGCCCGCCGGGGGCAGCTACGACGACGGCGCCCCGTACCCGCGCTTCGGGCCCTACCCGTCGGAGCAGCCCGCCCCGCTGCCGGCCCCGCCGCTGCCCACCGTCCAGCTGCGGCCCCGCGGCTGAACCCGTCCCCAGGAGACCACCATGGACACTTCCGCCGTCACGGTCCGGAACAACCCCGACCGGCAGCGCTACGAGCTCCTCGACGGGGAGACCGTCATCGGCACGGCCCACTGGGTCCCCTTCGAGGGCGCCGGCGGGCCGCAGCGGATCTTCCACCACACCACCGTGGACGACGCCTACGGCGGGCAGGGCCTGGCCTCCGTGCTGGCCCGCCGGGCCCTGGACGACACCGTCGACGCCGGGCTGACGGTCGTCCCGGTGTGCCCCTACATCAAGAAGTGGCTGGGCAAGCACCCCGACCACCAGCAGCACACCGTGCCCGTGCGGCCCGAGCACCTCGCGGCCGTCCCGCGGCAGGAGCGGCAGTGACCCCGTCCGCCGGAGCGTGCCGGAGCCCGGCGGGCACCCTCTTCCCCGGGCGGCCGGGACGCGGGCGCGCGCTCAGCTCCGCTGGGCCCCGAGCAGATCGAGGAAGTGGGCGCGCATCCGGGCCCGGTCGGGCTCCACGCCGGTGATGAGACGGAACGCGTCCACCGCCTGGCCGACGGCCATGTGGCCGCCGTCGAGCACCTGGCACCCCCGGGCCCGGGCCGCGGCGATGAGCTCGGTCTCCACCGGCAGGTAGACGACGTCGGCCACCCACTGCCGGGCCTCCAGCAGGTCGGGGTCCACTGGGGTGCCGGGGTGGTGGTGCATCCCCACCGGGGTGGCGTTGACCACCCCGTCCGCCGCGCGCACCAGTTCCGGCAGGGTCTCGGCGGTGGCGGCCGCGACCTGCTGCCCGGGGAAGAGCTCGGCCATGGCGGCGGCCCGCTCGGCCGCCCGGGCGGGGTCCACGTCGAACAGGTGCAGGGTCCGCACGCCGGCGCTCAGCAGCGCGGAGGCCACGGCGGAGCCGGCGCCGCCGGTGCCGACCTGGACCACACGGTCCTTGGCCGCGCCGGGGAGCACGGCTCGCAACCCCGCGGCGAAGCCGGACACGTCGGTGTTGTGCCCGACGAACCGCCCGTCGCGGATCACCACCGTGTTGACGGCCCTCAGCGCGGCCGCCTCCGGGGCGACCTCGTCGAGGTGGGCCAGGACCAGCTGCTTGCACGGGTGCGTGATGTTGAAGGCGTTGAACCCGAGGTCGCGCCCGGCCCGCAGCAGCTCCCCGACGTCCTCGCCCGGACGGCCGATCACCTCGAGGTCCACCGGGCGGTACAGGTAGTGCAGGCCGTGGTTCCGCGCCTCGGTCTCGTGCATCGGCGGGGTGAGGCTGCGGGTGATGCCGTCGCCGATCAGGCCCACGAGATAGGACTCGGAGGTGGTGCTCATGCGGGGCTCCTTGCGGGATGCGGGCGGGACGCGGCTGCGCCGACCGCCCTCGGGGCAGAACCGCTGCCGGTTGCGGGGAGGGCATCACGAGCCGTTGGGACGCCCATCACAGTACACCGGGAGGACGCCCAGGACCCCCTGCGCACCCACAGTGTGAACACGGATGCCACCAGATGGAAGCGGATCCGGGGCGCAACCGAGGCGCGCGCGCCTGCTGCGGCGCCGGCCGGGCGGATCCGCGGCCTGCTCCCGCCGGCGACGCTTCCGCTCGGCGCCGAGGGACCGGGCCCGCCGCGGGGCACAATGGGCGACGAGGCATGTGCCAGGGTCCCGCCGACGGGGCTCCCGAACTGCGGAGGGTGACGTCATGAGCGTGCTGGGCGAACTGGGGGCGGCGCTGGCCGCCGGGACCGTGGAGGTCGTGGACCTGACCACTCCCCTGGACCGGGACACCCCGATCCTGCGGCTGCCGGAACCGTTCGCCAACACGGTGGGCCTGTCCATGACCCCGGTGAGCGCCTTCGACGAGGCCGGGCCCGTCTGGGCGTGGAACGACCTGACGCTGGGCGAGCACGCCGGCACGCACCTGGACGCGCCCGTGCACTGGATCACCGGCCGGGACGGGAGGTCGGTGGACCGGATCGAGCCGGCGCGCCTCGTGGGGCCGGCGGCCGTGCTGGACCTCACCGCCGAGGCGGAGGCGGACGCCGACGTCCTGCTGGAGCCCGAGCACCTCGAGCGGTGGGAGGCCGAGCACGGTCGCTTCCCCGAGAACTGCTGGGTGCTCCTGCGCACCGGCTGGTCCGCCCGCGGCGACGACCCGGAGCGTTTCCTCAACGCCGACGAGCACGGTCTGCACGCCCCCGGTCCGTCGGTGGCCGCCGCCGAGTGGCTCGCCGCCCATCCGCACGTCAGCGGTTTCGGGGTGGAGACCGTCGGCATCGACGCGGGCATCGCCGGCGGCTTCGACCCGCCGTTCCCCGCCCACCACCACCTGCTGGGCCACGACAAGTACGGGCTGACCTCCCTGCGCCGTCTCGACCGGCTGCCGGTCCTCGGGGCGCAGCTCGTGGTCGCGCCCCTGCCCGTCGTGGGCGGCACGGGCAGCCCCGCCCGGGTGCTCGCCCTCGTCGAGAGGTCCGGGGCGTGACCGGCACGGTCGCGCAGCTCGTGGGCCGTGCGCTCGCGGAGCTGGGGGTCGGGCACGCCTTCGGCGTGGTGGGCAGCGGGAACTTCCACCTCACCAACGCGCTGATCGCCGCGGGCGTGCCCTTCACGGCCGCCCGGCACGAGAACGGCGCCGCGACCATGGCCGACGCCTGGTCCCGCACCAGCGGGCGCGTCGCCGTGGTCACCACGCACCAGGGCTGCGGGCTGACCAACGCGACCACGGGCATCGGTGAGGCCGCGAAGTCCCGCACCCCGCTGATCGTGCTCACCGCCGACACGCAGGCCGCGGCCGTGCACTCCAACTTCCGGATCGACCAGGACGCCCTCGCCCGGGCGGTGGGGGCGGTGGCCGACCGGGTGCACTCCCCTGCGAGCGCCGCGGCCGACGTCGCCCGGGCCGTCCGCCGGGCCCGCAACGACCGCCGCACCGTGGTGCTGAGCGTCCCGCTCGACGTCCAGGCCGCTCCCGCCCCCGAGGGCGCCGTGGTGCCCGCGCTCCCGCCCGCCCCGCGGGTGCGCCCGGACGACGACGCCGCTGCGCGCCTGGCGGGGATGCTGGCCGCCGCGCACCGGCCGGTGTTCGTGGCGGGACGCGGCGCCCGGGGCGCCCGCGCCGAGCTGACCGCCCTCGCCGAGCGGTCGGGGGCGCTGCTGGCGACGTCGGCGGTGGCCAAGGGTCTGTTCGCGGGCGAGGACTTCGACCTCGGCATCTCCGGGGGCTTCTCCTCCCCGACGACCGCGGAGCTGATCGGGGAGGCCGACCTCGTGGTGGGGTGGGGCTGCGCCCTGAACATGTGGACCACGCGGCACGGGCGTCTTCTCGGCCCGGGGGCCTCGGTCGTGCAGGTCGACCTCGAGGAGTCCGCGCTGGGCGCGCACCGGCCGGTGGACAGGCCGCTGGACCTGGGGGTCGTGGGCGACTGCGCGCTCACCGCGCGGGACGTCCTCGCCGTGCTGGAGCACGGCACCGTGCGGGAGGGCGGCACCGTGCGGGAGGGCGGCACCGTGCGGGAGGGCGCTGCCGGATCGGGAGCCGCCGCCCCGGCGTCGTCGTCCTGGCGCACGCCCGAGCTGGCCGCGCGGATCGCCCGGGAGGGCGGGTGGCGGGACGTCACGTTCGAGGACCTGTCCACGGCGGAGCGGATCGACCCGCGGGTGCTGTCCCTGGAGCTGGACGCGATGCTGCCGGCCGAGCGCGTCGTGGCCGTCGACAGCGGCAACTTCATGGGCTACCCCAGCCAGTACCTCTCCGTGCCGGACGAGCGCGGGTTCTGCTTCACCCAGGCCTTCCAGTCCGTCGGCCTGGGCCTGGCGACCGCCATCGGTGCCGCGCTGGCGCAGCCGCACCGGCTGCCGGTGCTCGGCACCGGGGACGGCGGCTTCCTCATGGGGATCGCCGAGCTCGAGACCGCGGTCCGGCTGGGCCTGCCGCTGGTGTGCGTGGTCTACGACGACGCCGCGTACGGGGCGGAGGTGCACCACTTCGCCGGTGACGGGGACGTGCCGCTGGACACGGTGGTCTTCCCGGACGTCGACATCGCCGCGATCGGCCGGGGCTTCGGCGCCGACGGCGTGGTCGTGCGCTCCGTCGAGGACCTGGCCGCCGTGCGGGAGCGGCTGTCCGGGCCGCTGGAGCGGCCGCTGGTGATCGACGCCAAGATCGCCTCCGACGGCGGGGCGTGGTGGCTGGCCGAGGCCTTCCGCGGGCACTGACGCCGCGCCGCACCGGTGCCGCGGTCCGCCGCCGAGCCCTGCCCGGACCGGTCAGGCCCCGGGGCTGCCGTCCCCCGCCGCGTCCCGCCGCAGCCGGGTGATCCGCACCCGCTCCACCCGGCTGCGGTCCACGGCCAGGACCTCGAGCCGGTAGTCGTCCACGTCGACGGCGTCGCCCGGGCGCGCCACCCGCCCCAGCCGGTCCATCACGAACCCGCCGACGGTCTCGTAGTGGCCCTCGGGGATGAGGGGCCCCGCCTCCGCCGGGACCTCCTGGATGATCAGCCCGCCGTCCACCAGCACGGCCCCGCCCTGGCGCAGCACCGTGTCCTCGTGCTCCCGCACCCCGGCGTCGAACTCGTCGTAGATCTCGCCCACGAGCTCCTCGACCAGGTCCTCCAGGGTCACGATGCCCGCCGTCCCGCCGTACTCGTCGACCACCAGCGCGATGTGGTGCCCGTCCTTGCGCATGGCCTGCAGGGTGCGCAGCACGTGGTTGGTCTCCGGCAGGAAGGGGATGGGCCGCACCACGTCCCGGAGGGTCCGGGGCGGGGCCTCGATGACCCCGTCACCGTCCCGGTCCGCCACCACGAGGTCGCGGATGTGCACGAAGCCCAGGACGTCGTCCACGCTCGTGCCGAGCACGGGGTAGCGCGAGTGCGGCAGGCCCAGGGCCGTGCGGTAGGCCTCCGTGACGGGCAGGGTGCCGTCCAGGAAGTGGACGTCGGGGCGGGGGCGCATGACCTCGGCCAGGCGGCGGTCGCCCGCCTCGAAGACGTCCGTGAGGATCGAGCGCGAGACGGGCCCGATCCCCCGGGTGTCCACGACCATCTCCCGGATCTCCTCCGCCGAGACCTCCTCGGTGACGGCGTGCGGATCCCCGCCCACGAGCCGGACCACCAGGTTCGTGGACACGGACAGCAGCCAGATGACGGGGCGCATGAGCTTGGCGAAGACGCTCAGCGGAGGGGCCAGGACCTTCGTGAAGCCCACGGAGCGCTGCATGGCCAGGCGCTTGGGGACGAGCTCCCCCAGGACGAGGGAGAGGTAGGCGATGACCAGGGTCATGCCGATCAGCGCCGAGGTCTCCGCGGCCGCGGTGGACAGACCGGCCCGCTCGAACACGGGGGCCAGGTCCGGGGCGAGCGTCGAGGCGCCGTAGGCCGAGGAGAAGAACCCGGCCACCGTCACGCCGATCTGCACCGCCGAGAGGAAGAGGTTGGGGTCCCGGACGAGGGCGGCGGTCCGGGCGCCCTTCCGTCCCGAGCGCTCGATCCGCTTGACCTGGCTCTCCCGCAGGCTCACGATCGCCATCTCGGTGCCCGCGAAGACGCCGCCGACGGCCACGAACAGCAGGACCAGAAGGATGTTCACGATCGTGCTGGTGTCCATGGCGCCCACAGTACCGGTCCCCTCCGGGACGCCTGGAGATCACCTGCGCGTCACGCCGCGTTGACCGGTCCGTCTCCGCGCTCGGCTTTCGTGGTGGGGCACCGTCCCCCAGGCACAAGGAGCACCGTCATGACCGCTCGATCCCCCCGCCCCCTGCGCGGCGCCGCCGCGGCCCTGTCCACCGTCGTCGTGCTCGGCTCGGCGCTGCCCGCCGTGGCCGCCCCGTCCGGCACCGAGGGCCCGATCGTCGTCGGGCACCGCGGCGCCGCCGGCACCGCCCCCGAGAACACCGTGGCCGCGTTCAAGGACGCCCGCGCCGCCGGTGTCGACTACCTGGAGATCGACGTCCAGCTCAGCGCCGACGGCGTGCCGTTCCTGTTCCACGACAGCACCCCGGCGCGCACCACGGACGTCGAGGAGGTCTTCCCGGGCCGCGAGGACGACCCGATCACGTCCTTCACGTGGGACGAGCTGCAGCAGCTCGACGCCGGCTCCTCCTTCGGCGACGCGTTCGCCGGGGAGCGGATCCCCCACCTCGACGACGCCGCGAAGGTCGCCACCGTCGGCACCGGCGTCTACATCGAGATCAAGTCCCCGCAGAACTCCCCGGGCATCGAGCAGGTCGTGGCCGACGCCCTGGCCGAGGACCGGGACTGGGCGAAGCTGCTCGCGGCGGGCAAGGTCACCGTCATCGGCTTCGAGGAGACGTCCAACCGGGTCTTCGCCGGGCTGGCCCCCGACGTGCCCCTGCAGCAGCTCACCGGCAGCGTCCCGGACGCCGCCACGATCGAGCGGTGGGCCGGTGTCGTGGACTCCGTGGGCACGAACTACCGCACCCTCGACGCCGACGACGTCGCGCGCGTCGACGCCGCCGGACTGGACCTGGGCGTCTACACGGTCAACTCCCCGGAGGCCGTCCAGCACGTGGTGGACCTCGGCGTCGACATGGTCACGGGCGACTTCCCTCTCCAGACGCAGCGCTACCTCGACGGGCGCGAGCCCTTCCCGGCGAACAACGGGATCCGGATCGAGGACTCCGTCAACGACGTCCCGGGCGACGACCTCCAGCCGGGGACCGGCGAGCACGTGGTGCTCACCAACGCGGGCCGGAGCACCGTGGACGTCAGCGGGTACGTCCTGCGCGACGCCGCGAACAACGTCCTCACCGTGGGCGAGGGCTACGAGCTGGCCCCCGGCGCGCAGCTGCGCGTGCACACCGGTCCGGGCACCGACACGGAGGACGCCCACTACAACGGCGGCACCTCCGCCGTGCTCAACAACGGCGGCGAGTCCGTGGCCCTCTGGACGGACAACGGCCGGCTGCTGGACGTCTTCGCCAACTGATCCGGCCTCCCTCGCGACGGGCGGGACCCGGCGACGCCGGCCGCCCGGGACCGCCCCGGCTCACCAGAGGAGGCGGCACTTCCCGTTCTGGCAGGAGAACTCGGGGGCGCGCCCGTCGGGGAGCATCATCGACGGGGACGCCAGCTCGACGTCGCGCGCCCGGTCCCAGTCGTCGGGCATGATCTGCACGTAGACCAGCTCGAACCCGGTGGCGCCGCAGCGTGGGCACGGCGCGGTGGTGCCGCGCAGACCGTCGGACGGGGTGGTGCTCATGGCAGGCCTCCCGGGGGGAACGGCGCCGGGCGCTCCGGAGCCGGTGGGCCCAGTGTAGTGGGCGCACCGGCTCCGGTCGCGGCCCCTCCCGGGGGTGCCCGGCGGGCGGCTCAGGCCCTCGTGCCCGCCTCCCGCTTGGCGCGCTGGATCTCCTCGTAGACGTGGCCGCGCAGCTCGGTGAACCGCGGCAGGCCGCGGGTGGTGAGCTGGTCGCGGTCGTCGGGCAGGTCGATGGGGAGGTCCTCCTGGACCACCGTGGGCGAGCTGGAGAGGATGATGACGCGCTCGCCGAGGTAGACGGACTCGTCGATGTCGTGGGTCACGAACAGCACGGTCACGCCCATCCGGTGCCACACGTCCCGGATGAGGTCCTCGAGGTCGGCGCGGGTCTGGGCGTCCACCGCGGCGAAGGGCTCGTCCATCAGCAGGATCTTCGGCTGGTAGGCCACCGCCCGGGCGATCGCGACGCGCTGCTGCATGCCGCCCGACAGCTGCCACGGGTACTTCCTGTCCGCGCCGCGCAGGTCGACGGCGGCGATCGCCTCCTCCACGAGGCGGTTCCGCTCGTCCCGGGCCAGCTTGGCGTTCTTCAGCGGCAGCTCGACGTTCTCGCGGACCGTCATCCAGGGGAACAGGCTGCGCCCGTACTCCTGGAAGACCACGGCCATGTCCTTGGGCGGGCCGGTCACCTTCTCACCGCCCAGCAGCACCTCGCCGGAGGTCGGCGCCATGAGCCCCGAGATGCACTTGAGCAGCGTGGTCTTGCCGGAGCCCGAGGGTCCCACGAGGCACGCCAGCTCGCCGCGGCCGAGGTCGAACGTGAGGTCGCGGACGGCCTCCACGTCGCCGTGGTCGCTCTGGTAGATCTTCTGCAGCCCGCGCACGGACAGCAGCACGTCCTTCCCGCCGGTGCGCCCCGCGCCGGTGCCCGAGACCTCGATGCCGGTGCTGTCCGTGCCCGTCCCGTGCGCGGCGTTCCCGCCCGCTCCGGTCCGGGGAGCGGTCGCGCCGCCGTCCACTGCCGAGCTTCCTGATTCAGCCTGCATTCTCCACCTCTTTCAGGCCCCGGTACCAGGCGAGGACCTTGCGTTCAACACGTTGGAAGACGAACGCCAGCACCACTCCGATGAGACCCAGGACGGCGATGCCGCTCCACATCTCGGGGATGGCGAACGATCGCTGGAACTGCACGATGGTGAAACCGAGCCCCGAGGACGAGGCGAACATCTCCGAGATCACCATCAGGATCAGCCCGATCGACAGGGCCTGCCGGATGCCGGCCATCATCTGGGGGCTTGCTGCGGGGATCACCAGGTGGACGATCCGCGACCACCCGTGGATCCCGTACGAGCGCGCCGTCTCGTTCATGACGGAGTCGACCGAGCGCACGCCCTCGATGGTGTTCAGCAGGACGGGCCACACGGACCCGAGCACGATCACCACGACCTTCATCTGGTCGTTGACGCCGATGAGCAGCATCAGCACGGGCACCAGCACCGGCGGCGGGATCGCCCGGAAGAACTCGAGCACCGGCTCCAGCAGGTTCCGCAGCCAGCGCACCGAGCCGATCACGAGCCCGGCGACCACGCCGAGCAGGATGGACAGCGCCAGCCCCACCAGGAGCCGGCCGATGCTGGGCAGCACGTCGTCGAAGAACCGGTCCCCGAACCAGACGTCCACGAACGTCGTGGCGAACTCGCCCGGCTCCGGGACGTAGAAGTTGGTCTCCACGAGGGTGTAGACCCACCACAGCAGGACCAGCAGGACGGGCAGCGCGAGCGCGTAGCCCAGGGTCTTGACGAGTCTCACACCGCCACCTCTCCGCGGACGGACGAGTGCCAGGCCAGCGCCCGGCGCTCGAGCGCCCGCATCCCCAGGTTGATGAGCACGCCCAGCAGCCCGGCCGTGACGATGAACGCGTACATGGCCGTGACGGCGCCGCCGGACTGGGCCAGGGAGATCTCCCGGCCCAGCCCGGGGGTGCCGATCACGAGCTGGGCGGTGACCGCCAGGATCAGCGCCACGGCCGCCCCGAGCCGCAGCCCGGTGATCACGTAGGGCAGGGACGTGGGCCACGTGACGTACCGGACGCGGGCCAGCGTTCCGAGCCCGTAGCTCTTGGCCGTGTCCTGCGCCACGGTGTCCACGTCACCGACCCCGTAGAGGACCTGGATGAGGATCTGCCAGAAGGACGCGTACACCACCAGCAGCAGGGTGGACTCGAGCTGCACGCCGAAC
This sequence comes from Kocuria himachalensis, assembly GCF_054784195.1. Lineage (NCBI taxonomy): Bacteria > Bacillati > Actinomycetota > Actinomycetes > Micrococcales > Micrococcaceae > Kocuria > Kocuria himachalensis. Next base: position 336,348 of record NZ_BAAGPL010000019.1, read on the forward strand.
AGCAGCACGGCCAGCGGGATGAGTGCGACCGACGGGATGGGCCGGAGGAACTCGATCGTGCTGTGGGTGGCCCGGCGCAGGAACCCGCTGCTGCCGATGACCAGCCCCAGGACGATCGCCGCGACCGCGGCGATCAGCAGCCCGAGGAACCAGGCCCGGACGGTCTGCCAGACCGCCAGCCAGAAGCCCGCCGAGCCGAGCTGCTCCCCGAGCTCCAGCAGGACCGCACTGGCCGGGGGCAGGTACCGCGGGTCGACGATCCCCGTCAGGGGCAGCAGCTCCCAGGTGAGAAGGAATCCGAGGATCCCCAGCACTCCGAGGGCGCCGGGCCCCAGGCCCCGGCCCGTGCGCTTTCGTGCCATGTGGTGCTTCCTCTCCGTTGCGTGCCGTGTCCGCGGACGGGCTACGGCAGCAGCGCGTCGAGGTCCGGGGCTTGCTCGAGGGTGCCGTACTCGACGGCGGCGTCGCCCAGCTTCTGCAGCGCCTCGCGGTCGAACTCGGTGCGGAAGCGCGGCAGGGCCATCTCGGCGCGCAGCTCGTCGCTGATCTCCGTGTAGGTCCCGACGATCTCCCGGACCGCCTCCGGGTTCTCGTTCGCGTACTCCAGCGAGCGGTTCATGGCGTTCTGGAACTTCTCCACCAGCTCGGGGTCCTCCTCGAACTTCTGGGCGGTCGTGAAGTAGCCGGCGATGTCGAGCTCCGGGTCGAACTCCACGAAGTTGTAGGACACCGCGCGGCCGCCCTCGTCGAGGACCTGGGTGAGGAACGGGTCGAGGATCCAGGCCGCGTCCACCTGGCCGCGGTCGAGCGCGGCCGGGGCGTCCGGGAAGCCGACCTCCACGAAGTCGATGCTCTGCGGGTCCCCGCCGGCCTGCTCGACGACGTAGCGGATCGTCGTGTCACCGATGTTGTTGAGGTTGTTCACCGACACGGTCTTGCCGGCCAGGTCCTCGGGGCCCTGGATGTCCGAGTCGGCGGGCACCACCACGGCGCCGAAGTCTCGCTCGGCGTCGCCCGAGGTCGTGGTGCCGTTGGCCACGTACTTGAGGTCCAGCCCCTCGCCCTGGGCGACCATGACGGACAGGGTGTTGCCGAAGGCGAAGTCGAAGTCCCCGCTGACCACGCCCGGCACGGCGGCGGCACCGCCGCTGGTGGTCTGGATGTCGAGGTTGATCCCCTCCTCCTCGAAGAAGCCCTGCTCCTTGCCCAGCCAGATGGCGGCCGTGTCGACGATGGGGATGACCCCGACGGTGACGTCCTGCATCTCCCCCTCGGCCCCGGTGCCACCTCCGCCGCCGTCACCGCCGCCGCACGCGGCCAGCGCCAGTACGGACCCTGCTGCTCCCCAGCTGATGAGCGCTCGTCGCATCATGCCTCCCCTGTGTCGTTCCCTGACCGTGGTGCGCGGTCCTGCTCGGTGCACGTGCGTCGCGATCGTGCTGCGTGGTCGGTGCCGGGCCCGCCGTCCGCACTGCCCTGTGCGACCCGGTGGACCCGCGTTGTGATAGGGATCACTCTAGTGACGTAGCATTCACAAACCAGTGCATGCTGTCGATGGACCGATACATGACGTCTATGGGTCACTGACCGAGGAATGGTGCCGTGGAACTGGACCTGAACCTGATGCGCGTGTTCTGCACGGTCTACGAACAGGGCAGCGTCACGGGGGCCGCCACCGAGCTGCACCTCACCCAGCCCACGGTGAGCCACGCGCTGAAGAACCTGCGCCGGCAGTGCAACGACCAGCTGTTCGTGCGGGAGGGCCGGGGCCTGAGCCCCACCCCGTTCGCGAAGAGCATCTTTCCTCAGGTCAAGGCGGGGATCGCCCAGGTGACCGCGGCCGTCTCCTCCGGTGGGGTGTTCGACCCGGCGACCGCGCGCGAGCGCTTCACCCTGGCGCTGACCGACCTGGGCGAGCTCGCCTTCCTGCCGTCCGTCATGGTGGCGCTGCGGGAGCAGGCGCCCGGCGTGGAGCTGACCGTGCTGCCCCTGGACGTGGAGCGCGTCCCGGAGGACCTGCTGCGCAGCCGGGTGGACGCCGCGATCTGCGCCCCGTACATCGGCGGACCCGGCATCGTCCGGACCGTCATCGGCACGGACGAGTACGTGGTGATCGCCGCCCGCGGCCACCCGCGCGTCCGGGAACGGCTCACGCTCGAGCAGTTCGCGGAGGAGCCGCGGATCCGGCTCGCCCCGTCGATGGGCCACGACCTCGCCGAGGTGACGGCGGAGCGGGCGGGCGCCCCGGGCAGCACGGCCCTGCGGCTGTCCCACTTCACGGGCCTGGTCTCGGTCGTGGAGCGCACCGACTGCCTCGCGGTGCTGCCGCGGTTCCTGGCCGAGACGCTCGAGGAGGCGTCCGGGATCCGGGTCTTCCCGCACCCGGTCGAGATGCCGGTCCTGCAGCTGGCCGCCTACACCCGCGAGCCCGGCCACCAGCGTCCCGCGCAGCGGTGGTTCGCGCAGCTGATCGTGGACACGATGCGGGAGTCCGTCTCGCCGGACCCGTCCGCGCCGCTGCATCCCGGGCCCTGGCAACGTCGCCGTCCATGAGGGGATGGAGGACATCGACCGGGGGCGGCTCAGCGGCAGGAGACCGTGAACACCCGCGCGTCGCCGGACAGCTCCACGGTCCCGGCACCGCCCCGGTGCAGCAGCGACTCCCCGCCGGCCAGCTCCCACTCCCGGTCGGCGGCGCGCACCACCACCCGGTCCCCGGTGCTCAGCAGGACCGTGGTCCCCCGCAGCTCGACCGGGACGGTGCGTCCGGGCACGAGCTCGTGGGCGGTCAGTGACAGCCCCTCCTCCCACAGCGCGTAGACGCGGCGGCCCTGCTCGTCGGCGGGGGGCTCGACGACCTCCGGGTCCGCCTGCTCGTCGGCCAGCACGGCGAGCAGCTCGGTCACGTCCACGTGCTTGCCCGTCAACCCGGCGCGCAGGACGTTGTCCGAGGAGCTCATCACCTCGATCGCCGTCCCGGACAGGTACGCGTGCAGCTGCCCGGCCGGGGTGTGCAGGGACTGCCCCGGGGCGAGGCGGACGTGGTGCATGCACACCGCGACCAGCAGCCCGCGGTCGTCCGGGTGCCGGTCGTGCACGTAGCGGACCAGCGCGGCCACGGGGTCCTCCGGGGCCGCGGCGCGGGCCGCGGCCACGGTCGCCGCGACGGCGGCCCCGGCGGCGGCGTCGTCGAGCGTCAGCACGGCGGGCAGCACGGGGCGCGCGCCGTCGGCGACGTCGCGCAGCCAGTCCAGCCCCAGGCGCGCGGCCGTGGCGCGCAGCCGTTCCGCCGGCTGCACCCCCGTCAGCAGCTCCACCCCGGTGAGCGCCACCACGGTCTCGGGCTTGGCGGAGCGGTCCTTGTAGTTGCGCCGCGGGTCGTCGAGGGGGATCCCCGCCCGCTGCTCGCGCTCGAAGCCCGCCTCGGCCTGCTCGGGCGAGGGGTGGACCTGGATGGACAGCGGGGCGTCGATGGCCAGGATCTTGAGCAGGAACGGCAGGTCCTCCAGCGGCTCGTCCCTGCCGTCCCGGACGACGACGGACGGCGCGGCGGGGTGCGCGCCGACCCACAGCTCGGCCTCGGGCTCGGGGCTCGGCACGGGCCGGCCCTGGAGCCGGGCCAGCACCTCGCGGGAGCCCCAGGCGTAGTGCCGGACGGGATTGCGCATGCGGAGGATCTCGACCATGCTCGTCATCAAATCACAGGACCGCTCGCGCCCGGCGGCGCCCGGGAGCGGCCGTGGCCTAAGATCACCCCTTGTGACTATCGATCTCTCAGCTTCGTTCAAGGCCTACGACGTCCGCGGCATCGTGGGCGAGTCCATCACCGCGGAGACGGTCCGGGCCACCGGCTCCGCGTTCGTGGACGTCCTGGGCCTCGCCGGCCAGACGGTCCTCGTGGGCGGGGACATGCGCCCCTCCTCTCCGGAGTTCGTGGACGCCTTCGCGGAGGGCGCGGTCCGCCGGGGTGCGGACGTCGTGAAGATCGGGCTGATCTCCACCGACGAGCTCTACTACGCGTCCGGGACGTTCGACGCCGCCGGGGTGACCTTCACGGCGAGCCACAACCCCGCCGAGTACAACGGCATGAAGATGTCGAAGGCCGGGGCCGTCCCGGTCTCCTCCGAGTCGGGGCTCTACGACATCCGTGACCTCGCCCAGCGCTATCTGGACGAGGGCGGAGTCCCGGAGGCGCCCACCCCCGGAACGGTCACCGAGCGGGACGTCCTGGCCGGCTACGCGGAGTACCTGCGCTCCCTGGTCGACCTGTCCGGGACCCGGCCGCTCAAGGTGGTGGTCGACGCCGGCAACGGCATGGCCGGGCTGACCACGCCCGCCGTGCTGGGCGGCGCCGTGCTGGAGGCGCTGCCGCTGGAGGTCGTGCCCCTGTACTTCGAGCTGGACGGCACGTTCCCGAACCACCCGGCCAACCCGCTCGAGCCGGAGAACCTCGTGGACCTCCAGCGCGCCGTGCGCGAGCACGGCGCGGACCTGGGCATCGCGTTCGACGGCGACGCCGACCGCTGCTTCGTGGTCGATGAGCAGGGCGGGGCCGTCTCGCCCTCGGCCGTCACCGCGCTGGTCGCCGAGCGGGAGATCGCGCGCGCCCGGGCGGAGGGCGTCGAGAGCCCGGTGATCATCCACAACCTCATCACGTCCCGCGCCGTGCCCGAGCTGGTCACCGCCCGCGGGGGCCGCCCCGTGCGCACCCGGGTGGGCCACTCGTTCATCAAGGCCGTCATGGCCGAGGAGGGCGCCGTGTTCGGGGGCGAGCACTCCGCGCACTACTACTTCAAGGACTTCTTCAACGCGGACACCGGCATGCTCGCCGCGATGCACCTCCTGGCCGCCCTGGGCGAGCAGGACCGGCCGCTGAGCGAGCTGATGCACCAGTACGACCCGTACGCGGCGTCCGGCGAGATCAACTCCACCGTGGAGGACAAGGCCGGCGCCGTCCGGCGGGTCGTCGACGCCCTGGCCGGCCGGGACGTGAGCGTGGAGGAGCTGGACGGCACCACGCTCAGCTGCCCGGACGAGGGCTGGTGGTTCAACCTGCGCCCCTCGAACACCGAGCCGTTCTTGCGCCTCAACGTCGAGGCGAAGGACCCGGCGACGATGGAGCAGGTCCGGGACCGGGTGCTCGGCATCGTGCGCGCCTGAGACCCCAGGCACGCACGGGGCCC
>NZ_BAAGPL010000019.1:341588-351119 GCF_054784195.1 Kocuria himachalensis
GTGCGCTGCGGGCGCTCAGACCGCGGCGGTCTCGCGCGCCTCGTCGTGGAGCATCCACTGGTCGGGGCCCAGGATCTCGTAGGCCACGCTGCGGCCCGGGACGCCCTGGGCGATCACGGCGGAGCGGACGGCCTTCATGAAGGGCAGCGGACCGCACAGCACCACCTGGGCGTCAGCCGGGACCCGCACCGCGCCGAGGTCCATGAACCCGTCGTGGTCGCCCTCCCCGGGGGTCTCCATCCAGGTCTCCAGGCGGGCGTGGGGCAGCTCGGCGACCAGCATCTCGTGCAGCTCGCGCAGGGCCCACTCCTCCGCCGAGCGGTCGGCGTGCAGGACGAGGACCTGCCGCTGCGACTCCTGGCGGACGAGCCGGTCCAGGAACGCCAGCATGGGGGTGACGCCGATGCCGGCGGAGGCCAGCACGAGCGGCCCGTCCCCGTCCGGGAGCACCACGTCGCCGTAGGGGTTGGAGACCCGCAGGACGTCACCCACCTGCACGTCGTGGTGGAGCACCGGGGTGATCTCGCCGCGCTCGTCGAGGCGGACGGCGATCCGGCGGGTCCCCTCGGACCCCGGGACCAGCGTGAACTGCCGCGGCTGCTCCACGCCGTCGGGCAGGCGCACCTCGACGGTCACGTACTGGCCCGCCACGGCGGGGGTCATCGGGGTGCCGTCGGCGGGCTCGAGGGTGATCGCCGTGGTGGTGGTCCCGGTCCGCTCCTTGGCCGCGACCCGGAACGGGGCGAACACCACGGTGTTCGCCTGCCCCGCGCAGAGGCCCTCCTCGATCCTGATCAGGGCGTCGGCCATCAGCCAGTACACCTCGTCCCACGCGGCCACGACCTCGGGCGTCGCGGCGTCGCCGAGGTCCCGGGCGATCGCGCCGAACAGGTGCTCGTGGACGATCGGGTAGTGCTCGGGCAGCACGCCCAGGGACGCGTGCTTGTGCGCCACGCGGGACAGCAGCTCGTCCGGGTACCCCTCGGGGTGGGACAGGAGCCAGGAGGCGAACATCGCGATGGAGCCGGCGAGGGCCTGCGCCTGGGTCCCGTTCTTCTGGTTGGAGCGGCTGAACATGCCGTCCAGCAGATCGGGGCGCGCCTCGAACATGGACCGGTAGAACTCGGGGGTGATGAACGGGATGCGCTCGGCGACGACGCCGATGGTCTGCTCGATGACGGGACGGGACAGGTCGGACAGCACGGTTGCCTCCTGGGGAGCCGGTGGATGACCTCTCCAAACTAGCAACTGAAATGCTGTATTACGTCATCGGTGGCAGTGCGTCCACCGCGGTGCTTCCCGGCGGCTCGGGCGGGCGAAGTCCGATGGACACCAGCACCGGGCCGACCTGCCGCTCGCTCACGAGGTCCCGCACCCGCACGTCGTCGAGCGCGCCGTAGAAGGCCTCGCGCGCGTCCGCGAGGGCGCGGCGCAGCCCGCACCCGCGGTCCAGGGGGCAGTCCCCGCCGGCCGACTCGCACTCGACCATCGCGGAGCCCGCCTCCAGCTCGCGCAGCAGCGAGCCCACGGTGGCGTCCAGGCCGGCGGGCGTGATCGACACCCCGCCGGTGCGGCCGCGGCTCGAGGCGAGCAGGCCGAGCCCGCTCAGCCGGCCCACGGTCTTGGTCACGTGGTGGTAGGGGGCGCCCACACCCTCGGCGATGGCGCGCGTCGTGAGCTTCTCCCCCTCGGGGACGGCTCCCGTCAGCAGCAGGACGCGCAGGGCGATGTCCGAGAAGGCGGTCAGCCGCACGGCGGGGTCCTCCGGTCGTTCATGGGGGCTCCTTCCGAGACCTCGCGCGTCCCGGCCGGCCGCGGGAGCACCCCCATTGTCCCACGCGGCCCCGGGACGCGGACGAGGGGCCTCCCGGCACGGGAGACCCCTCGTCCGCGGCCCGGGCGCAGCGTCCCGGGCCGGGGCTCACACCTGGTTCAGGCGGTCCTCCAGACCGGCGCGCTGCTCGAGGATGGGCTCGGGCACGTGGCCGAGCCGGTGGAACCACTCGTCGATGCTGGGCAGCTCGGCCCGCCACTCCTCGACGTCGACCTTGAGGGCCGCCTCGAGCTCCTCGTCGGAGACGTCCAGGCCCGTGAGGTCGAGGTCCTCCTTGGTGGGCACGATGCCGATCGGGGTCTCCCGGCCACCGGCCGTGCCCTCGAGGCGGTCGAAGATCCACTTGACCACGCGGGAGTTCTCGCCGAAGCCCGGCCAGGCGAAGCCGCCGCTCGGGGTGCGGCGGAACCAGTTGACGTAGAAGACCTTCGGCATCTCGTCCTCGCCGATGCGCTCGCCGACCTCGACCCAGTGCTCGAGGTAGTCGTTGGCGTTGTAGCCGATGAACGGGAGCATGGCCATGGGGTCGCGCCGGACGACGCCCACGGCGCCCTTCGCGGCGGCCGTGGTCTCCGAGGAGAGCGTGGCGCCCTGGAACACCCCGTGCTCCCAGCCGAAGGACTGGGACACGAGCGGGACGGTGGTCTTGCGGCGGCCGCCGAAGACGATCGCGGACAGCGGCACACCCTCGGGGTCGTCGTACTCGGGGGCGAGGATGTCGGCCTGCTTGATGGGGGTGCAGAAGCGCGAGTTCGGGTGCGCGGCGGGACGGCCGCTCTCCGGGGTCCAGTCGCGGCCCTTCCAGTCCGTCAGGTGCGCGGGCGTCTCGTCCGTCATGCCCTCCCACCAGACGCCGCCGTCGTCGGTGAGCGCCACGTTGGTGAAGATCGTGTTCCCCCGGGCGATGGCGCGCATGGCGTTGGGGTTGGTGGGCCACCCCGTGCCGGGAGCCACACCGAACAGACCGGCCTCCGGGTTGGTCACCCGGGCCTGGCCGTCCTTGCCGAAGCGGATCCAGGAGATGTCGTCGCCGACCATCTCGGCCTTCCAGCCGTCGAGGGTGGGCTCGAGCATCGCGAAGTTGGTCTTGCCGCAGGCCGAGGGGAAGGCCGCGGAGATGAACCGGCTCCGGCCCTCGGGGTTCGTAACCTTGAGGATGAGCATGTGCTCCGCCAGCCAGCCCTCGTCGTGGGCGATGGCCGAGGCGATGCGCAGCGCGTAGCACTTCTTGCCGAGCAGGGCGTTGCCCCCGTAGCCGGAGCCGAAGGACCAGATGGCCCGGTCCTCGGGGAAGTGGACGATGTACTTGGCGGGGTTGCAGGGCCAGGGCACATCCTCCTCGCCCGGGGCCAGCGGGGCGCCCAGCGAGTGCAGGCACTCGACGAAGAAGCCGTTCTGCGCGGTCATCTTCTCCAGCACGGGGGTGCCGATGGTCGCCATGATGCGCATGGAGCACACCACGTAGGCGGAGTCGGTGATCTCCACGCCGTAGCTCGGCCTCGAGGCCTCCAGGTGACCCATGACGAAGGGGATGACGTACATCGTGCGCCCGCGCATGGCGCCGCGGAACCTCTTGCGCAGGGAGCCCCTCATCACCTCCGGGTCCTCCCAGTTGTTGGTGGGACCCGCGCCCTTCTCGGTCTTGGTGCAGATGAAGGTGCGCTCCTCGACCCGGGCGACGTCGTCCGGATCGGAGAAGGCGGCGAAGGAGTTGGGGAACTTGTCCTCGTCCAGACGGACGAAGGTGCCGGCGTCCACGAGCTCGTCCGTGAGCTGCGTCCACTCGGCCTCCGAGCCGTCGACCCAGTGGATGCGCTCCGGCTGGGTGAGCTCCGCCATCTCCCGCACCCACGCGAGGAGGTGCGCGTGGGTGGTGGGCGCGTTGTCCAGGGCGCCCTTCACAGCCTCGTTCAGCCCGGTGGTCTCCGTCGTTGCAGTGGGGTTGTCAGCCATTGACATGTCTCCTCGTTGAGGCCGTCCGCCGACCGCCCGGGGCTCTCGTGGTGGTGCTCGTCGTCGAACACTCGGCCCGGTGTCACCGGGCCCACAGTGAGCGGCGTGGAGGTGGGCGGCCGGTCTCTACTGTGATGTGAGTCCATCGTATCGCCCCGGCACCGGCCGCCCCAGCAGGGTTACGCGTGCCGCGGCCCGTCGCGCCGGGTGTCGAGCGGAGGACCGGCGGATTTTGCTCAGCCGGGGGCCACATGTAGAGTTGTATCCGGCTTGAACGGCGGTGACGCCGGGACGCCGATGCGCCTGTAGCTCAACGGATAGAGCATCTGACTACGGATCAGAAGGTTGGGGGTTCGAATCCCTTCGGGCGCACCACGCGGAAGAACCCCTTCCGGCCGAGAGGCCGGGAGGGGTTCTTTGTGCGCAGTGCCCGCGGTGAGCTCCGGAGGCCTGGCGCCGGCCCTGCGGCGCCCCCGTCACTCCTCGTACCCTCGCCCCGATCCCGGCGGCTCGGCGAGTGCGCCGAGCCCGCCGACGAACATCTCATCGCAGGGGAATTCATTACGCTTTGCAAATAAGAAAATTTGCATTGAAATTCTTTTTCATCAGCACCCGCCCCGTGCGGCATCGGCCTCGCACCGCAATGCGGCGCGGCCCGGGCACCACCGCACCGGAGGGATTCTGCCGACCCTGGACCGGCGGGCACCCTAGGACCGCCGCAGCCGCGACCACTGCTGCAACCTTCTCTCTCGCGGACGGCCGACCCGGACGCAGAAACCCCTGTGGCCTGGGACGGCACCCGAAAGCACAGGGCGCACCGGCGTCCGGGCCACGCCGGCACCGACCGCCCCGGCACGGACCCGGCCGACCTCGCAGCACCGGAGAACGACGGCGCATCCCCCTTTCTATGTGATTTCACATTGCTTGACAGGGCCTTCGAACGAAACACTTAACTTTTGAGAAATTTGCTTGTGTACGCGGATCGGTGTTTTTAGCCTGGTGTCACCTGATTCACCATTGGTAATCAGCTCATCCAAAAGGGGAACACCATGGAAAATCTGCGGAAGACTCTGGTCGGCGCCGCTCTGGCGGGCATGCTGGTCACGAGCTCCTTCTCCACCCCGGCGTTCGCGGGGGGCGACCACGGGGACGAGCGCAAGAACGGCGAGGTCGACGTCATCGTCAAGTACCACCACCACGGTGAGTGGAAGACCAAGGAGTACGAGGACGTCGAGCTCAAGAAGGCCGCCTCCATCGCCAAGGACAAGGCCGACGGCGGCGACTGGCACAAGTACTACCGCGACGCCAAGTACACCGACAAGACCGACAAGTCCGTGAAGACGGTCGACAAGAAGCGGGTCAAGGTCATCTTCGAGCAGGACGAGGACTAGGGCCACGGCCACAGGACCTGATTCCACGGCCTGACCGACGAGGGCGCCCGTCCACCGGACGGGCGCCCTCGTCGGTCGCCCACACCGGTGCCGCACCGCGACCGGGGCGATGGCCGCGACCGGGGCGATGGCCGCCACCCGGGGCAGGGCCTCGGCCGTCAGGCACGGTCGCCGCGGCGGCGCTCCACCGTGCCGGCTCCCCGTGCGGTCGGTGCGCATCAGCCGGTGGCGAGGGCGCGGACGTCTCCCCCGGCGCGTCCCACGAGGCCGCGGGTCACCACGCCGTCGAGGCCGGGGAGGGCGGCCAGGCGCAGCGCCAGGCGCCGCGCCTGCCGCCGGGCCCGGGAGGACGGCAGGAACCACTGCGCCCCGCCGCGGGCGACGCGCTGCTTCTCGGCCACGACCGGCCGCCAGACCCGCTCCCAGCCCGTCAGCGCCTCCTCGACCGACGCGGCGCGGGCGAGCCGCTCGGCGAGCAGCCACGCCCCGGCGAGCCCCAGCGAGGCGCCCTGACCGCCCAGCAGGGACACCGCCTGCCCCGAGTCCCCGAGCAGCACGACCCGGCCGCTGCTCCACCGCGGCACCTCGACCTGCACCACGTGGTCGTAGTAGAGCCGGTCCGCCCCGGGGCAGGCCGCCAGGACCCGGGGCGCGATCCAGCCGAGCGAGCCGTGGACGGCGCGCAGGGTCTCGCGGGGATCGGCCGGCAGGGCCGGCCCGGCGGCCCGGTGCACGGCGAACACGGCCAGGCGCCCGTCCCGCAGCCCGTAGAAGCCCATCGCCCGGTCGATGCTGTCGGTGAGGCAGAAGCGGTTGCCGACCTGCCGGTACGCCTCCGGGTCCTCGACCACGAACGCCGCCGTGTGCAGGCCCAGCCAGCGCCGGAAGCGTTCCTCGGGCCCGAACGCCGTGCGCCGCACGGCCGAGTGCACCCCGTCGGCGCCGACCACCAGGTCGGCGTGGAGCACCGTTCCGTCGTCGAGCACCGCGCCCGCTCCGCCGGGTTGCTGCCGGACCCCCACGACGCGCCGCCCGAAGCGGAGCTCCGCGACGCCCCGGGCGTGCTCGCGCAGCACCCGTTCGAGGTCGGGGCGCAGCACGCTGACGAGGTGCCCGTCGAGGGCGTGGGCGAACCGGGCGAACGGCAGGCCTGCCCGGTCGCGGCCGTGGTCGTCCACGTAGCTGAGCCGCTCCACCCTGTAGCCGAGCTCCAGGACCCCCGGCAGCACGCCCATCGCCTCGGCGGCGTCCCAGCCGGGGCCGAAGAAGTCCATCATGTAGCCCTGCTCCCGCGGGCGCGGCGCCCGTTCCAGGACGACGACGTCCCAGCCCTGCCGGCCCAGGCACCCGGCCAGGGCCAGTCCCGCGATGCCCGCCCCGCAGACGACCGCGCGCACGGCCCGCGCCGCTCAGTACCGGTCGCCGACGGCGACGACGCCGTCCAGCAGGGCGAGGTCTCCGGCCGTCAGGCGCAGCTCCGCGGCCGCGGCGTCCTCCCGCAGGTGACCGGGGTCGGTGGTGCCGGGGATCGGCAGCACGTGCTCGCCCCGCACCGTGGTCCAGGCGATCGCGACCGCGGCGAGGGAGGTCCCGTGCCGGCGGGCGACCTCGCGCAGGGGCGCGAGCACGGTGTCCTCGTTGGCGGCCATGGCCTCCGGCGTGAACCGGGGACTGCGCGAGCGGAAGTCGGATGCGGAGAACTCCCGGCCCGCGAGGGCGCCGGCGAGGTAGCCGCGCCCCAGCGGGGAGAAGGGCACGAACACCGCCCCGTGCTCGGCGCACCACCCGATGACGTCCCCGGAGGGGTCACCATCGGCGGTGGGGCCCGACCCCTCGGGGTTGCGGGTCCACAGGGAGTACTCCGACTGGACGGCCGCGACCGGGTGGATCGCGTGCGCCCGCTCGGCCTGCTCCGTGCTGACCTCGGAGAGCCCCACGTGGCGCACCTTGCCCGCGGTCACGAGCTCCCCCATCGCGCCCCACGTCTCCTCGAGGGGCACGCCGGGGTCCACGCGGTGCAGGTAGTAGAGGTCCACGACGTCGGTGCGCAGCCGGCGCAGGCTGTCCTCGATCGAGCGGCGCACCTCGTCAGGGTGCCCGCAGCGCTCCGTCCGGGGCGGCTCCAGGGAGGCCGCGCGCAGCCCCGTCTTGGAGCATAGGAACACCTCGTCCCGGCGCCCGCGGAGGGCCGCGCCGACGAGCTCCTCGTTCGCTCCCCCGCCGTAGAGCACCGCGGTGTCCACGACGTTCATGCCGAGGTCCACCGCCAGCCCGAGCACCTCGTGCTTGCGCCGCTCGGTCAGCCCGTGCCGGTCGTAGACCCAGCTCAGGCCCATGGCCCCGAACCCGATCGCTCCCACGCGGTCCCCGGACGGGGTGAACTCGATCTGTCGCATCCTCACTCCTTCGTCGGTCCGGCCGCCGCGCGGGCGCGCGGGGCGCCGCCGGTCAGCGGCCCCCCGTGGGCGGTCGCGGCACCGTGAAGTCCACCAGGCGGGCGTCGGCGCCGTCCAGTCCGGCCCAGGTGCCGGGGACCTCCAGGACCGCCAGGCCGGAGGTCGGGCAGCCGTCGGCGAGGGCCATGACGGCGTCGTAGTCGGAGTCCGGTGTGGCCAGACGGAGGGCGGCGTCGCGCAGACCGGGCAGGTGGCCGATGAGCAGCAGGGACTCCACGGTCTCGGGCACGTGGTTGACCACCGCGATGATCCGGCTGTCCTGGGCCGCGTAGAGGGACTCGTCGAGCCGGGCGGTCGGCGCGAGGTCGCCGAGTTCGCTGCACACCCACGTGCAGGTCTGGCGTGCGCGCAGGGCGCTCGAGCACAGGATCATGTCCGGGACGTGCCCGTTCGCCAGCAGCCAGCGTCCCGCGGCGGCGGCGTCCGCCGCACCGCCGCGGTCCAGGGGGCGGTCGTGGTCGGCCACGCCCCACGGGTGCTCGGCCTCCGCGTGGCGCATGAGGACGAGCTTCTTCCGGTCGTGGCGGGTCATCGGTTCATGATGCCACGCGACCGCCGGGCACGGAGCGACCCCGGCTCCTCCGTGGCGCGGGAGAGGACCGGGGCCTGCACAGGTCGGGAACGGATCAGATGGAGTACTCGGGGGCCGCCCACACGACGACCTCGGGGTGCTCGTAGAAGCGGTAGCCCTGACCGCGGACGGTGCGCACGGTGTTCGCGAGCCGGCCGAGCTTGGAGCGCAGGCGCCGGATGTGCACGTCGATGGTGCGCTCGTTGGGCACCTCCTCGGAGTCGCGCCACAGGCTGTGCAGGAGCTCGTGGCGGCCGACGGTCCGGCTGCCGTTCTCCACGAGGTAGTTCAGCAGCTCGAACTCCTTGAACGTGAGGTTCAGCAGACCGCCGTCGAGGAAGACCTCCCGGCGGGAGAGATCGATGAGCACCCCGGTGGACTGGCTGGTCTTCGTCTCGGGCGCCGGCGCGGTCGCGGCGGGCGCCGTGGGCCGCACGGCTCCGGAGGTGGGATCGCCCAGGGCGTTGCGGACGACCTCGAGGTCGGTGCCGGCGGTGTTGGCAGGGGCCAGCGCCACGGCGGCGTAGGAGTCGGCCTGCGGGACCAGCTGCTGGGCGTACGCCCGGATGCTCTGGACCATCTTGACCAGCGAGGTGCCGCTGGCCGCCGCGGTCTCCTCGTCGAGGCCCACGTAGATCACGAATCCGCGCGCCTCGTTCTCCTGCGCCTGCGGACGCGGCGCCGTGTCCCGCTGCAGGCGGGTGGGAAGGGGGGCCTCGCCGGGCGCGGTCGGCATGGGCCCGATCGTGCTCCGGAGGCTGCGGTAGTCGGCGGGGGCCGTCTGTCCGCGCTCGGGGGCCGCGGCCGGACCGCGGACGGCGCGAGCTTCGCTCGTGCGGTTGCGCTGGGAAATGTGCACGTATCCCGGTGTGCCTGGCATCTGGTGCCCCTCGTCTCTCCGTCGTTCGGCGGACGAGCTTCCGTCCGCCTGAGTCGATCCGCCCCTCGGAACGGCCCCGCCACTTCCAGCTCCCGAATCCCCGGCTCCGTGGTTGTCGGGGAGGGTCCCCGCGAAGCTGAAAAATTCCTGACAGTGGCGTTGCTCTCATCGTCCACCAGCCCTATCGATCGCGCAAGTAATATTCGCGGGGCTATCTCACGATGTGAGATTAGAACGACGGCTGTCCAGATTGTCCGCCAAAATGAACCCCCTTCACCAAGGGGCATGAGACGGTGTTTCCTGCCCCCTCCCTGGGATGTCAGACATCTGGGACGATTTTGCCGGTATCCACCCCTCGAAGCAGCTCTTGCTCTCCTTGTCAAGATGCCCCTGCTGATCGACATGCTGTCTCACCATGTGGACATTCCGCCGTGGATCCAGAGAAG
>NZ_BAAGPL010000019.1:351169-365659 GCF_054784195.1 Kocuria himachalensis
TCAGCACGTGGTCTGCGGATTCTCGGGCGCGGTGGTCAGTCGACCACGCCGTAGAGCCGGTCCCCGGCGTCCCCGAGACCCGGGACGATATAGGCGTTCTCGTCGAGCCGTTCGTCCCTCGCGGCCAGGACGATGTTGACCTCGGAGTCCCCCAGCTCCTCCTCGAGGGCGGCGAGCCCCTCGGGGGCGGCCAGGAGGCACACGCACGTGATCTGCTCCGCCCCGCGGCGGTAGAGGAACTTGATCGCCTCCCGCAGGGTCCCGCCCGTGGCCAGCATCGGGTCGAGGACGAAGACCTGGCGGCCGGTGAGGTCGTCGGGCAGCCGCTCGGCGTAGGTGATGATGTCGAGGGTGTCCTCGTTGCGGGCCATGCCCAGGAAGCCCACCTCGGCCGTGGGGATCAGCCGGGTCATGCCCTCGAGCATGCCCAGGCCGGCCCGGAGGATCGGCACGACCAGCGGCCGGGGCTTCGACAGCCCCACGCCCGTGGTGCGCGTGACCGGCGTGTCGATCTCCACCGGTTCCACGCGGACGCCCCGGGTGGCCTCGTAGGCGAGCAGCGTCACGAGCTCCTCGACGAGCAGGCGGAACACCGGGGACGTGGTGTTCTTGTCCCGGAGCACGGTCAGTTTGTGTGCCACCAGTGGGTGGTCGAGAACGGTCACTCGCATGGACCAAAATTACCACCGGGGCGCCCCGCCCCCTCGCCGGGCCCCGCTCGGCCCGGCGATCCGCCCGAGAGGAGACCTGCATGGCGCTGCCCCCGCGCACCCGCTCCGAGGCCCGGGCGGAGGAGTGGATGCGACTGGCCCTGGTCGAGGCGCGGGCGGCCCTCGCGACGCAGGACGTGCCGATCGGCGCCGTCGTCGTCGGCCCGGACGGCACGGTGGTCGGGCGCGGCCGCAACCGCCGGGAGGCGGACGGCGACCCCACCGCCCACGCCGAGATCCTGGCCCTGCGCGACGCCGCCCGCGCCCTGGGCTCGTGGCGGCTGGACGGCTGCACGCTGGTGGTGACCCTCGAGCCCTGCGCGATGTGCGCGGGCGGGATCGTCCTGGCCCGCGTGCCCCGCGTGGTGCTGGGCGCGTGGGACGACAAGGCCGGCGCGGCAGGCTCCGTCCTCGACGTGCTCCGGGAGCGGCGGCTCAACCACTGGGTGGAGGTGACCGGCGGCGTGCTGCAGCAGGAGTGCTCCCGGCTGCTCCTCGACTTCTTCGCGGCGCACCGGCGAGGCGGGGACGACGACGCCGGGCCGCCCGCCGCCGGTCCGGCCGGCCCGGCGGGTTTTGGCGGTTGAGCACGCCAGCCGGTACAGTACTGCGAGCTGGTGACGTGTCCGAGCGGCCGAAGGTGCATCACTCGAAATGATGTTTGGTGTAAGAGCCAACGAGGGTTCAAATCCCTCCGTCACCGCCAGTCGGGAAGGCCCCGGGTCCTGAGGGACCCGGGGTCTTCCGCATGCCCGCCCACCCGTCCCGCCGGTCCCGGGATCGCCGGGCTCCCGCGGGAGAGCGTGGCCGGTGGGGCGGCCGGCGGCGAGGGGCGCGTGCCGCCGTTGGGTACCGTGGTGGCGATCACCACGCCCGCCGTGCGGCGGGCCCGTTCGGAGGAGGCGCAGCATGACGACGTCGGCGCAGGCGGTCGGACACCTGGGAGCGGCCGGGGAGGAGTACCCGGACGCGTACTTCGTGCGGCTGGACGGCACGCGGTTCCGCTCGACGCTGCACTCCCAGGGCGCGTGGAGCGAGGCCGAGCAGCACATGGGCGCCGCCTCGGGGCTGCTCGCCCACGCCGTGGAGGTCGAGCACCCCCGCCCGGACCTCCTGCCCGTGCGCTTCTCCTACGACATCCTCGGCTTCATCCCCGGCGGCGAGGTCGAGGTGACCACGCGCGTGGTCCGCCCGGGCCGCACCATCGAGCTGGTCCAGGCCACGATGAGCCACGGCGGCCGCTCCTGCATCCGGCTGAGCGTGTGGCGGCTGCTCCGGGGCGAGACCGCGGGCTCCGCCGGCACGCACCGGGAGGCCCTGCCGCCGGTGACGGACACCCTGCCCACCACGATGACCGGGCGGTGGCCGGGCGGGTACATCGCGTCCCTCGAGGGCCGCACCGTGCGCGAGCACCGGCCCGGCCGGGCCGCCATGTGGCTGCGCGCGCCGCACGCCGTCGTCGCCGGGGAGGAGGCCTCCACCACGGCGCGGTTCCTGGCGGCGGTGGACGCCGCCAACGGCATCGCCGTGCGGGTGGGCCCCGACGAGCTGGCCTTCCCCAACGTGGACCTCGGCGTGCACCTGGTCCGGGAGCCGGTCTCCCCGTGGGTGGGCCTCGACACGCACGTCACCTTCGGCGACACCGGTGTGGGCCTCACCGAGTCCGCGCTGCACGACGAGGCCGGCTACCTGGGCCAGGTGGCCCAGTCCCTGACGATCCGGCCGCTCCCGGCCTCCGGCTGAGCCGCACCGGACGATCCGCGCCGCCCGGGCTGCGCCGGGCGCCCCGGCCCGTCGGGGGCGCCCGGCGCGCGACCGTACAATGGGGCGGGATTTCCGACGTCGAGACCAGGGGCGACCGTGCCCCGAGGAGGCCATCGAAGTGAGCAGCATCAACATCACCGTGATCGACCGCGAGGGCAACCGCACCGAGGGTGTCGAGTGGAAGGACTACGAGAGCCTCATGGAGGCCCTCACCCGGCACAAGTACCCGATCCTCGCGACCTGCGGCGGCAACGCGTCCTGCTCCACCTGCCACTCCTACCTCGACCAGGGCTCCTTCTCGAAGGCCAACGAGATCAACGACGAGGAGGAGGACCTCCTCGACATGCTCGACGACACCCGGCACGACACCTCCCGGCTCAGCTGCCAGGTCGAGTGGTCGGAGGAGCTCGACGGCGCCGAGGTCACCATCGCCCCCGAGTGGTGAGCCCCCCGTCCCCGCGGGGACGATCCCGTCAGATCTGACCAGACCCCGGACGGACCGGCCGTGCCGGCGCGCAGGAAGTGGACCATGACCGACATCCGTGACGACCTCACCACCCGCGCCGCCTACGTCTCGGACGCGTCGATCTACCGGCGGCTGCCCGAGGCGGTGGCCGAGCCCCGCAGCGTCGAGGAGGTCCGCGAGCTGCTGGCGCTGGCGAAGGAACGGGGCTGGTCGGTGGTCTCCCGCGGCGGGGGCACCTCCGTGGCGGGCAACGCGATCGGCGAGGGGCTGGTCATCGACACGTCCCGGCACTTCAACCGGATCCTGGCGATCGACCCCGAGGCGATGACCGCCACCATCGAGCCCGGCGTGATCTGCGACCAGCTGCGCTCCGCGGCCTCCGAGTTCGGCCTGACCTACGGCCCCGACCCCTCGACGCACTCCCGGGCCACGATCGGCGGGATGGTCGCCAACAACGCGTGCGGCTCCCACTCCGTGGCGTGGGGCACCTCCGCGGACAACCTGGTCTCGCTGAAGGTCATGCTCGCCGACGGCCGGGTGGTGGAGCTGCACGAGGGCGGCACCTCCGAGCCGGGGATCGACCGGGCCCTGACCGGGATCCGGGACCGGCACCTGGCGATGCTGCGCACCGAGCTGGGCCAGTTCCCGCGCCAGGTCTCCGGGTACGGGCTGCACTACCTGCTCGGCGAGAAGGGCTTCGACGCCGCCAAGGCCTTCGCCGGCACCGAGGGCACCTGCGGGATCATCACCGAGCTCACGGTCCGTCTGGTGGCCAAGCCCGCCCACACGGCCCTGGCCGTGCTGGGCTTCGAGGACGCCTTCGAGGCCGCCACCGCCGCCCCGAAGCTGCGCGTGCCCGGGGTGTACACGATCGAGGGCATGGGCTCGGACCTCGTCGAGGCCCTGCAGATGCGCCCGGGCCGCGAGAACTCCGGCTCCGAACTGCCCCGCGGCGGCGGCTGGCTCTACTGCGAGGTGGGCGCCGACACCCTCGAGGAGGCCGAGGCGCGGGCCCGGGAGCTGCCGGGCCTGGTGCCCGAGAACGTCGTCGACTCGATCATCGTGGCCGAGGCACCGCTGGCGAAGGCCCTGTGGGGGATCCGCGAGGCCGGGGCGGGCATCGTCACCCGCCTGCCCGAGGGCGGGGAGGCCTGGCCCGGGTGGGAGGACTCCGCGGTCCCGCCGGCGCGGCTGGGCGAGTACCTGCGCGACCTCTACGACCTGCTGCACGAGCTGGGCCTCACCGGCATCCCCTTCGGGCACTTCGGGGAGGGCTGCGTGCACATCCGCATCTCCTTCGACTTCAGCACCGGGGACGGGATGGCGACCTACCGCACGTTCATCGAGCGTGCCGCGCGGCTCGTGCACCGCTACGGCGGCTCGGTCTCCGGCGAGCACGGCGACGGGCGGGCCCGCTCCGAGCTGCTGGCCACGATCTACTCCCCCGAGGCGCTGGCCTCCTTCGCGGAGTTCAAGGCCGTCTTCGACCCGGACGGGGTCTTCAACCCCGGCGTGCTCGTGGACCCGGAGCCCATCGACCAGGGCGTCCGCCCCGGTCCCGGCGCGCGCACCTTCGACCTCACCCCGGTGCACGCGTTCTCCCGGGACGGCGGCTCGTTCTCCAGCGCCGTCAACCGGTGCGTGGGCGTGGGCTCCTGCCGCTCCGACGTGGGCGCGATGTGCCCGTCCTTCCAGGCGACCCACGACGAGGTGCACTCGACCCGCGGCCGCGCCCGGTCCCTGGCCGAGATGCTGCGCGGGGAGTCCATCACGGACGGCTGGAAGTCGAAGGAGACCCTCGAGGCCCTCGACCTGTGCCTGTCCTGCAAGGCCTGCGCCACCGAGTGCCCGGTCAACGTGGACATGGCGACCTACAAGGCCGAGTTCCTGCACCACCACTACCGGCACGGCCTGAGCTCCTTCCTGGGCCGGGACCGGCGGCCGATGGCGCACTTCACGATGGGCTGGATGCCGCTGCTGATGCGCATCGTCGAGAAGGTGCCCCTCTCCTTCCGGCTGATCAACCTCCTCGAGTCCAACCGGGCCGTGGAGGAGCTGACCAAGCGCCTGGGCGGGATCGAGCCGAAGCGGCGGATGATCTCCTTCGCCGAGCAGCCGCTCACCCGCTGGTTCCGCGGCCGTTCCACCGCGCGGCCCGCGGGCGGGCCCACCGACGACCGCCCGTCCGTGGTGCTGTGGCCGGACACGTTCACGAACTTCTCCGCCGACGCCCCCGGCAAGGCCGCCGTGGAGGTGCTCGAGGCCATGGGCTACCGGGTGCTGTTGCCCATGGGCAACGTGTGCTGCGGGCTGACGTGGCACTCGACCGGGCAGCTGGACATGACGCAGAAGGTGCTGCGCGACACCCTCGACGTGATGGAGCCGCTGCTGGCGGCCGGGTACCCGATCATCGGGCTCGAGCCCTCGTGCACGGTCATGCTCCAGGAGGAGATCACCGAGCTGCTCCCCGACGACCCCCGGGCCCGGCGGGTCACCGAGCTGACGACGACGCTCGGCGCGTTCGCGGCCCGCCACCTGGCCGAGGGCGGCGCGTGGCCGTTCCGGGAGCTGGCCACCGAGGCGGGTCCCGCCGGTGCCGTGTGCCAGGTCCACTGCCACCAGCAGTCCATGGGCGGCTACGGCCCGGAGCTGGAGGTGCTGGCGAAGCTGGGCGTGGACACCGCCGTGGTCGGCGGCGGATGCTGCGGGCTCGCGGGCAACTGGGGCTTCGAGCCCGGCCACTACGAGGTCTCGCAGACCCTCGGCGAGCGGGCGCTGTTCCCCGCGATCCGCAACGCCGCGGACGGGACGATCGTGCTCGCCGACGGCTTCTCGTGCCGCACCCAGATCGCCCAGGGCACCGGCGCCGACGGCGTCCACCTCGCCGAGGTGATGCGCGCGGCGCTGCCCCCGGCGGAGCCCGGCGAGCGGTAGCGCGCGCCGGGAGCGGGACCGGCCGGGACGCGCACGCCTCCGGCCGTGGTGTCGGTGGCCCTGCCTAAAATGAAGAGCCTGGGAGGGATCGCTTCCCGGGCCGTGGCACGCCACGACGTCCGCTCGAGGAGGATATCCCCCGTGTCTTCGCTCTCCCCCGCTTCCCGCCCCGCCCTGGGCGCCCTCGCCCTCGCCGCCGCCCTGCTCCTCACCGCCTGCGCGGGCGAGGCAACGGATCAGGCCGGCACGTCCGGCGCCCCCGCCGAGAGCGGGGTCGCCACCGCGGCGGCGCCGCCGGAGACCGCCCCGGCCACCGAGGCGCGTGACGCCACGGAGCCGGCCGGGGACGGGGCCGAGGAGCAGGACGACGGGCAGTCCGGCGGGCAGGGCACCGCCGAACCGGTGGAGCCCCGTGCGGCCGACGACCCGGCGGAGGAGTCCGCCGCGGACGCCACGACGGAGAACGGGACGGCCGAGGACCGGACGGACGGCGGCGGCGCCGACGCCCCCGCGGAGGGCGACGGCACGGCTGCCGGCGGCACCACCGCGGGCACGCGCACCGGGGGCGGCTCGCGCCTGTGCACCACGTCCCAGCTGGAGGTCGCAGCCGCCCCCGTGGGCGGCGCCGCCGGCTCGGTCCACGTGGACGTCGTCCTCACCAACGCGGGCGAGGACCCGTGCACGCTGGCCGGCTACGCCGGGGTGTCCTTCGTCGACGCCACCGGCGCGATGATCGGTTCCCCGGCCCTGCGGGACGCCACCGTCCCCGGCACCGGCCAGGTCGTGGCACCCGGGGAGTCCGTCACCGCCGGCCTGCGCGTGAGCCAGGCCGGCAACCACCCGACCTGCGACGCCCGGACCGCCACCGGGCTGCGCGTCTACCCGCCCGAGAACACGGAGTCCGTCGTGATCCCCTTCCCCGTGGAGGCCTGCGGAGACCCGCGGATCCACCAGCTCGAGATCCAGGGCTTTGGCGCCTGAACCAGCCCTGAGCCTGTTCACCGAGCACACCCGGGCCTGGTTCTCGGGTGCGTTCGCCGCGCCCACCGCCGCCCAGGAGGGCGCGTGGCGAGCGATCGCCGCGCGCCGCCACGCCCTGATCGTGGCGCCCACCGGCTCCGGCAAGACCCTCGCCGCGTTCCTGTGGGCGCTGGACCGGTTCGTGGCCGAGGCCGCGCCCGGCGGCGGTGCCGCCGGCACCAACACCGGCAGCACTGCCGGCAGCACTGCCGGCCCTGCGGGCGGCACACCGGCCGGCGGGGGGACCCTGCGGGCCAAGGCCCGCTCGGCGAGCACGGCGGGCGGGCGGCGCGGGACCCGGGTCCTCTACATCTCCCCGCTCAAGGCCCTGGGCGTGGACGTGGAGCGCAACCTGCGGGCCCCCCTGATCGGCATCTCGCAGACGGCGCGGCACGCCGGGATCGAGCCGCCGGAGATCAGCGTGGGCGTCCGCTCCGGGGACACGCCCCAGGCGATCCGCCGGGCCCTGCTCACGAACCCCCCGGACATCCTCATCACGACCCCCGAGTCGCTGTACCTGATGCTGACCTCCAAGGCGCGGGAGACCCTCACGGACGTGCAGACGGTCATCGTGGACGAGGTGCACGCCGTGGCCGGCACCAAGCGGGGGGCGCACCTGGCGCTCACGCTCGAACGCCTGGACGCCCTGCTGGAGCAGCCGGTGCAGCGCATCGGGCTGTCCGCGACCGTCGAGCCGATCGAGACGGTCGCCCGGTTCCTGGGCGGCCGGGAGCCGGTCACCGTCGTCGCGCCGCGGACGGACAAGACGTGGGACCTCACGGTCTCGGTGCCCATCCCGGACATGACCGTGCTCGGCGGGCCGAGCGCCTCGCCGTCCCTGGCCGGCTCCGCCTTCGGGGACGACGACCTCGACGCCCTCGCCCCCACGACCACGGCGTCGATCTGGCCGCACGTCGAGGAGCGGGTCGTGGACCTGGTGCTCGAGAACCGGTCGACCATCGTGTTCGCCAACTCCCGCGGCCTCGCCGAGAAACTCACGGCGCGGCTCAACGAGATCTACGCCTTCCGGGTGGAGCACTCGGTCCCGGACGGCGGCGCCCCGCGCCACGGCACCGACCCGGACAGCACCGACCCGGACAGCACCGGCCCGGACAGCTTCGACCCGGACAGCTTCGACCGGGTCGGCACCGGTCCGCACGACGAGGGAGCGCCCAGATACCGAGCGGGTGCCGCGCCCCAGCAGGTCGGGGACGTGCTGCGCTCCGCTCTGACCGGGCGAGACCCGTTCGGCGCCGCCGCCGCCGAGCCCGCGGACCTGCGCCGGCAGACCGGCCGCTACGAGGGCGCGGCGCCGGTGCTGGCCCGCGCCCACCACGGCTCGGTCTCGAAGGACCAGCGGGCGGTGATCGAGGACGACCTCAAGACCGGCCGGCTGCGCTGTGTCGTGGCCACGTCCTCCCTGGAGCTGGGCATCGACATGGGCGCGGTGGACCTGGTGGTCCAGATCGAGGCCCCGCCCTCGGCGGCCTCGGGCCTCCAGCGCGTAGGCCGCGCCGGCCACCAGGTGGGCGAGGTCTCGCGCGGCTGGTTCTACCCGAAGCACCGCGGGGACCTGCTGGACGCCGCGGTCACGGTGGAGCGGATGCTGCAGGGCCGGATCGAGCCGCTCGCGGTCCCGCTCAACCCCCTGGACGTCCTGGCCCAGCAGACCGTCGCGGCGACCGCGCTGGGGCCGATCGACGTCGAGGAGTGGTTCGACACCGTCCGCCGGTCCTGCCCGTTCCTGACCCTGCCGCGCTCCGCCTATGACGCCACTTTGGACCTGCTCGCGGGCCGCTACCCGTCCGACGAGTTCGCCGAGCTGCGCCCCCGGATCGTGTGGGACCGGGAGACCGGCACCATCGAGGGCCGGCCCGGGGCGCAGCGCCTGGCCGTGACCTCCGGCGGCACGATCCCGGACCGCGGCCTGTTCGCGGTCTACCTCGTGGGCGAGCAGGACGGGAAGAACTCCAAGCGGGTGGGCGAGCTCGACGAGGAGATGGTCTACGAGTCCCGCGTGGGGGACGTGATCGCCCTGGGCGCCTCGAGCTGGCGGATCGAGGAGATCACCCACGACCGCGTCATCGTCTCCCCCGCCCCGGGCGTGCCGGGCAAGCTGCCGTTCTGGCACGGCGACGGTCCCGGCCGGCCCGTGGAGCTGGGGCGCGCGGTGGGCCGGTTCAACCGCGAGATCGCCGGGGCCTCCGAGGAGGATGCCCGTGCCCGGCTGAGCTCGGCCGGTCTCGACGAGTGGGCGTCCGACAACCTGCTGGCCTACGTGGGCGAGCAGAAGGAGGCGGTGGGGCAGGTCCCGTCGGACCGGCTGTTCGTCGTCGAGCGCTTCCACGACGAGCTCGGGGACTGGCGCGTGGTGCTGCACTCGCCGTTCGGGATGCCCGTGCACGCCCCGTGGGCGCTGGCCGTGGGGGCCCGGCTGCACGAGCGGTACGGGCTGGACGGCTCCGCGCAGGCCGCCGACGACGGCATCGTGCTGCGCGTGCCGGCCATGGAGGACGAGCCCCCGGGGGCGGAGCTGTTCCTCTTCGACGCCGACGAGCTCGACCAGATCGTCACCGAGGAGGTGGGCGGCTCCGCGCTGTTCGCGTCCCGGTTCCGGGAGTGCGCCGCACGGGCCCTGCTGCTGCCCCGGCGCGACCCCGGCCGGCGCTCCCCGCTGTGGCAGCAGCGCCAGCGCTCGGCGCAGCTGCTGGACGTCGCCCGGAAGTACCCGCAGTTCCCGATCATCCTGGAGACGATCCGCGAGTGCCTCCAGGACGTCTACGACCTGCCCGCGCTCAAGGAGCTGCACCGGGCGGTCGAGCGGCGCGCGATCCGGGTGGTCGAGACCACCACGGAGCAGCCCTCGCCCTTCGCCCGCACCCTGCTCTTCGGCTACGTGGCCCAGTTCCTCTACGAGGGCGACTCGCCGCTGGCCGAGCGCAAGGCGGCCGTCCTCTCCCTCGACGCCGCCCTGCTCAACGAGCTCCTGGGCCGCGCCGAGCTGCGGGAGCTGCTGGACCCCGAGGTCATCGAGCGCACGGAGGCGGAGCTGCAGCGTCTGGCTCCGGACCGGCGGCTGCGCGGGATCGAGGGCGCGGCCGACCTGCTGCGCCTGCTCGGCCCGCTCACCACCGCCGAGGCCGTCCGGCGGCTCCAGGACCCCGGGGACCCGGAGGCCGCGTGCCCCGAGGACGTCGCCGCCGGGTGGCTCGACCAGCTCGTGTCCGCCAACCGCGCCCTGCGGGTGCACCTGCGCGGCGTCGAGCACTGGGCCGCGATCGAGGACGCGTCCCGGCTGCGGGACGCGCTGGGGGTGCCCCTGCCCATGGGGGTGCCGCTGGCCTTCGTGGAGCCGGTCGAGGACCCGCTGGCCGACCTCGTCTCCCGCTACGCCCGCACCCACGGGCCCTTCACCGTGGACGAGGCCGCGGCGCGTCTCGGGCTGGGCACGGCCGTGGTGCGCACCACGCTGGAGCGGCTGGCCGCGGACCGGCGCGTGGTGGAGGGCGAGTTCCGGCCGGTGCGCCCCGACGGCGGCGGGGCCGGCCCGGCGGCCTCCGAGTGGTGCGAGGCGGAGGTGCTGCGCCGGATCCGCCGCCGCTCGCTGGCCGCCCTGCGCCGGGACGTGGAGCCCGTCTCCGGGCAGGTCTACGCCCGGTTCCTGCCGGCCTGGCAGCACGTCGGCCGCGGCCACCAGCTGCGCGGCGAGGACGGGGTGCTGACGGTGGTGGACCAGCTCGCGGGCGTCGCCGTCCCCGCCTCGGCCTGGGAGCCGCTCGTGCTCGCGGCCCGGGTGGCCGACTACCGGCCCGAGCTGCTGGACGAGCTGACCGCCACCGGGGAGATCCTCTGGTCCGGCGCGGGGTCCCTGGCGGGCGACGACGGGTGGGTGTCGCTGCACCTGAGCGAGGCCGCGCAGCTCACCCTGCCGCCGGCCGAGACCCTCGCGGTCGCGGCGGCGGCCCTGGACTCCACGCTGGAGCGGCGGGTCCTCGACGTCCTGGCCCCCGGCGGCGCGTGGTTCTTCCCGCAGCTGCTGGGCCTGCTCGACGCCGCCGGGGACCCCGTTCCCGCCCCGGAGCTGACCACGGCGCTGTGGAACCTCGTCTGGTCCGGGCTGGTCACCAACGACACCTTCCTGCCCGTGCGCTCCCTGCTCTCCGGTGGGCAGGCCGCCCACCGACACAAGTCCCGGGCCCCGCGCGGGCGCTCCACGTCCCGCCGCGGTGCCGCCCGGCTGCGGCCCGGGGCGTCCTCCCGTCCGGGGATCGGCGGGGGGCTGCGTGCCCCGGCCGGGGCCGCCACCCTGGAGCGCCACGACTCCCCGCTCGTGGCCGGGCGCTGGTCGATGCTGCGCCCCGAGCCGCTCGACCCCACGCTGCGGGCGTCGGCCACCGCGGAGCTGCTCATGGACCGCTACGGGGTGGTGACCAAGGGCCCGGTGGCGGTCGAGGAGCTCCCCGGCGGCTTCGCCACCGTGTACAAGGTGCTCTCCACGCTCGAGGACACGGGCCGGGCCCGCCGCGGCTACTTCATCGAGGGCCTGGGCGCCGCCCAGTTCGCGCAGGCCGCCACGGTGGACCACCTCCGCACGTTCAGCACCGACGACCAGGTCCGCGCCGAGGAGCCCGTGGCGCTGGCGCTCGCCGCCACCGATCCCGCCAACCCCTACGGGGCGGCGCTCGAGTGGCCGGAGCCCGTGTCCGTCCCCGCCCCGGACGGCGGGGACGTGCCCGCGGGGCGGCACCGGCCCGGGCGGAAGGCGGGCGCCGTCGTCGTCCTCGTGGACGGCGCCCTGGTCCTGTACGTCGAGCGCGGCGGCCGGACCGTCCTCGCGTTCACGGAGGACACGGCCGCCCTCGCCGCCACCGGGCCCGCCGTGGCCGAGACCGTCCGCCGGGGCGCGGTGGACAAGCTGACCGTCGAGAAGGTCAACGGCGCCGGGGTCCTGGGGCACGGCCCCGTCGAGACCGCGGTGCGGGAGTCCCTGCTGGCCGGCGGGTTCTACTCGACGCCGCGCGGACTGAGGATGCGCCGATGAGCGCGGACCCGGATCCCGGGGGCGGCCGTGCCCGAGGGTGACACCGTCTACCGCCAGGCCGCCCTGCTGCGCCGCGCCCTGGTCGGGAAGGTCCTGACCCGCAGCGACCTCCGGTTCCCGTCGATCGCCACCGCGGACCTGTCGGGGCGCACCGTGACCGAGGTGGTGCCGCGGGGCAAGCACCTCCTGGTCCGCGTGGACGGCGGCCCGGAGGCCCTGCCTCCGCTCACCCTGCACTCCCACCTGCTCATGGAGGGCATGTGGCACGTCTACCCGCGCGGCGCCCGGTGGCGGCGCCCCGCCCACCAGGCGCGGGCGGTGCTCGAGAACGCGGCGGCGCAGGCCGTCGGCTTCGACCTCGGCATGCTGGACCTCGTGGCCACGGCCGACGAGGACGAGCTCGTGGGCCACCTCGGCCCGGATCTGCTGGGCCCCGACTGGGACCGGGCCGAGGCCCTGGCCCGGCTCGCCCGCCACCCCCGCCGTCCCGTGGGGGCCGCCCTGATGGACCAGCGCAACCTCGCCGGGATCGGCAACGTCTACCGCAACGAGGTGCTGTTCCTGCAGCGGCTGCACCCCTTCACGCCGGTGGCCGACGTCCCGGACCTCGGCGCGGTCGTGGACCTCTCCCACCGGCTGCTGCACGTCAACCGGGACCGCTCGCAGCGCTCCACGGTGGGCGGTCCGGCCCGCCGCGGCGAGCAGTTCTGGGTCTACGGCCGCGGCCGTCAGCCGTGCCGCCGGTGCGGGTCCCCGATCCGGGAGGCGCGGATCGACGACGCCGAGCTCGTGCCCGGCGAACCGTATCCCGGGCCGCCGCGGGACCGGGCGGTGTGGTTCTGCGGGCGCTGCCAGCCCCTCTCCTCCTGAGTCCGGCCGTTGCGGCTTATCATGAGATCGCCGCCCCGGCGGCCCGACATCATGAGGAGGCACCATCAACACGACCCTGCTCGGCGCAGAGTACTTCGCGGCACCCGAGGACGGCGCGGACGGCGAGGTGTTCCGCTCGGCGTCCCGCGCCTCCGCTGCGGCCCTGGACCAGCGCGAGGACGTCGTCCGCTACAAGGACCGCTTCGCCCTGCGGATCACGGACCAGACCCCGCACGACGTCATGGTCCAGAACCTGCTGTTCCTGCGCGGGGTCCTGGACTCCGCGGGCGTCGACTACCTGTTGGTGCGGGGCAACGACGAGCGCCCCGTCATCGCCGTGGACCTCAAGGACCGGTCCCGCCTGCGGCAGGCCCTGGTGGACGCGGCCGTGGGCGAGCCGTACTACGTCAAGCCGATGGACACCAAGAAGAAGACCGTGCAGCTGCTGGCCGACGGCGAGCTGTCCTCCCGCCGCAACGCCCGGGTGCTGCGGCTGTTCCGGCCCCACTACTCCGCCGAGGCCAAGCTCTACTACGGCGCCGGCACCGGGGTGCAGGTGGAGCTGTGGGAGTTCGGCGAGGACGAGATCCGGCTGCCCATCGAGAACTCGCTGACCCGGCGCACCGTCCCGGTGGCCGAGGCCGTGCGCGGCACCGTGGTGCGCTTCGGCCTCACCTGGCCCACGATCGAGAACATGTTCGCCGACCACGCCATCGACATCGACTTCGAGATCGACATGATCTTCTCGTGGGTGGACGGATCCGACGAGGAGTACCGCAAGGTCCGGGCCTCGTACATGGCCGACGCCGTCGTGGGCGAGGGCGACGCGCACGAGGCCCGCTTCCGGCAGGTCGACGAGCTCAAGTACGCCCTGCGCTCGGTGCACATGTTCGCGCCGTGGGTGCGCAACATCTACATCGCCACCGACTCCCGGCCGCCGGCGTGGCTGGCCGAGCACCCGCGGGTGCGGATCGTGCGCAACGAGGAGTTCTTCGCGGACACCTCGGCGCTGCCGATCTACAACTCCCAGGCGGTGGAGGCGCAGCTGCACCACATCGAGGGGCTCTCGGAGCACTACCTGTACTCCAACGACGACATGTTCTTCGGCCGCCCGATCGGCCCGGCGCTGTTCTTCTCGCCGGGCGGGATCACGAAGTTCGTGGAGAACGAGACCCGGATCGGCCTCGGCGAGAACTCCGCCGAGCGCTCCGGCTTCGAGAACGCCGCCCGCGTGAACCGCCGGCTCCTGTGGGAGCGCTTCGGCCGGATCACCACCCGCCACCTGCAGCACTGCGCCGCGCCCCTGCGCCGCAGCGTGGTGGCCGAGATGGAGCAGGAGTTCCCGGCGGAGTTCGCCCGCACGGCGTCCAGCCGCTTCCGCGCGGCGGACAACATCTCGGTCACGAACTCGCTCTACCACTACTACGCGCTGCTGACCGGCCGGGCCGTGACCCAGGAGACGGCCCGCACGGAGTACGTGGACACCACCACCCGCTCCGGGCTGCAGCAGATGGAGAAGCTGCTCGGCCGGCGCAATCTGGACATGTTCTGCCTCAACGACGGCAGCTTCCCGGAGGTGCCCGGTCCCGAGCGCGCGGAGCGGATGACGCAGTTCCTGGAGCGCTACTACCCCATCAGGGCCCCCTGGGAGAAGTGACCGCGGGAACGACGGGGCCCGGGGCCGG